>JAYTJE010000017.1:0-5583 GCA_043731355.1 Nitrospirota bacterium
TCGCCTTTCACAACACAATGCGGCTGATTGAGGAGTAGTGAAGACACAGATGCTCGGCAACTTCCTGCTGACGATACCCATACTCCTCGACTGCCTTGATTATCGCCCCCCCGCCTCTTCCGCGGGTCCGCTTGTGCGGACGTGCTGAAGAGCTTCTCCAGCGCCGGCCGGTGCGCATACCGCTGGCTCCGTGGAAGCTTAGGGATGTCTTTGCGCCTCCTGAGATGATCAACCAGCCTGTCAACAAAGCTTTCTTCTCCTACAGTATCGTCTTTGAAAACCGGCCTTTTCTCATTACCGCGTGATGTTATGTGGTAGACTGCGCCGGGATATTCTATGCGGCGAGGATGGGACATGAAACAACAATAGCAATAGCAAAAGAGAAGAGAATTGTCAAGCCGCAAGACCTGACCCTAATGGTTCCTGCTAAGGGTTCCTGGAAGAGTAGTTGTTAAGAACAGAACTGTATTGACATGATGTATCAAGTCTGATACATTGTAGGTATTAGGAGGTGCGCCATGCCGACAAAAACAGTCATGAAAACCGGGGAAGGCGAGGACATTCTCGGCCTTGTCGCCTTTGGAAGTTTGATAACAAACATTTTTCAGCTGGCATCGAAAAAAGACCTTGAGCAGCAGCATGAGGCTTTAAAGGCCTACACCGCCGAACTCAAGCGGCACTACGGCAACATGGTGGTGCGTGAACGGCAGGTCTCCAACAAATGCCTTGAATTGAAACGGGCGAACGAAGAGCTTGTCTCCATGAATAACCGGCTCTTAAAAGAAATGATGTCCAGCGTGACGACGGGCGGAAATACGGTGCGCGTTGCGCGGAAGAGGCCGCACGTACAAGCTAAGAGCGGAGCGGCGAAATGAACCTTACGTTGATGGAAATCAGCAGGAAACAAAAACAGTATATACGCTTGACCACGGACGCCGCGCGCGCCATCTTTGAGAGCAATTTCAGCGCAACTGCGGAAAAGAGAGTGGCGGCGCTGGATAAACGATATGTCCGCGAGGTTTCTTCCCCCGTCAGAAAATTCCGCATACGCCTCGAAGAAGAACCCGACAGAGTCATTGCCTGGGCTGTTGCGCAGAGAGTGCGTGAAGCCAGGGAGCGGCAGGGGTTACGACAAGAGGATCTCGCCGCCAAAGCAGGGATTGCCCGTCCGAATATCGCCCGCCTTGAAAAAGGGGTTCATATACCAACCTTAGCCACGCTGCAAAAAATCGCCGTCGCTTTGAACATCGACATAAACGTCTTCACAGCGTCGCCCACGGCAACGCCCGAAGATAGGCTGCGCTTCGAGGGAATGGCCGAGGCGGGAATGGATGAATGGGATAAAATCCTTGATGAGGAGGACTCCAGGAAGTGACCGCTTCGCATCCGAAAACCGGCGACGTGTTTCTGGTTGATCTCGACCCGGTGAAAGGTTCAGAGCAGGGCAGGGTGCGCCCGGTTATCGTGTTCCAAAATACGGACTTGAGCAGACAGACGGGCAGATGAATGAGGCCGCGCAGGCGATCTCGTTCTTTTTTACCTCGCAGCCCAAGGCAACGCCCGTTTTGGTAAAGCGGGGTAGCGGGGAAGCTCGCGGGACGACCGCTGTCTCTTCGTCGGCCTCACAAAAATCGGATATGTCGGCGAGTACTGCTGTCCAGCAAGCCGCGGTTGTCCACGCGGAAGGACCGGCCTCCGGTGCTGGCGCAACAACGGGGACGATTGCCAAGACAGCCCGGTCCGGGCGGCGGTACGATGAGATGCGCTTTCGCGTGAAGACGGCCTCGCCGGAGTGGGATGAAGTCATCCACAAGCTTGCGCAAAGTTGCGGCCTCGACGCAAAATCAGGCGTTCAATGCGATCCTCTTCCTGTACCGGCATATCCTGAAAAAGGATTTCGGCGACCACAAGGATATTCCGCGCGCAAAGCGGTCGAACTACATACCCGTGGTTCTGACGCGGAACGAGATTGATGCGGCGCTCAAACATCTTACCCAGCCCCACAATCTGGTGGTGAACCTTCGCACGATCCAGGAAATGCCCGGCCATGCCGATGTCAGGACGACGATGATCTATACGCATTGCGTGCCGAGTAAGACCATGAAAGAGCGGAAAAGCCCGCTGGACTTCTGACCTACCTTTTCAGAAACCCCGCCACTTCCTTCGCCCACGCTGCATACCCCTTGCTGCCGAGATGTACCCCGTCATCCTGGAGATATCCGATCTCCGGGTTGCCCTGATCATCGACGAAGGCGCCATAGACATCAAGATACTCCGCGCTATATTCCTTCGCGATCTGCTTAAGCTGGCGGTTCGTGTCCCTGATCACTTCAGGACTGATCCAGGTCAGCTCAACGGGCAGGATGCTCTGGATCACGACGGTTGACTGTTTGTACCAGGTGGTGAGGTTGCGCACGATCTCGCGATAGGGGTCGATGATGTCGTATTGCTCGCTCGCGATGTTGTTGATGCCGGTCATGAGGAAGAGCGTGTCGGGGTTTTCGACCTGCGCGCGGATGCGGGCTCTCCGGGCCAGCAGGCCCTCGACGGTTTCTCCTGAGATGCCGAGGTTGGTCACGGCGTAGTCGGGGAACCAGCGCTGCCAATCGCCCCCTGCGGTCAATGAGTCGCCTATGAAAACGAGCTGTTTCATTCGTGGGTGATCAGCAGAGCGCCGGTGCGGTTACAGCAGCCGCTTCTTCTCAAGCACATCATCGACCCAGGTGAGCGCCGCAGAGACCGAGGGGAAGCCGATGATGCTCGTGAGCAGGACCACGGCATGGCGGATTTCCTCGGGCTTCGCTCCGGCGGCCAGCGCCCTCCGGGTATGGGAATGCACCGAGCCTTCCGAACGGACCGAGGCGGCAGCGGCAAGCTGGACCAGCTCCGAGGTCTTTTTATTCAGCGGCCCCGCCGCTTTTGTCGCTTTCCCCAGATTCTCCACGGCTTTCATAAGCCCTTTGTAGCGCTTTTGGTTCGTGAGGTACTGATTCGGCAGTTTCGTCATGGCGTCTCCTTTAGACATGTATTGTGAACATGTTCTCTTTTCAGTGTAGGCAAAATGGGCGGAAGAGTCAATCAATATTGACAATTTCTTCTCATCACGGTATGTTGTCAGCGTTCGACACCATGCGGTGCAAGGAGGTGGATATGCGGAGATTAACGATCGTACTTGCTTTGATCTTATTCCTGTCCCCGGTCCTGACTTTTGCCAATGAGGCAAAAGAGGGCTTCAAGGAAGTTCACCAGGGTATGAAGAAGGTGGTGAAAGAGGTCGACAAGAACGCCAAGAAAGTGTTCAAGCCGGTGCATCAGAAAGCGAAGAAGGACGTGAAGGCCATTGACAAGGCTGCCAAAAAAGGATGGAAGCAGGCTGACCAGGATATGAAGAAGGCGATAAAATAGTCTGCTGTCGTGCAGCCAAATCCCCTATGCAGGCGGGGATCGAGGCGACGCAGAAGGCCATGCCCGAGATCAGGAAAAAGATCGAGGAGTGGGGGAAGCGGCAAAACGTCAACACGAATTGATTTTTAAGGAGTCCCATGCTCAACAAGATCAAGATCATCCTTGAGATGATCAAGTTCGAACACACCATCTTCGCCCTGCCCTTTGCTTTCACCGGAGCGCTGCTTGCGGCCAGGGGACTGCCGACCGGCCGCCAGGTCCTCTGGATCACCGTCGCCATGATCGGCGCGCGGTCGGCGGCCATGGGCTTCAACCGCTGGGCCGACCGTACGTTCGACGCCGCGAACCCGCGCACGAAAATACGCGCCCTGCCGATGGGGCTGGTGACGCCGCCGCAGGTGCTGGTCTTTACCGCGCTCTCTTCGGCCCTTTTGCTCTTCGCGGCCTTTATGCTGAATCCGCTCAGTTTTTACCTTTCACCGATCGCGCTCGCAGTCGTGTTCTTCTATTCGTATACCAAACGCTTCACCTTCCTGTCGCATGCGTTCCTCGGCCTCGCCATAAGCCTGGCGCCGATCGGCGCCTGGATCGCGGTCACCGGCCGGATCGAAGGCGCGGCGCTCGTTCTCGGCGCGGCGGTCCTGTTCTGGCTCCTCGGGTTCGACGTGCTCTATGCGCTGCAGGACCGCGAGTTCGACGTCAAGGCGGGCCTGCACTCCATTCCCCAGCGTTTCGGCGTTCGCCGCTCGCTCTGGAGCTCCCGCGCGTCGCATGCCGTTACCATGGCGGCACTCGTGTGGCTCGGATTTTTATGCTCCCTGGGTTTGTTGTATTATTCCGGCGTCGTCATTGCGTTCTGCCTGATCGTTTACGAACATACTCTCGTAAAAGAAAACGACCTCTCCAAGCTCGACATGGCATTCTTCAACATGAACGGCTACATCAGTGTGACGATATTTATCTTTACCTTCCTTGAGACGCTGCGGTGATCTTTCCCTTCTCACCGCGACACCACGACGCGGCGCTCCGGGTTTCGCTTGAAAAAAAGGCGCAACTCAGGTAAAGTCCCTTCCCATGATACCTAAACCGAAAACAACCGCTTCCGGCTGGCGCAAAGGCCTTACCCGCAACGTCGTTATCCTGGGCTTTGTCAGCCTGCTGAACGACGGCGCTTCCGAGATGATCTATCCGCTGCTGCCGGTGTTTCTGACGGCCGTGCTCGGCGCGGGCCCGGCGGCGCTCGGAATCATCGAAGGCATTGCCGAGACCACTGCGTCGTTATTGAAACTCTACTCCGGGTACTGGTCGGACCGCGTGAAGAAGCGCAAGGGCTGGATCGTTGCCGGCTATACCATTTCAAACGTCATCAGGCCGCTCATCGCTTTTTCAGCGTCCTGGCTCCAGGTGCTCGCGCTCCGGTTCTCGGACCGCGTGGGCAAGGGCTTAAGGACCTCGCCGCGCGACGCCATCATCGCCGACTCGACGC
This sequence comes from Nitrospirota bacterium, assembly GCA_043731355.1. GTDB lineage: Bacteria > Nitrospirota > UBA9217 > UBA9217 > UBA9217 > GWC2-56-14. The sequence continues at coordinate 4,892 of JAYTJE010000017.1, forward strand.
CGATCGAAGCCCGCGGCCTGGCCTATGGTTTTCACCGCGCCATGGACCACAGCGGCGCCATCATCGGGCCGCTTGCGGCCACCGCGCTGCTGCTCGTGTTCCACGACGACCTCAAGACCATTTTTCTGCTCTCGGTCATTCCCGGCATCCTTGCCGTGGTCCTGCTGTTTTTCGGGCTGAAGGAGAAACAGGCCGGACCGGTTCGTGAGGCATCGAAGACAACCTTTAACTTCCGCGCCGCCTGGAACGAGATGCCCCCGGGTTTTAAAAAATACCTGGTCATCATTCTCATCTTTACGCTCGGCAATTCGACCGATGCCTTCCTTTTGCTCCGGGCGCAGCAGCTCGGTGTGCGCGTTGCGCTTCTACCCATGATCTGGGTCGTGCTCCATATCGTGAAGATGGGCTTCTCAATCCCGGGCGGCATAATCTCCGACCGCATCGGCAGAAAGAAAGTGATCGTCACCGGCTGGGTGGTCTATGCCCTGGTGTATGCGGCTTTTGGCGCGGCAACCCAGAACTGGCACGTCTGGGCGCTGTTCGCGGTGTACGGCATATACTTCGGCCTGACCGAGAGTGCTGAAAAGGCGCTCGTTGCGGACTTTGCTCCATCGTATCTCCGCGGGTCCGCCTTCGGTCTCTACCACTTAGTCGTCGGTCTGGGCGCCTTGCCTGCATCGCTGATCTTCGGT
>JAYTJE010000018.1:0-6799 GCA_043731355.1 Nitrospirota bacterium
CCGCAGCGTGTCTTCCACCGGGATGATGTTCGAGAGCCCGCCGAACTTCCCGAACCGCGCTTCCAGCACGGACCGGTCGACGATCGCGCCCCAGGCGCCCTTTTTCATCACCTCGGGGACGAAGTCGTGTCCGTCGAAGCGGTCGCCCTTGATCGCGACAAAGAGCTCGCCTTCCCTGATCTTCCGGGAGTCTATGGATACGCCCTTGATTTCCATTGCCTCGATCCTTTCGAGCACTCCAATCAGTTTCTTTTTCTCAGCGTCGTTCATTGCTTGATTTCAATATCGCTTCCCGCGCGACCTCACGGTCGTCGAAGTGGCGCCTGGCGTTGCCGACGATCTGGTAATCCTCGTGCCCCTTGCCGGCAAGCACGACGACGTCCCCGGATTGTGCAAGCATGATCGCCGCGCTGATCGCCTCGGCACGGTCGGGAATGACCAGATAAGGCGTTTTCCCGGGAATGGCGCTGTATGCTTCCGCCGGTGAAGCGATCCTGCGCCCCGAAACGATCATGCCGCTTTCTATTTCAGTGATGATGGCCCGCGGGTCTTCGGTCCTCGGATTGTCCGTGGTGACGATCGCAAGGTCGCTCCGGTCCGCCGCAACAGCGCCCATGGCGGGCCGCTTGGTCCGGTCCCGGTCTCCGCCGCAGCCGAACAGCGTGATCACCCTGCCGGTTGCTATTTCCCGGACAGCATCAAGCAGCTTCGCCAGCGAATCTTCGGTATGTGCGTAGTCCACAATGACGCTGAAAGGCTGCCCGGCATCCACCTTTTCCATTCTGCCCGGCACGGCCTTCATGGCCGCTATACCCCGGCTGATCGTTGCCGCGCTAAAGCCCTGGGACAGACCAACGCCGATGGCGGCGAGGATATTATAAACATTGTGTTTCCCGATAAGCGGCGACTCCACCGCGACCGTGCCGATTTGCGTATGCACGTGAAAAGAGAGGCCTCCGATGCCGTGGCCGATTGCCTTCTTCGGATGAATATCGGCCTGATCGGACATGCCGTAGGTAGAGACCTTCGCTTTCGTTTTTCCGATGATCTCCAGAGATCTCGCATCGTCTTTATTGACCACCGCGGTCTTGTCCGCGGCAAGGTCCGTGAACAGCCGGAGCTTTGCCCGGAAATAGGACCCGAGGTCCTTATGAAAATCCAGGTGGTCCCGCGCCAGGTTCGTGAAAAGGGCGGCCTCGAACACGCAGCCGTCAATGCGGCCCAGCGCCAGGGCATGGGAGGAAACCTCCATGACGCAATAACCGACGCGCTCGTTCACCATCTCAGCCAGAAGCCTTTGCAGGTCCAGAGACTCGGGCGTCGTGTTCGGCGCGGGATATACCTTGTCCCCCACGCGATAGTCGATGGTGCCGATGAGCCCGGTGCGGTGGCCAGCGGCTTCGATGATGGACCTGACCAGATAGCTCGTGGTCGTTTTGCCCTTCGTGCCGGTGATGCCGATAAGCTTGAGCCGTTCAGAAGGCCTGCCGTAAAAGACCGTTGCAAGGCGCGCAAGAGCAGCGCGGGAATCCGGAACCGTTATAACCGGAGCAGCGCCCGTGCCCGACGCATCCCGCTGTTCCTCGGCAATGACCGCGACAGCACCCTGCGCCAGGGCCTGCGGAATAAACTGATGGCCGTCCGAGTTAAATCCCCGCACGGCCACAAAGAGCGACCCGGCAGTGATCGTCCGGGAGTCCTGGGAAAGGGCAACAACCTCGCTGTCCGGAGAGTGCGGGGGCAGCGCGACCTGCAATGCCGTGGTCAGCAATTCACTGAGCTTCATCGGTCCACCAGGAGCATGTCGCCTCCCGCATCATCGGGCGCCACCTGCAGATAGGCCAGGCCCTGTTCCGCCACGGCCCGGAACACCGGCGCCGCCACCGTGCCGCCGTAGATGTCTCCTTCGGGAGTATCGACCAGCACGAGGATCACGAGCTTCGGCGACGCTGCCGGCACGAAGCCGACAAAAGAACTGACATATTCTTTTTTCGAATACAGGCCGGTTTTCGCATCGATCTTCTGGGCCGTGCCGGTTTTTCCCGCCGCGCTGTAGCCCGTAGGTTTCGCCTGCCTGCCCGTGCCGGAAGCGATGACCCGTTGCAGCATGAGACTCACTTTTGCGCAGGTCTCTTTTGAGATGGCCCGGCCGACAGGCTGCGGCGCAAATTTTTTCCCAATCCCGCCGTCCTGGTCCACGATCTGCGAGACGAGATAGGGCTTCATGAGCATGCCGCCGTTGGCCAGCACTCCGTAGGCCGCGGCCACCTGGATAGGCGTTACCCCGATCTCCTGGCCGATGGCGATCTCTCCGATCGACACGCCCGACCACAGTCTGCTGTCCCTGAGCAGCCCCGGGATCTCGCCGGGAATGTCCACGCCGGTCTTGCGCCCGAAGCCGAAAGCGGTGATGTATTTGGAGAACCGTTCTTTGCCGAGACGCAGGGCGACCTTGATCGTCCCCACGTTGCTCGAGTCGGCGATCACGTCCGTGAATGTCAATACCCCGTTCCGGTGGGCGTCGCTGATCACCCGGTCGGCGAGTTTGATGCTCCCGGCGCCGCAGTCGATCTTCTCAAACGGATGGACGACCTTCTCTTCCAGCGCGGCCGCCGCAAGCACCACCTTGAAAATCGAGCCGGGCTCGAACATATCGGTTACGCCGCGGTTTCGCCACTCGCCCGACTTGTACTGCTGCGGCTCGTTCGGGTTGAAGGCCGGGCGGCCGTGGGCCGTGGCCACCGACAAGGCAAGCAGCTCGCCGGTGCCGGGATCCAGGACGATGCAGACCCCGCCCTTGGCCCGTGCGGCCGTGACCGCGCGCTCCAGCTCCCGGTCGGCAATATGCTGGACCACCTCATCGATCGTGAGGACAATGTCGCTGCCCGCCTTCGGCAGCCGGTACTGGAGGCCGGGACCGCCGGGGAAAACCGTCCGGCCAACGGCGTCCTTTTCCGCCAGCACCCAGCCATCCACGCCGCGGAGCTCTTTGTCATAGGAGCGCTCCAGGCCTTCGAGCCCTTTGTTGTCCATGCCCGTAAAACCGAGCACCGTGCCGGCAAGCGCTTTTTTGGGATAGAACCTGCGGCTCTCGAACCGGAACCCCACGTCCCTGGATCCCAGGTCTTTCACCTTCGCGGCGCGGCCCGGCTCTACTTTGCGGCTGATCCAGACGAAATGCTTGTCGCTCGAGAGCCGGCGCTCAAGCGTTTTCGGGTCCTCGCGCAGGATCCGCGAGAGCTGCCGCGCCATTTGACGGGGGTTCTCAATATCGGAGGGAACGCCGTAAACCGACTCCACCTCAAGGCTCACGGCAAGTTCCCGCTTTTGTCTATCGAAGATGGTCCCGCGTTTCGATTCAAGCGTGACCACGCGCTGCTGCTGCCGCTCCGCGCGGGCCGCAAGGTCCGCCCGGTCGACGACCTGCAAATACACAAGCCGCCCCGCGACCAGTGCGAAGCCCAGCCCGAGCAACGCAACGATGAGGAGCATTCTCCCCCGCCTGTCCATCCGCTCCTGTTCCATGATGCACCTGCCTGGTATCGGCTGTTGGCCCGAACCGGCTATTTTGCGAGCTGCGGATGCCGTTTAACGACGATGAGGTTTTCCCTGGCGATCCGCACCATGCCGAGACGCTTGAGCGCGAGCTCCTCGATCCGCGCCGGTGATGACAGGCTGGCGGCCTCGATGCGGAGCGCGCGGTTCTCGCGCTCGAGTTCGCCCTTCTCTTTTTCCAGCGCCTCGAGCTGATAGCCCAGCTGCACGATCCTGACCTTGCCGCCCACATAAAGCAGCAGGGCCGCGACAATCGCCAGGACCGCCAGGCCCCGGCGCAGACTGCCCCGCTTGCCCCGTTCGAATACGAAAGCTCCTATGTCTCCTGTTTGTGTCTGCATGTTTTCACCGTAAACAATCCTGCAATCTTAGCTCTGTTTTAAAGCTTCTCGGCGCCCCGAAGTTTTGCGCTCCGCGACGCCGGGTTGCGTCCAACCTCGTCAGGCCCGGCGATGAGCGGCCTTTTGGTCAGCACCCGAAGCTCCGGGACCTTTCCGCAGCCGCATTGCGGCAGTTTCGGGGGACAGATACAGGCTGTGGCGCCCGCGACAAAGGCCTGTTTGATGATCCGGTCCTCCAGGGAATGAAAGGAGATGACGGCGATCCTGCCGCCGGGCCGGAGGAGGCGGACCATGTGCCGCAAGCCCTCGCGGAGCGCGCCGAGCTCATCGTTCACGGCGATGCGGAGGGCCTGGAACGTCTTGGTGGCGGGGTGGATGCGCCGCGGGGGGTGCGGAGGGAACACACTCGCGACGATGCCGGCTAACTGGACCGTGCCCGTGATCGGCCCCCGGGTCCGCGCCCGCTCGATGGCCCTGGCGATGGCTGCCGCTTTATCTTCTTCCCCGAATTCGCGAAGAATCCGGGTGAGCTCCGCGAGGGGAAGCGTATTCACGAGGTCCGCCGCGGTGTGCGGCATGGATCGATCCATGCGCATATCGAGCGGTCCGTCCAGCATGAAGCTGAAGCCCCGCTCCGGGGTGCGCAGATGGAACCACGAGACCCCGAGATCGAGCAGGATGCCATCGACCGCATCGTAGCCGAGCTCGGCCAGCGCCGCAGGCAGGTCCCGGAAGTTCCGCTGCAGCAGCACGGCGCGGCTGCCGTAGGGTGCAAGGACCTCGCGGGCCCGCGCCAGCGCCTGAACGTCCTGGTCCAGGCCGATGACCACGCCGTCAGGCGCCGATCGTTTCAGGAGCTCCGCCGCATGTCCGCCGCCGCCGAGCGTCCCGTCCACATACACGCCGCCCGCACGGGGCGCGAGCAGATCAACCGCCTCGTGGAGGAGAACGGTGGTGTGCTCCAAATTCGGAATGCGGAATTCGGAATGCGGCACATCACCCGAACCTGTGTCACGGCTTTTCATTCGGCATTCCGTATTCCAAATTCGGCATTCCGCATTTTACAAGCCAAGCGGAAGGTTCGTTGCCGCCTTGGCCACACCGAAGCTCTTTGCCGCCTGGAGCGCGGTATCGAACACCTGGAACTCCTCGAGCATGCCGGTGGTGCGGAAAATATTTTTGAGATAATCCGACAACCCGGCGAGCCTGAGGTCTCCGCCAAAGGACTGGAGCCGTTTTTTCTGGTCCACCAGCGCCGCAAGGATCGTAAAATGCACATGCTCGACGGACTCAAAGTTCAGGATGAGTCCGTACATCTCGCCCTTGACGAGCTGACCGATGACGCGGTCCACCTCCGCCATCTTTTCCGCGTCGATCTCGCCTTCGAGGTTCATTTGATATACTTTGAGTTTGGTTTCCATGCTATAGGCCCAGTGCCGCAAGCGTCTCGTTGATCTTATCTCCGTTTTGAGAATGTCTCGCCTCCCATGCCCCTCTGTCCCAGATCTCTATCTTGTCAATAATACCGATGAGCACCACGTTCCTGGCGATCGTCGCGTGTTCGCGGTGCGGCGGCGGAATGAGAATGCGGCCCTGCTTGTCCAGCTCGCACTCCGTTGCGGACGAGAAGAAGAAGCGCATGAAGTCCTTCACTTCCTGCTTCATCATCGGGAGCGTCTTGATCTTTTGTTCGAGCTTCTCCCATTCCTCGAGAGGATAGACCGTGAGGCATTTGTCGTAATCCATGGCCAGCACGAGCCTGCCGTCATAGCGGTCGCCAATGATGTCCCGGAATTTCGACGGAACGCTCACCCTGCCCTTGGTATCAACAGTATGTTCAAAACTGCCTCGGAACACAGGATCCTCCAGCGCTGCCCACTTTTCCCCACCCTATACCACTTGCCAGACAAAGTATATCTTTCGGGTATGCTGATGTCAAGAAAATTATTAATTTTATAGCAGGTTACGAGGTGGGTGGGCTGGCCATAAAAAAACTGTTTTTAGAGGTGACAAGAGGTGGTGAAAAAGGTAATATAATACAAAAGTCAGCACCCGGAAACCAGTATGAAGTAAGGATCTGCACCGAGCATACGCAGTCTCATCTGTATTCTGAATCCCGCCGTCTTATTTTATTATGACCGAATCCTTTTTCTATACAGCGGACGAACAACATATCAAGCGCGAGAAGAGCAAGGCGCGCGAGCTCCGGGCCTCTCAGTGGTGGAAGCGAAAACGGTCGAGTGGGGTATGCTATTATTGCGGCAACACGTTCAAGCCCGCAGAGCTGACCATGGACCATCTCCTCCCGGTCGTGCGCGGCGGCAAGTCCGTGCAGGGGAACCTCGTACCGGCATGCAAGGACTGCAATAGCAAAAAAAAATATCTTCTCCCGGCGGAGTGGGAGGAGTATGTAACATCGCTCAAAGAAGAACCTGCGAACGGATCGGAATAAGGGTAAGCGAGAGGCAAAGAAATAAGCTCTGCCGGTGACAGGTGGGTCAGCCTGAGAAATCAGCCGTCGAGTGGGCTTGGCTGGAAGATGGTGATACCATGTTCTCGATCATTCAGGCGTATACGAAAGCTGCGCAATATGAAGGATTGCCATCACATTCATCGTATAAGTTGTAGCAGGTGCCGGTGAGATATTGTCGATACTGAATTGAAAACACTTGGGGAGCAGCTATCTCCCTTTTTTACTATATCATAGTCAATGGGTTGTGATAATCTTCTTGTGTGAAGATAATTTCTGAAGTTACTGTAGTTGAATTTTAAATCACGCTAAGATGCAATCTGTATTTATTGAAATGCGCGGATTCAACTTCGAAGTGCAACTTTTGCAGGTGAATTTAGGTGGTGCGATGTGTTAGTATTGGCGCCACTTAAACGAACAAGCAAAAGGAGCA
>JAYTJE010000019.1:0-31614 GCA_043731355.1 Nitrospirota bacterium
ATGCCTCGCAAACCACGCATCGAATACGAAGGCGCCTTCTATCATGTCATCACCCGCGGAAATCAGCGTCAGAGGATATTTCGAGACACCGCTGACTTCGGGAGCCTTTAGGGTCAGGTCTTGCGGCTTGACATCTACCGTTCGCCTTTCACAACACAATGCGGCTGATTGAGGAGTAGTGAAGACACAGATGCTCGGCAACTTCCTGCTGACGATACCCATACTCCTCGGGTGCTGTTGCGGGGGCTGGAGGAAAAGGGCAGGAATACGACCCAGTTCCTGGCCGCCATCTCAGCGGAACCGATCATGTCCTATAATTTTACGTACCTCGAAGGGTATGTCAAGGACATCTCACAAGACCGTGAAGTGGCCTTTGCGGTCATCCAGGACAAACAGTGCCTCCCCCCTGCTTATTTACTCCCCATCAATTTTTCAAGAATAAACCATGCGGCAACCAGCGCTGCAATGAGAAAAACAGTCTTCCCGATGTTCAGGAGCACACTGCCCTGTTCTTCGGGTTGTTCCGGCTCTTTATTGCCAACCTTGTTCATAATCTCTCCCTGGACCAAAGCGCATGCGCCGTGGTCTTCTCCTGAGCAATAATGTACACAAAAATAAAATAATACAAAGGTTTACACAGAATGCAACAACCTGCTCACATTCTTGAATATCGCATGAGATGATCGTCATTTTTTTTATTATATTCATAAAGCAACCAGTCGAGAAAAAATATGCTATCATATCTCCGTTACCCGTATTGCAGCATAGAAAGTTCAGTCAACTATACGACAAGGAGGGCACACTGATGATCATAGGAGATGCGGTAAAACAGCTGAAAAAGTCGGTCTACGGCTCATCTTCGGGCAGTCAGGAAGTGGAATTCAACCTCATTGCTCCTGAAGCAAAAAAGGTCTCTATCGCAGGCCAGTTCAACAACTGGAACCCGCAGGCACTGCCGATGAAAAAAGGGAAAGACGGCGCCTGGAAGATCAAACTGAAACTGCCGCCGGGAAAGTGCGAATACAAGTATTTCGTGGACGGTTCGTGGGTCAACGATAATGCACGGCCCGAGTCAGTCCCCAATCCCTATGGCACGAGCAACAGCGTTATCACCGTGCAATAATCGTTGCGGCTGCTGCTCGAAACCCCAGGGGAATTTTCCCATTGACTCATGCGAAAACGGGTTTCAGGAACCGCTCCAATGACGTCCCAGGGTGCTCGTCATAATTTCTGTTATTCATTCGCCCTGCGTTGTACAAACTCCTTCTCATCCTCAAGCGTTTTTACCCGTTCGTCGAGTTTTGCATCCAAGAGCTCGGCAAGGAGCTGTTTGTACCGCGGTCCCCGCGGGATGCCCATTGTTTTGAGGTCCTCTCCCGTAAGCGCCACCGTGACGCCGCGCAGACGGGTAAGATAGAGTGAGATATACTTCCTGGCCCGCTCCTGTTTGGCCTTCGCCATCATCAACAGGATGGATTCGATATCCAGGGGATGCAGCAGAGCATACACGCCGCTCGAAGGCAGCTGCTGTTCCCGAATCAGAATGGGAAGCACTTCATAACAACGGGTACGCGCCAGCCGAATGCGCTCCCGGATTCGCATCGGCACCGCCAGCCGTTCGAGCGCATCCTCCGCCTCGGGGCCTTTCAACCGGTCAAGCAGCCCGATAAAATAAACAAGCCCTTTTTCGAGCGGGAGTCCGAGATAGAGCAGCCTGAACCAGGTGAGGGTCTCATTCAGTCCATAAAATAGTTTTTCCATATTCGGGGTCAGCGTGAGGGCCGGGTGGATGAACTTCAGAAGGTCGAGCTCCTTCATGCGTTTCACCCCTTTGAGGGGCTCCTCTTCGGCGAACATAAGCGCCAGCTCGGTATAGAAACGTTCGCCCGTGAGCCGGTCGAAAAGCCGCATGGCGACAGCGGTCTTGATCATGTTCTGCGTATGCCTGCTGATTGTAAAGTCGAAGCGCTGTTCGAACCGGACCGCACGCAGGACCCGGGTCGGGTCTTCCACGAAGGAAAGGTTGTGCAGTACGCGAATGGTTTTTTCCTTGATATCGCGCAAACCACCGAAGAAATCAATGAGTTCGCCGAAGCGTTTTTTCTGAAGCCGAACGGCAAGGGTATTAATCGTGAAGTCGCGCCGGTAGAGGTCCTTTTTGATGGACGACAGCTCGACCGTCGGCAGCGCCGCCGGCGATTCATAATACTCGAGCCGGGCAGTTGCAATGTCTATTTTGAGCCCATTCGGGAGCTTGACCACGGCGGTCCCGAACTTCTGGTGCGTTCTGAGCTTGCCACCGGTCCTTCCGGCAAGCAGACCCGCAAAGGTAATGCCATCGCCCTCGACCACGATATCAATATCGAAATTGGGCACGCGCAGAAACAGGTCGCGCACAATACCGCCCACCAGATACACAGGGAAACCCGTTTCATCGGCAACCTCTCCGACGAGCTTCAACGCCTCGCGAACATCAGCGGGAAACCGCTCCTCCATGAAGTTTTTGACGTTTCTGCGGGTCTGGCTGCCCGCGCCTTCATCATTTTCTGACGGTTCCCGCAGGCGTTCTTCGTGCAGTGAACGCAAAAGATCGGTCCGGGTTATGGCGCCCAGGATCGCTCCGCCCCGTTCGAGCACCGGGATGAACCGCTGATGCTCTTCGATCATGATCCGCTCCACCTGGTCCATGGGCATGTCCGGCGCCGCTGTTGGGCCGCCTGAGGTCATGAATGATTCTACCGCCTGTTCACCGAGGCCGTGAAAAAGCGCTTTCTGCACGACTTCCCGCGTAATGATGCCCAGATACCGGTCCTTCTCCACGACCGGCAGCACATTGACGCTGAAGCGCGTCATGGCCTCGCCTGCCGCGTGAATCGTGCTGCCCAGGGGGACGGTTTTAACCGGCGCGGTCATGATCTCACTCGCGATCCTGCCCGGCGTAATGTGGCGCTTCAGAATATCGATGAGCCGCTCCCGGGCCTGCAAATAGGTCATGTCCCGGGCAACAGCGGAAGCAGCGGAAGCATGGCCGCCGCCGCCGAACTCTTCGAGGACCCTGCCGACGTTCACCGAAGGGATCCGGCTTCGGGCGATCAGGTGGGTCCTGTCCCCCATCTGCACGACAAGAAACAGCGTGTCCAGACTCTCCGTTTCTCTGATCTTATGCGCCAGGTTCGCCAGGTCAGGCACGTACCGCGGGGTGGCCATGGCCGCAATGACCACGGGAACGCCGTTGATCTCATAGCTTTGTGCCGAGGTGACGAGCTCGTTCAGGACCGCGACCTGTTCGACGGTAAGTTCCCGGGAGAGGAAATCGGATACCACGTTCAGTTGAGCGCCCTGCGCTATCAGGTAAGCCGCGGCCAGGGCATCCCGCTCAGTGGTAGAAACGAAGGTAAGGGAACCGGTCTCTTCATAAATCCCGAGCGCCAGGATCGTTGCCTCCGCCGGAGTTATCGCAACCTTATTCTGTTGCAGAAGCTCCACCATGATCGTGGTGGTAGCGCCGACCTCCTGCACGATTTCGACATCGCCCCGGATATCACCTTCGGACGCGGGATGGTGATCGTAAACCACTACAGAAACACCCGGCCGACCCAGCGCTCCGGCAAGTTTGCCGATACGGGCGGGGTTCCGGTTATCAACGATAATGAGTTTCGTTATTTTTTCGACCGCGATGTTTTTGAGCCGTGCCGTCTCCAGGGCGTAGAACGCCGACTCCAGGAAAAAATCGCGCATGTTCTTTTCCTGCGACCCCGCGAACACGATCGTCGCCTCCGGGTACAGCTTTTTTGCCGCGACCATGGAGGCAAGCGCGTCGAAATCAGCGTTGGTATGACTCGTGATGATGTCCATGGGTTTATTAAATGCGGAATGGCGAATGCGGAATGCGGAATAAAACTTCTTGAATCAGGCCGTGTCCTTCTTCTCTATTCATCCCAATTCCGCATTCCGCATTCCGAATTCCGCATTTCAATCTATCCTCTCGGATGATGCTTCTCGTGGATCTGCCTCAACCGTTCCCGCGATACGTGCGTATAAATCTGCGTCGTGGAAATATCGGAATGACCAAGCATGGCCTGCACGGCGCGCAGGTCCGCTCCGTTGTCAAGGAGATGGGTGGCAAAGCAATGACGCAGCGTGTGAGGAGAGATGGACGAGGTGATGTTGGCAGTGCGGGCATGGAGCTTGATCCGCTCCCAGAACATCTGCCGGGTGATCCCCCGGCGGCGCGCACTGATGAACAACGATTCGGAAGCTCCGTTTTTCAACAGCAGCGGCCGCGCGCGCTCCAGGTAACCCCTGACCGCCCCTGCCGCTGTTTCTCCCAGAGGAACGGCCCGTTCCTTGGAACCTTTCCCCATCACCACGAGAAATCCCCGCTCGAGATTCACGTCCTGCAGCCGCAGCCCCACCAGTTCACTCACCCTGAGCCCCGTGGCGTAAAGCAGTTCGAGCATGGCCTTGTCTCGAAGCCCGAGCAGGGTCGCTCGGTCGGGCTGGGCCAGAAGCGCATCGACCTCGGACATCGAGAGGGTTTTCGGCAGGCGTTTCCAGCCCCGCGGGGCTTCGACGTTTACCGTAGGGTCGCTCTGTGCCAGGCCGTCGATTTGAAGAAATTTATGGAACCCGCGCACCGCGGCCAGATTGCGGGCGATCGAAGGCGCGGCGATCCCGGAGCCCGAGAGGCCTGACAGAAAGGCCTTCACGTCGGACGTGGATATCCCGTCGGGTTCCTTTTCCCGCATGGCGTAAAAGTATTTATTCAGGTCCCGTTCGTAGGAGGTCAGCGTGTTCGGAGAAAGGCCTTTTTCCACGGCAAGATATGTCAAAAATTTGAGTTGCAGGTCGTTTTCCATTCAGTATGCCCCGGAGAAAGATCTGACTTTCTCTATCCTCTTGTGTATCCGATTGTATGTCATCAGAGCGCAAATAGCAAGGAGTGGGCGGGTAAAACGGGGAGAAGAAAAGGGAGAGGGCTGCGGAAACACAGCCCGGTCTTGATATATTCCCGGTCAGCTGCTGCATTACGGAGTATCTTTTAAATATTGAAAGACCTCGACGCGCCTGTTCAACTGGTCCGCCACATAGATTCGGTCTTGATCGTCTATTGCAATGCCTCCCGGGAGATGCATCTGGCCCGGCGCCGGTCCCATGGATCCGACAAAGAGGAGCACGTTCCCCTGCTGGTCAAAGACCTGAAAGTTGCTGAAGGCCGCATCCGTAACATAAATATGGCCCGCGGAATCCAGGGCTATTCCCTTGGGGTTTGCGAAGAGACCGGCCCGGTCGCCCACGGAGCCGAACTTGGAAAGATAAGTCCCCCGGGCGTCGAAAACCTGCACCCGGAAGTTGCCGCTGTCGAGCACATAGAGTTTGTCATCCGCGCCGATAGCAATGGCGAGGGGTACGTTGAACCTGCCGTTGCTCTCGCCGAAGGACCCGAAGGTGAACAACTGCAGACCCTGTTTGTCCAGAGCGATTACCCGGTGCTGCTGACGGTCCACCACATACAGCGTGCCGAGCCTCTCGTTGATAGCCAATGCCACCGGCTTGCTCTTATCGACTGCATAGGACGTCCGGTACCTGCCGTTCCCCTCGTAAACCATGATCTTCGCGTTACCGACGTCTGCCACGTAAATAGCGCCCGAAGCATCGGACACGGCAGCCACCGGATAGCGCAACGAGCCGTCCCCGCCCACGACGTTCATGCGTTTCGCGGTCAGGTCAAGGACCTGGACGAACTTCGCGCCGATGTCCGTAATAAGGATGTTCCCGCTGCCCGCAAACACGGAATAGGGCCGCTTCAGGGTATCGTCATATTCCTTGCCGAAAAGTTTTTCCTTCAGCGAGTAGGTTCTGCCGATATCGTCTTCCGTATAGATAGACTGAATATATTTGATCTTCGGCTGGCTCGGCAACGGAGGCCATACAAGGTTGGCAGGTTCTAAACGATGTACAGCGGAGGTGCATGCTGCGCTGGCGAGGATAACGAGTAACAAGGATGCGCAGTATCGTAAGATCGTTCGTAAATATTTCATGGTGTATACTGAAACTCCTGGACCCTGCTATTCATCTGGTCGGCAACATAGATCATATCGCGGTCATCGATAAAAATACCCGCGGGCAGCCAGAAATCGCCGGCGAGTCTCCCGGTCTTACCCCAGGTGAGCAGCAGGGTCCCCTTGCTGTCGTATACCAGCACATTACCGCTCACTTCATCCGTCACCAGCACCCGGCCTTCAGCATCAACCGCGATCCCCAGGGGTTTCAGCGGCGCCGAGAGCTCATCACCGGTCAGTCTAAATGACCTCATATAACGGCCGGCCCCATCGTACAGAGCTACCCGTTTGCGCCGCGCGTCCAGAACGTAAACAATGCCGGTTTTATCGAGAGCCACTGCCACGGGATGTTTCAACTCCCCCGGGCCGCTGGTGGCGCCCACATCGTACAGGAACATGCCCATCGTGTCAAAAACTTTTACCACGTGAGCATGTGCATCAGCCACGTAGAGTTTATTCTGTTTTCTATCGACCGCAAGCCCTGAAGGGAACAGCAGTTCGCCTCGCTTCCCAAGCGTATACAGGTTTCTCCCCTGTAGATCATAACCAAAGACCCGGCCTTGCTGAGAGTCCGCCACAAAAATGATACCTGCCGCGTCAACAGCGATACCGGAGGGATTGAGCAGATCCACTCCTTTTGCCTTATCAAGGATCGTCACTGTTCTGGCGCCGCGATCGAACACGAACACCCGGGGGGAGGAACTGGTGCGGTCCGTTACGTACACCTTGAAGTCATCAGCATATACGCTGTTCGGCCGTTGCAGAGACGAGGTCGTGGGGCTGCTCAAGACAACGATCTCGCGTGTGCCTTCACCATTCAAGCTCTCCTGATTGCGCAGTGTCTCGACAAAACGCATCCGTGGTCCGCTTGACACCCCCTGCCCGTCATCGGGGCCCGTAAGGAAGGCACATCCGCTGATGGTCATGAATACCAGCGCTGCGATTCCAGACAGCAATGCTGAAATAGTTTTACTCACGAGCCCTTTCCTTTTCAGACTGACCATTATACGGTCCTCGAAACACGCTTCCCGATTATTTTTTCTCGTGGCAGAAACCGCACATTTCAAAACGCTCCTTTGCGCCAAACGCAAAGAGATAGCGACTGTCCGCACTATGCGGTTCGTGGCAGCTTACACAGGTCATCCGTTTCCCGCGCCGTGCCGGATCACGCTTATGTTTTGTCGGGTGGCTGGCGTTCTTCTTGAAGCCGGAAAGAACATGCCGTTCAGTGGCTTTTTCATCGTGGCACGTCGTGCACAGATCCCACGCGGGCTTTCTGAGCCAGGCGGCGTTCTCGCTGGCATGGGGATCATGGCAAAGGGTGCAGTAGCCGGCATCAACGGGACCGTGCCTGAACGGTCCGCTCATAACACCGCTGTGGCACTTAAGACACGTATCCCGGATGGTAAGACCCGGGACCGTCGGCTTTTTCGGGTCTCCGGGCCGTGAACCAGCGGCTGCGAACTGATACTTTACCGGATAGAGGTCTGGATTGTGGCAGGACAGACAATACCAGACCGCCGCCGGTCCATGAATATGCCGGCCCGTCGGTATGTTCCGATGGCAGGTATAACAGATCGCTTCTTCAGGCTTTTTGGGAGGCGCTGCCGAAGACGCGGCCTCAAGCTGGTGACAACCCGAGCAGGCGGACTCGTTCTCCCGCGAGTGGAACAATGCGGACGCATACCCCGCAGGCGCCAGCCGCCCGGTAAAAAGCTCAACCTTGCTGAAGACACTGATATGGCGGGCAAGAACTTCCTTGAGCTCCTTCTGCAGTTCCTTTCCCTTGTCGTCTTTTTTCCCGGCATTCGCATCCACCAGGACCCTTACCGTTATGACATTCATCCCCGGTTGCAGGTCCAGGCCCTGAAGAGCATGCCGCCCGGAGGACGTATCAATGACCTCGGAGACCGTCCCGTTGACAACGGCCTGAAAATAAGGCAGGGTTGACCAGTCCGAAGCAGGGTCGATCACCAGATTCACCTTGTTGCCGACAACCGTGTTCGGCTTCGGATACACGATCGACAGCGTCGGCGTTTCCGCCATCGCGGCGGAAGCGGCCAGCGCGTTCAGTATGATCAGAAAGACAATTCTAAGAACCATCGTGCATAGGCTCCGACAAAGAGGATTGGGATTGGGATCGAAAGCAACAGGCGCTATCTTGCCCTGCGCCTTCGATGCTACCGCACATACTGTTTCTCACCATGACAACCGGGAGCACAGGTTCCACCCTGTGGATTCTTCGTAAAATTAAGCGGCATTTTCCATCCGCCGAACTCGAGCGTATCCTTGATATGCGCCGGAGAACCGGCCGAGGCATGCACCTCGTGGCAGGAACGGCAGGTCCTTCCCTTCTCGTTCTTGTTCACATGAATGAAATGGAGATTCCGGGAACCATTTCTGAAATTCGTTTTTTTCGTTTTCAGGTCCAGGAACGCAGCCTTGTCGTGGCAATTGAAGCAGAGAGCATACTTGCCCTCGGAAAAAGCGGTGTAAAAGTCTCCAGAATAATACTTCACCAATATCCTCCAATAATCGGATCCATGGGGGTTATGGCAGGCAACACAGTCTCCGGTCTTTATGGGGCCATGCCGGTCCTTGTTTGCCTCAAAAAGCGCTTTCATGTCCATGATCGTGCCCTGACCTGCGGTGAGCTCCTTGTTGTGGCACCCGAGGCAAAGGTCCATCTGGACAACGGGAAGAAGCCTCGGCTGATCGGAGAAATGAGGGTCGTGGCAGTTCATGCAGGCCTTTACATCGTTCATGGGGCCATGCTTGGAGATCGCTTTTTTCGCAAGCGCTGCCACGTTCGGATGACAGGTGGAACAGATGCCGGGTACCGCATCGATCAGCATGGCCTTATTGGCTGAGCCATGAGGGTTGTGGCACAGGATGCAGGATTGCTTCACCGGGGGATGGACCGTCTTCTTTGTTTTTATGCCGTCTTCCTTGTCAGGGTGACAGGTAAAGCAGAGCGCATTCCCTTCCAGCAGCAGGCGGTTCGGGAAATCACTCTGGTGGTTATCATGACAGCTTGAACAATCGCCGGCAGCGACCGGCGGATGCATGACCTTCTGCTGCGCCATGCTCTCCGGGTGGCACGAAAAGCAGATCTTCGGCATGACGTCTTTCAGCATGGCCTTGTTCGGGGAACCATGAGGGTTATGACAGGAGGTGCAGTCACCTCCCATGATAGGCGCATGCACGGTTTTCTTCTTATTCTTCGGTTCGTGACACATATAACAGAGGTCGGCGCCGCTCTGCGTAAGCGTAAGGGTAAGGCTCCCCGGATGCTTCGTGACTTTCCCGGCCGCTTCAACCGTGACCTGGTGGCACGTCGTGCATCCGTCCTTTACCGGACTATGCACCACGGCATCCTTCCCCATCGTTGCATGGCAACTGCCTGTCTGACAGGTTTCAGCCTGCGCACCGGCATTGTGCGCATTCAGGAAAATAACGGTTATTGACAGCAGAAGGAACAAACGTATATGCCTGGCATCATGCTTGCTCATAAGAACTAACTCCCTGTAGGTATTGTAGGATAAGGTAACAAAAGGAAAGGATAAGATAAATATAAGTGCAAATAATATACCACCGGCAGCGGTAACTAAAGCATCACAATAGATTGAAATATCGGCATTAATGTAGTAGCACATCAAGATACCCGTCGATACGCCATGAGCACAACCGCTCAAAGCTGTTCGTAAGCGCTCAATTATTCGTTATCTCTATTTTCTCGATTCCTTATTTTTTTCTTGACAGGACAAATGGTTTTCGATTAAATATACGGTATGAAAAATATAATATTGTCCCATCTCGCAACCAAAGGTTTTATCCTGATATGCCTGCTCACTCTTGCAACGGTAACCGCTGACGCTGCTCAGGACGGCTGGAAACCCGCGTTCGAGGAAATCTGCTCGAAAGTACAGACAACAGACAACCTGAGCGTTGCCGAGCTCGAAGCGCTCATCATGAAAGCGGATAAACTCCTGCCGGTAATCCAGTCCTCCGACAGCCCTTCTAAAAAAGTATATATATTGCGGTTGAAGAAGTGCCGTTCTCTTTTCGAATTCATTATTGATACGAAAAAGAGCCCCGAAAAATAACGCATGGCACTCTTTCCGCTGTTGCGCGCCGGTTCACGTTATTTTACCGCCCCGCCGCCGCTCAGGACGATGGTGTAGAATTTTCCGGCTGCAACGTCATTGATGCCGGCAACATCCCAAATCCTCACCGGATACGGTTTAAAAGGCTGGCCCTTCAGGTCCTTGCCCCACACCCAGATCGTACCGTCCGACATCAGCGCAATGGAATGGTACATCCCCGCTGACACCTTCTTAATATTGCCCAAGCCTTCAACCTTGAAGGCCGTTGCTCCATCGGCGGCCTTGTTTCCAAGCTGGCTGTATTCATTTCCGCCCCATGCCCATACGCTCCCATCGGACTTCAGCGCGATCGTATGGTGCAGACCCGCCTGGATGTCCACAATGTCGGACAGACCGGCAACCCTGACCGCTTTGAACTGGTCGATCCTGGTGCCGTCGCCCAGCATACCGTTGATGTTCCACCCGCTGGCCCAGACTGTTTTATCGGACTTCAAAACAACCGTATGGTGCAGGCCGGCAGTGACACTGACCGCGCCGGCAATCCCGTCCATCTGCCCCGGCCGGTCCTTGTCCTTGTTTGAACCGTCGCCCAACTGGCCATAGACGTTCCGTCCCCACGCCCACACCGTGCCGTCGGACTTGACCGCAACGGAATGATACATTCCCGCGGCAACCTTGACGACCCCGGACAGACCGATCACTTTCACCGGTACCCGGCTGTCCTCAGTGGTTCCGTTCCCGAGCTGCCCGTATGAATTCCTTCCCCACGCCCATACCGAGCCGTCAGACGCCAGGGCGACCGTATGGAACATCCCGGAAGCGATATCCGTGATCTTCCAGAGGTCCTTGACCGCGACCGGCACCCGGCTGTCCTCGAGTGAACCGTTTCCGAGCTGGCCGTTATTGTTCCTGCCCCAACTCCAGACCGACCCGTCGGACTTGAGAGCTATTGCGTGCTCCAGCCCGGCAGACACCCGCACAACGTTCTCCAGACCGCCCACCGGCAAAAAGGCGTCGCGATCGCCGGTGGAGCTGTCTCCCAACTGGCCGAAATCGTTCATCCCCGCAGTCATGACCGTGCTCGCCTTTGACGAGGTCGGCATCCAGCTGCTCCGGACAGGCCACAGGAACTTATAGCTGCAATACGAGACATAATCCATCGTCATTTCGCCGGAGGCCAGATCGACGATCCATACATAATCAAGAACGTCTTTTCCTTTCGATGACGACCAGTAAAAATGATTCTGCACATTGGCAAAGGGATGGCCGATGGGGAGCGCCGGATAGTAACTGGACTTGTCCGCCAGGGTCTCCAGCTCATTGATGGTGGGCAAGCGCCAGTCCGAATAGCTGAAATTCGGCTTCCTGCCGCTGTTCATCTCCTGCAGAAAGGCTTTTGCGCCTTCATAAGGCAGCGGCAGCGTACTGACATTCGCATCTTTGAGCCAGATCAGGCCCGTATTTTTGTCGAGCACGGTGCCGTCGCCTTTATCGGTGAATCTCGCATTAACGGGTGCAGCGGCCTTCTCCGTTCTGACGGAAGCCCCCTGGCCCTCAACGCCTTTCACGGCGTTGGTCTTATCGCCGGCAACAGGGGGCTTTCCTTTTGCGGCCCCCTTCTTTGCCTTCGCGGTTTCCGCGGGCGCCAGAAACGAGACCAGGGATATCGTACAAAAGCATACAAAAAAAACCAGCACTTTACGCATAGTGACCTTCCTGCTTTTCCGGGATTGCTAACCCAATTTTTTTGTTATTTTCGCCTGATTTATTTTTAGTATTTTTAGCAGACAACGCGGCCATCATACACATAATTATCATAAAATGCAAGATTCAGCTTTACAAATGTTGGCACGATATGTTAAGGTGTGACCCATTCGCGGAGAGGCTTTCGTTTTAAATGAACCTCCTCGCAGCAGAGCTGCGAGGTATCCACAGCTAACAGCAACAAGAGAAGCGCAGCAAGCTGCGGGGAATTTACCCGCAGAGATTAAATAAAAAAACAGGGGAACAAAAAACATGCGTTTAAAAATCAATCGTGTTTTGTATGGTTTATTTCTGGCGGCTCTGGCTTTCACCATGTTTGCACATACCTCCTTTGCGGAAGTAAACGATGATTATGCTCTTAAGATATCTCTTGAGAACCAGCTTGAAAGAAAGCTCAAGCAGGTTATTATGGAAATCACCGGGACCGACCGGGTGGTCATCTTCGTGAATACCGAGCTTACCTCCGCCCGGGGCGACAGCGACAAGCTCATGGAAAAGAAAAAAGGGAATGCGCTGCTGCTTCCCGGTGTCCCGGAGAAAAAAGAGATCGGCTCCGGCCAGTCGGAGATGCTGTTCGGCGCGGGCAGCAGCAAATATAAGGTCAACAAGATCACCCTCCAGATCTGGATCGACAACAGCGTTCCCGGTTCGATCGTCGAGCTCATTCAGGACATTGCCAAGAACGTGATCGGTTACAACCAGAACCGTGGAGACCTGATCAATGTAAAAAAAGTGGACTTCGAATCAAAAGGATTTTTCAAGTCGCTCTTTGCCCTGCCGAACCTCTTCTGGCTGATCCTGACCCTCGTCGGAGGCTTCATGCTCGTCACGGTCGGTATGTTCTTTATGGACCCGCTTAAGAAAGTGGTCCCCGCGCTCAAGAACATCGACTGGGGCCTTATCCGCGGGACAGGAGAATCGAACACGGTCGAGCGTACCATGACGTACGAGCGTGAGGTCCTGGCCGGACATCCGGGCGCCTCAGGCAATGGACCTGCCGCACTGCCGGCGGACAAAGATGCGGCGCTTCCCTTCTCCTTTATCCGGGAACGCGACATCCCGAGCCTCGCCTTCCTGCTGAAGGACAAGACCGCGCAGGACATCGCCATCGCAATCAACTACATCGACCCGGCCATCGGCATGAGGCTCCTCGAACTGTTCCCGAGGGAAAAGCAGGTTGAGGTCGCCCTCATTCTCGGCCATGAAGAGCTCAACCTGGAAAAGGTGAACTCCCTCGAAGAGCTGGTCAAGAGCAGGCTGACCTATGTTGTCGGCGGCGAGAACAAACTGCTGGCACTGCTCGACATGACGAACGAGGACGTTCGCGACAAGATCGTAAAAACCCTGGAAACAAAGGACGCACAAACAGCGACGCGCCTGAAGTCGAAGATCAAGAGCCTAGAGACGATCCTTCGGGAACTTCCCGCTCCCGGCATTCAGACCCTGTACCGGAACATCAATGCCACGCTGTTCGCCCAGATCCTGAAGGCATCGCCGGAAGACATCCAGCAGAAGGTCATTGCTTCGCTCAGCGCAGGCGCCGCTGAACGGCTCAAGGAAGAAATGGAACTGAGCAGGCCGCTGTCCGGTGTGCGCCTCCGGCGGGAAAAGCAGAACCTCATGGTGCTGGTGCGGCGCCTGATCAGCGAGGGTCTTGTGGAGGTTGAAAACAACTAATATGCAAAAAATGGATAAAATGACCATAATCGGGCTCGTCGCCATTCTGCTGACGGTCCTGTACGTTCTGGCTGCCGGCAATATTCTGCACATGCTCTTTAATCCCCTGGCGTTGATCATTGTGTACGGGGGCACGTTCAGCGCAACCCTGATCGCCTATCCCTGGGCCGTGATCAAAGAGATCGTCCCCTCGCTACGCGTTATGCTGTTCCCCAGCAAAAACAGCGATAAAGACATGGAGAGCATGATCGCTAAAATTTCGTCGCTTGCTGAAAAAGCCCGTCGGGAAGGCGTTGAAAGTCTGGCGGGGGAACTGCCGAAGATCAACGACCTTTTCCTGCTCCACGGCGTAAAAATGCTCGTAGACGGCCTTGAACATGACGTCATCAGGGACAACCTCGGCCGCGAAATATTCTATACGCGCCATAACCAGCAGAAGGTATCAGGCGCGTTCCGGACCATGGCAACCGTTGCGCCCATCTTCGGACTGCTCGGCACCCTGATGGGCATTGTCGACATGCTCAGGAACCTTTCCAACCCTTCGAGCATGGGCGCGGCCATGTCCAACGCGGTCACCGCGACCTTTTACGGGATCTTTTCCGCGAACGTCTTCATCCCCATCGCCACAAAACTGACTGACCACAGCGAACGCGACATCATCAACAAGGAGATGATCGCGGAAGGCATCATGTCGATCCAGCAGGGCGACGTTCCCCTGATTCTCAGGAAAAAGCTGACCGCCTTCATCATGGCGCATATGCGGCAGGAATAGACCGGGACCGAAGCGAACTTCGTTATGACGAACAGGCTTGAGACATGACTGACAAAAGAAAAGAATTCGGGAATATCTGGCTCATTATTTTTTCCGATATCACCACGAATCTGATGCTCTTCTTTCTCATGCTCTTTGCCATGACCCGCATGACCGCGGCTGACAAACAGCTGGTGGTCTCCGGAATGGAGAGCACGGTCATCAATCAATCGGCGCGCGACCAGGTGGAACTGGAGCGCCAGGCGAAAAAGCAGCGCGAAGAAGAAGCCATCAAACGTATCGAACGTGCGGTCGCCGAGGGAAAGCTTGCGGGAAAAGCAACGATCGCCGTAACGGATAAGACCGTTAATATCTCCTTGAACCCGGAGTCGTTCTTTTCGATCGGCAGCGCAAAATTGAATCCCGGCACGGTCAATGTGCTGGAAAGCCTGGTGGGCCTGATCGAGGCGTTCCCCAATGACATCATCATCGAAGGCCATACGGACACGGTGCCGGTGCGGGGCGGCGCTTTTCATTCGAACTGGGAGCTGTCCATCGCCCGGGCGGTGGGCGTCGTAAATTTCTTCACGGCCAGCGGTATGACGCCGAAACAGCTTATCGCGGCCGGTTACGGAGAGTTTCATCCCGCCTATCCGAACGATACGGAAACGAACCGGGCTAAAAACCGGCGCATCGAGATAAGCATCGTCCGCCAGCCAAGGAGCGCGCTGTGACGTCAGTTCTGCAAAAGTTTGTCCGCTATACCGAAGAGCAGATGGAGGAGACCGAGCTCTGGATGCTGCCCTACAGCACCCTCATGCTTACCCTGGTCATCCTCTTCATCATGTTCTATGCGTTTTCCCTGTCCGGCTCGGTGGAGTATGAGACCGCGCTCTCCGACCTGGCGGAAACCAACCCGAACGACCCCCGGGTCAGGCAGATGAAGCAGGAGATCGCGCTGGCCCAGAATGTCCGCGATTTCATCAAGAAAAACAATCTGACGGACAAGATACAGTTAGTCATCACGCCGCTCTCCATCAAGATCAAGATGGAAAGCTTCGCCCTGTTTGACAGCGGCAGCGCCGACGTGAAGAAGGACATTCTGTTTTTTCTCGAATATCTCAATGGACAGTTGAAGCCCATGAGCAACATGGTCATCGCCGAGGGTCACACCGACAAGGTACCGATCCACAACCAGAAATTCGACTCCAACTGGGAGCTGTCCTCGGCCCGGGCCTTCAGCGTCATCTATTTCCTGCTCAATAACGGCATCTCTCCTGAACGGCTCATTGCCCATGGTTTCGGAGAGTTCAGGCCCGCCTATACGAATGATACGGAAACCGGCCGGGCGAAGAACCGGCGCATCGAAATTACCGTGGTCAGAGGAGCGAACAAGTGAAAAAACTGATTACGCTCGTCGTCGGCGCCATGCTCTGCATCGCAACCGGCGCCGAGGCCATAACGCCGAAGCAAGTGGAGCGGATAGACCAGCTGAAGAAGGAGGTCGTCCAGCTTTTCCGGGAGGGCAAATTCGAACAGGCGGCGCCCCTCCTGAACGAGGTCCTTGCAATCGATCCTTTTGACAAGACCGCCGCCCGGTACCGCTCACTGGCCAGGCAGCAGGCGATGGAGCCATTCTGCAAGGACGCCGCCGAAGCGTTTCAGAATGAGGACTATGCAAAGGCTATTGAAACCTGGGACAAGCTGCTCAAGATGAACCCCGAGGACCGCCGCTTCGCGAGCCTCATCGATACGACCAAGAACCTCATCACCGACAAGACCACCAACGAGATGTATGCTCATGCTGAAAAGTTCCTTCAGGATGGAGACTACAAGTCGGCCATCAACGAGCTGGAGAAGATCCTGGCGGTCAGGCCCTACGACCGGAAGGCCAGCGGCCTCCTGAATAATGCAAAAAGCAATGTCGTGGATGTGCGAACGAAAAAGCTCTATGACCAGGCCGACGCCTACCTGAAAGAAAAACAATACGACCGCGCCATCGAGGAATGGAAAAAGATCCTCGACATCGACGATTCCCAGGAAGCCGCCTCACGATACATCGCGTCGGCGGTCCGCGAAAAGATGGGCAGCCTCTATGGCGACGCGAAACAAGCCTATGAACGCGGCGACTACAACACGGCGCGCGATTATTACAACCGGATCATTGCCGACAACCCGACCGATCTGGATGTGAAAACCTCTATCGCTCGCCTCGACGACGTTATCAAGGTGGCCCAAAGGATCGACGAAAAAAGCCCTGCCGGCGACATGATGCGCAAAGCGATCGCGCTCTATATTGCCGTCGACGGCAACCACAAAGCATCCATGGCGGGCGCGTGGTATGCCGCACAGCTGCACCAGTCATCACTGACCACCGCGATCAAGGACTTTCTTGAACGTAAATATGCCTCGAACTTAAGCACCATGGAAGGCCCGGTCGGCGACATGAACATCATCGACCAGTACTTGTTCGCCGCGCTCAACCATATCTACGACGGCCGGTACGACCTTTCGATCCAGGAATGTACGGTCATCATTGAGCTGCAGCCTGAAAACATCCTTGCCTGGAAGCGGCTGGGTTCGGCCTACTATGCCATCGGGAAGAAGGACAAAGCCAGAGAAACCTGGGAAAAAGCCCTGAAAGTGGCGCCCGACGACACCGAGTTAAAACAATTCATTCGTCAGATCAAGTAAATGCCTCTTCAGCCGGGCGATGATGACTTCTTGAGAATATAAAAAATACATGAATTACTATTGGGACAGGGCATGATAAAAAAAATTACCCATTCACTCTCTGCTGTCTTCTGTGCTGCCGTCATTCTTCTGTTCGCGGGAGAGGCTCTGGCTGCTCAGGACCAGGGCTGCAACAAATGCCATGAGGCCATGAGCAAGGGCCGGGTCCTGCATGCTGCCATGAAAAAAGGCTGCGGTTCCTGCCATGTTGCGCCGCACACGAGCAAGGACAAGGCCGAACTCTCGCTCAAATCGGAGCAACCCGACCTCTGCTACGATTGTCACAGCAGGAGCCTCTTCCTGCGGCGCTACCAGCATAAACCGGCGGTCACCGGCAAGTGCACCGCCTGCCACAACCCGCACTCCTCGAATAACGGCAAGCTGCTCACGACGGCCATGCCCGACCTTTGCTACAAATGCCACGACAAGAAGTTCGCCACCAAGCAGAATATCCACTTTCCGACCGCTGCCGCGCTCTGCATGTTCTGTCACGATGCGCACAGCTCGGACAATCACGAAAAGCTTCTTACCTATACCATGCCGGAACTCTGCTTTAAATGCCACGATCGGGCGAGCATTGCGGATAAGACCGCCATGCTGCACCAGCCGGTCATCTCGGGCAAATGCACCGCCTGCCACAATCCGCATTCCGAGAACACCGCAGCTCTTCTGACGGCTGAAACGCCAAACCTGTGCTACTCCTGTCACGATAAGAGCGCCTTCCTGGACGGCATCACCCATGCCCCGGTCGAGCAGGGCAACTGCCTCTCCTGCCATACGTCGCACCAGTCAAAGGCCGAGAAGCTTCTGCAGGCAAAAGAACCTGAGCTCTGCTATAAGTGCCATGACAAAAAATCCTTTACCGGCGAGAAGCACAGCCACAAACCGGTGTCCGGCGGCCGTTGCACCACCTGCCACCGGCCCCACTCGTCAAAGGTCAAATATCTGCTCACCAAATCCACGCCGGGTCTCTGCTTTGACTGTCATATGACCGAAGAGCTCTCCGGTCGGGAGAAACACGGTCCCTTCAAGATCGGGATGTGCGGCGGATGCCACAAACCGCATCAAAGCGAGAACCCCAAGCTCTTGAACGGAAAATCGCCGGAGCTCTGCTTCACCTGTCACAGCACCGAGGATTTTACCGGCAAGCTCGTCCATAAGCCGCTAAGCGAGGGGCGATGCTATGACTGCCACGGGATCCATACCTCGCCGAACAAGGGACTGCTCAAGCTGGGCGCAAATGAGCTCTGCCAAAAATGCCACGCCAACATATCGCGCGATAAGCACCCGAGCACTCCCCTGCCTTCGGGCGCCACGGTGCGGTCGTCCAAAGGAGGGCCCAAGTCGGGACATCCCATGGACCAGGTGGATGATCCGAAGCGTCCGGGAAAGACAATGGCCTGCATCAGCTGCCACAATCCGCACAGCTCCAACTGGAAGGGCCTTTTCCGGTACAAGGCGGAAAAACCGGGCGAGCTCTGTCTGCATTGCCACCGGTAGACGCAGCAGCTCGCAATGGGGAATAACGGGAAAATAACCGGCACGGCGTCAGCCTGACCGATTCGTATCGAGATAACTCTTCACACATGAAGGAAGGAGAAATACAATTATGAAACGCAAGATACTGTTCATGGTTTTACTCGTGCTGGTGAGTGCCGCCACGGTATTCGCCGCCACCTCCACCAACAACTTCGGGACAAAAAAGAGAATGCCGAGGCCCGAAGAGTATGGCAATGTGGTCATCAATAACTACTCCGAAAAGAGCAACATTTCCCCGGTCGTTTTCAAACACTGGATCCACAGGACCAAATACACCTGCCGGGTCTGCCATGTTGACCTCGGCTTTGCCATGGAAGCGGGCGGAAGCGACATCAAGGAAGCGGACAATCTGAACCACCTGTATTGCGGGTCCTGCCATAACGGCAAAGACGCCTTCGGTCCTACCTCGAGAGAAAAGCTGGTGGCTGAAGTGAAAAACTGCGACCGCTGCCATTCCTATGATAAAGAAGTGAAAGGCCAGAAAAATTTCAACGAGTATCTGAAGGATTTTCCTCAGGCGCGGTTTGGCAACCGGGTTGACTGGATGAAGGCGCAGGAAAAAGGCTTGATCAAACTCAAGGACCTGGTCGAAGGGATTTCCATCCAGCGCCAGGCCATTCCGAACCCGAAAGACTTTGACATCAAGTCAACGATCCTCGGCATGCCGGACATCATTTTTTCGCACAAAATCCACGCTGAGTTGAATGGATGCGAACTCTGCCATCCCGAGATTTTCGGAGCAAAACGCGGCGTCACAAAATACAACATGCAGGATGTTTTCGCTGGAAAGTTCTGCGGGGCCTGCCATGCGCGGGTGGCGTTCCCGTTCTATGACTGTCAGCTCTGTCATCTCAAAGAAGTTTATTGATCAGGTGTTTTTTAAGCCGGACGATGCAATCCTGGGTTCGTATGCGAAGTGTTGTGCTTTTTATTCTTCTAATGACAACGGCGCTCCCCGCAATGGCGGGGAGCGCGTATGACGGCGTTTTTGACCTGCCTACGCTTCCGGCCCCCGAGCGTTATGGAAATGTTCTGATAAGCAGATTGACCCGCAGCAGCACCCATCCCCCCGTGTCCTTTTCCCACTGGGTCCACCGTCAGAACTATACCTGCCGTGTCTGTCACTTTGAGCTGAACTTCGCCATGAAAACGAATACGACCGAGATTACCGAGGCAAAGATCAAGAAGGGGGAGTACTGCGGGGCCTGCCACAACAATCAGATCGCCTTCGGGATCAGCGATGATACCTGTGTTTTTTGCCATACCGGCGACCTGGGCGCAACCGACGCCAGGTTCCCTGAGCTGAAAGAACTGCCAAAGGCCCAGTATGGAGATGGAATCAACTGGGTAAAAGCCCTGAAAAAGAAGCTGATCGCTCCGAAGCAGAGCATCCTCATTGAAGATTACGAGCCCATCCCTTTTGACAAAGTCCTCCGCCTTGAACCGGAATGGAGCGGGATACAAACCCGTGCATATTTTCCGCACCGGCAGCATTCGGCCTGGCTGGACTGCGCCGACTGCCATCCGGACATCTTCAATATCCAGAAAAAAGGGACCAAGCATTTCCGCATGGACTACATCAATAAAGGAAAATTCTGCGGCGTCTGCCATCTCACCGTCGCCTTCCCCATGCAGGATTGCAAACGATGCCATCCCGACCTCAAATGAGCCGCGTCAGATAAGTCCGAAGCGTTTCATACGGCGCCGGAAAGCGTCCCTCGGCATTTTCAACAGCTCGGCGGCTTTGGTCTGGTTGCCGTTCGCCATATCAAGCGACTTTTTGACCAGCGCGTGTTCAACATCCTCGATCGACAGACCCGATTCGGGAATGATAAATCCTTCCAGGGATATGGGCGCTCCCGGTCCTCCACCCGCCGGAGCATGGGCGTCTGAAACACTGTCCAGCAGTTCCTGCGGCAGATGTTCAGGCCGAAGCTCGTCCTCAATTTCCAGGATCATCGCGCGCTCTATGACATTTTTCAGCTCCCGTACGTTCCCGGGCCAGGAGTAGGACAGCAGTATTTCCTCAGCTTCCTTCGTGATCCGCTGGATCTTCTTATGACACTCCCGGCTGAAATAGTTTATAAAGTGGTTTGCGAGCAGCAGCACATCATGGCCGCGGCCCCTGAGCGGCGGAAGGTTAATGGGCACCACCTGCAGCCGGTAGTACAGGTCCTTCCTGAACGTCCCTTCGCTCATTGCTTTCGATAGTTCCTGGTTCGTTGCCGATACGAGCCGGACATCGACGGTGATGTCCTTTATTCCGCCGACCCTTTTAAAGGTCTTTTCCTCGAGCATTCTGAGCAGTTTTGCCTGCATGCTCATATCCATATCGCCGATCTCGTCCAGGAATACGGTGCCGCCGTCAGCGAGCTCGAACAGGCCCTTTTTGGCCGCCTTTGCATCGGTAAAGGCGCCTTTTTCATGGCCCATAAGCTCGGTCTCGAGCAGATTGACCGGCAACGCGGCGCAGTTGATCGCCATGAATGGCTTGTCCGCCCGCGCACTGCCGTAATGGATCGCTTTGGCAACGAGTTCCTTGCCCGTTCCGCTCTCGCCCTGGATCAGCACCGTGGTCGCATCGCTTCGGGATATTTTTTTGATCAGGTCCTTGACCTTGATCATGTCATCGCATTCACCCATGATCGCATCGACATGGGCGCTGGCTTCCTTCCGTAGCTGCTTGACCTGGGTCCGCAGCGACCCAGCTTCAAGCGCTTTTTTGATCACAAAGGTAAGTTCTTCAAGATTGAACGGCTTGCTGATATAGTCATAGGCGCCGAGCTTCAGCGCTTTGACCGCGGTCTCCACCATGCCATAGGCCGTGATCATGATGACCATCAGCCCCCGCTCCGGCGCCTTGATTTTTTCGAGCAGTTCAAGACCGCTCATTTCCGGCAGACGGTTATCGAGGAGAATGAGGTCGGGCGCGCTTTCCGTGAGCAGCTCCAGTCCTTTTTCCGCGGATTCCGCCGTGAACACCTCATACCCTTCCTTGACCAGGTGCTGTTCCAGCGTCCAGCGGATCAATTTTTCATCATCAATGACCAGTATCTTTTGTGCCATCTTCCGCTCCTCGCTGTTATGCCCTGCGCTCCGGCGTCCCCTGCTTCGGATAGGGCAGCGTGATCGAAAAGGTCGTGCCCTTGCCCGGAGCGCTCGTGACGCTGATCTCGCCGTTATGCTGCTCAACGATCCGCTGGGTGATCGACAGCCCAAGCCCCGTCCCCTGCTGACGCGTTGTAAAAAAGGGATTAAAGATCCTGCTGAGATTATCGGTGGGGATGCCTTTGCCGCTGTCCGCAAGGATGATCGATACCGACCCTGCCCCTTCCGCCGAGGGGCCTGCCGATTTGGTCTCGACCGTGAATGTTCCACCGTCCGGCATGGCCTGGATCGCGTTCAACGCAATATTGATGAATGCCTGCTGTATCAGGTCGGGGTCGAGCGTCAACCACGGAAGCCCTGCCGATAACTTGCGTTCAGTCGTGATATTCTGTTTGGCGAACTGCAGGGCCAGGAAATCGAGCAGCTTCCCGATCATTTCATTGACGTCGACCAGTGACATCTTTGGCTCCGGCGGACGGGCAAAGGCGAGCAGATTACGGACGGCCTTGTCCATTCGTTCCACCTGGGACAAAACCTCCTCGAGAATGGCCCGCTTCGGTTCTCCGGCCAGCGTCTCTTTTTTCAGCACCTGAATGACACCCGCAATGCCCGCCAGCGGATTTTTTATTTCATGGGCTATGCCCGCGGCCATTTCTCCGATGGAAGCCAGCCGGTCCGCGCGCTTCATTTGCTCGAAATGATACCGCTCTACCCGGCGTCGGGCACGCTCAAGCTTCGACAGGAGTGAATTAAAAGCTTCGCCGAGACGGCCGATATCGTCGGAGCTTTTCACCTCGACCCGGGCCTCGAGACCGCGTTCGGCGCGCTCCATGGTGGCAATGAGCTCTTGAATGGGATTCGTAACGAAATGCGTGAGGAACAGAGAGAGCGAGATGGCAAGCACCGCCGTGACCCCGAAGGCCCAGAGGAACATGGTTTTACTGAGTTCTTCCACCTTGTCCTGGGTCTGCGTCATGGAGACATCAACCGAGAGG
This sequence comes from Nitrospirota bacterium, assembly GCA_043731355.1. GTDB lineage: Bacteria > Nitrospirota > UBA9217 > UBA9217 > UBA9217 > GWC2-56-14. The sequence continues at coordinate 22,736 of JAYTJE010000019.1, forward strand.
ATGCCGTTCAACGTAACGACGGAGCCGTGGCAGCGATAGCAGCGCTCGTCGTTGTCGATCGGGAACAAAACCGAGAAAATACCCTCGCCCCGCCGCTTGATCGGTTTTTTGAACCGTCCTTCCAGGAACCACTTTTCTATCGACGGATCGACGAGTCTCCCGATCATTCCGCGTTTTGAGGATTTCAGGATGACGCCGTTGGGGCTGAAGATCTTCACTTCCTGAATATTGTGGTACCCGCCCACCGCTTCGAGAATATGCTGGACTTCATTGCTTTTGCCGTCAAGCATGGAATTGGACAGGCTGCGCTCGATGGTGTTGGCGATCACCAGCACATTGTCCTCCAGAGCGCCTTCCATCTGCGCCCGCTGGTAGCCGATATTGATCCAGGTCCCGGCGCCGACGGTCACGGCGAGGATCGCGGAGATCGCGATGATGATCTTGCTCTTGAGGCTGGAGATGATCCTCACCCGGCATCCACCTTTCCGATGACCTCCCGGAGGTCCCCGATCCGCTGCTCACGCATGAAACCCTCGATGCCGTCCAGCACGTCAAGCGTGGCGCGCGGATTGATGAAATTCGCCGTACCCACCGCCACGGCCGATGCCCCGGCGAGCAGGAACTCGATGGCGTCCTCGCCCGTGACGATGCCGCCCATGCCGATGATCGGCAGGGACACGGACCGCGCCACCTGCCATACCATGCGCACGGCAACGGGCCTGATGGCGGGGCCGGACAGGCCACCCGTACAGTTTGCCAGTCGCGGTTTCCTGCAGCGAACATCGATGGCCATGCCGAGCAGCGTATTGATCAGGGAAAGCCCGTCGCAGCCTGCGTCGGCCGCGGCTTTGGCGAACGCAGTCACATCGGTGACGTTCGGTGATAACTTCGCGATGAGCGGCAGGCGCGTCGCTTTGCGCACGGCTGAAAGCAGTTCAAACGTGGCCCGGAGGTCGGTGCCAAAGGCCATACCGCCTGCTTTTACGTTCGGGCAGGAGATGTTCACTTCGATCCCGGCAATCCCCTGGACGCCATCGAGGCGTTCGGCCACGGCGATATACTCTTCGAGGCTATAGCCGAACATGTTCACGATCACCGCGGTATCGTACTTTCGCAGATAGGGCATTTTCTCGTTCAGGAACGCCTCGACACCGGGATTCTCAAGCCCGATGGCATTCAGCATCCCCGACGGCGTTTCCCAGATGCGCGGCGGCGGATTTCCCTTGATGGGCTTCAGGGAAATGCCTTTGACGATCACGCCGCCCAGCCGGTTCAGGTCAACGAACTCGGCAAACTCCTCGCCGTAGCCGAAGGTGCCCGATGCGGTAAGCACGGGATTTTTCAGTTTGATCCCGGCAAAGTCTATGGAGAGGTCAGGGCTCCCTATTGAGGATTTCGGATTGCGGATTTCGGATTTTTTATTCCGCGATATTTTCACGTGCCTACCTTCTTACCTTCCTACCTTCTTACCTTCTTACCTTCAAAGTCCTATCTTCTCAACTTCAGAAGCACCTGTTCGCTCCAGTCGATCTCGCGCGAATCGAACACGGGGCCCTCTTTACATGCCCGTTTGTAGCCGCCTGCCTTCATCGGGACCGAGCATCCCATGCACACGCCAAGCCCGCAAGCCATGCGTTCTTCCATGGAGACATAACACGGGATCCCCTGCTCGGCTGCGATCATGCTCACCGCTGCGAGCATGGCGTGGGGACCGCACGCATAGAGGACCAGCTCCGCTTTATGCTCGTTCTTCATGAGGAAGGCCTTCATGAGGTCGGTGGATGTTCCCTGGACCCCGGCGCTTCCGTCGTCGGTAGCGATATGCACCTGGTCGGTTATGGCTTTGAATGAGCGCACACTGCTCACCGGGGGAAGGCATTCTTTGTTTCGTGCTCCGACAAAAAGGTGGGCGCGGAAACCGGCGCGCTGGGTAAGAAAATGCAGCGGCGGAAAACCGCTGCCGCCGGCTACCAGGAGAGGTGTCGTTTTTTTATCCGGGAGGGGGAACCCTTTTCCGAGCGGACCGAGCAGACTCAAGGTTTGACCGGCCTTCGCTGTTGTCAACAGCAGCGTTCCTTTACCGACGACGCGATACAGGAGCTCCAGCGATGAACGGGAAATGACGGCTGCTATGCCGAACGGACGGGCAAGAAGCGGGTCCAGGGTATCCGACACCCGGAGCATTACGAACTGGCCGGGAAGCGCCGTTCGCGCGGCTTCCGGGGCATTGAGAACGAGACGGTAGTATCCCCGGCCCACCGGTTTGTGTGAAACAATCCGCGCCTGGTGAAGCCTATTCAAGGGCGATCTCGATCTTTTGGATCTCATATTCCACTGTTTTCGCCGGCGTCTTGATCGTCACCACATCACCCACCTTATGGCTGATGAGCGCCTTGCCCACGGGAGACTGAATGGAGATCTTGCCTTTTTTCAGGTCAGCTTCCTCCTGGCCCACGAGCGTGTATTTCTTCATATCGCCCGATTCGGTGTCAGTCATCGTCACGGTGGCGCCGAAAACCACTTTTTCGTTCGTCAGCTTCGACACGTCAATGATCTCGGCATGGGCGAGTTTCTGTTCCAGCTCGCGTTTTTTGGCGTCCAAGTGCCCCTGTTTTTCCTTGGCGGCATGGTACTCGGCATTCTCCGAAAGGTCCCCATGGGCGCGCGCTTCCTCGATGTCCCGGATGTTCTTGCCGCGTTCCACCTTGATGATATGGTCCAGTTCCTGTTTGAGCTTATCGTAGCCCGTTTGGGTCATTGGAATTTTTTGTGTCATGATCTATGATACTCCTGTATGGATTTCACCTGTAAGAGATTTTTCTTAATAGCGGCAATGCCGCGCACCGCCGCCTTGGCAGCCGAGATCGTGGTAAAATAGGGGACCGCCTTCATCAGCGTCGTGCGCCTGATGGAGTAAGAATCCTTCTGCGACTGGGCGCCGGAGACCGTATTGATCACTAGAGCGACCTGCAGGTCGGTGATCTGGTCCACGATGTGCGGCCGGCCCTCGGTGACCTTGTTCACCGTCTCGACCGTGATGCCCGCTTTCCGCAGATAGTCAGCCGTGCCCCGCGTAGCCACAATGGAGAAGCCCGACTGTTCCAGTCCCCGCGCGACGTCGAGCGACCCTGCCTTGTCCTTGTCCTTCACGCTCAGAAACACTCTGCCGGCTATGGGCAGGGGATTACCCGCAGCCAACTGGGACTTGGCAAAGGCCATGCCGAAATCCATGTCAATGCCCATCACTTCACCGGTGGACTTCATCTCAGGGCCGAGCAGCGTATCGACGCCGGGGAACTTGGCAAAGGGAAAGACCGCTTCCTTTACCGCGATATGCTTTATGGCGACCTCTTTGGTAAAGCCCAGTTCGGCAAGCGTCTTGCCTGCCATCACCCGGGCGGCAAGTTTGGCCAGCGGCACACCGATGGCCTTGCTGACAAAAGGCACGGTCCTCGATGCGCGGGGATTCACTTCGAGCACATAGACACGGCTTTCCTTTACCGCGAACTGGATGTTCATGAGGCCGATAACGCCAAGCTCCAGCGCGAGTATGCGCGTCTGGCGATCGATCTCCGCAATGATCTTTCGCGAGAGCGAAAAGGGCGGGAGCGAACAGGCGGAGTCGCCCGAGTGTACTCCAGCCTCCTCAATATGCTCCATGATGCCCGCGACAACAACCGTATTTCCATCCGAGATCGCATCAACATCGATCTCGACCGCATCTTCGAGGTACTTGTCGACGAGCACCGGGCGATCAGGAGAGGCTTTCACCGCCCGGGTCATGTAGTTCCGGACGCTCTCTTCATCATAAATGATTTCCATGGCCCTGCCGCCGAGCACATAGGACGGCCGCACCATAACGGGGTAACCGATCCGGTTCGCCGCGGCCACCGCTTCTTCGCAGGACACCGCTATGCCGCTCTCCGCCTGCAGGAGGCCGAGCTTGTCGAGCAGTTCCTTGAAGCGTTTGCGGTCCTCAGCGCGATCGATGCTGTCCGGAGACGTGCCGAGAATGGGCACGCCCTCTTTCTCGAGCGGGATCGCAAGCTTGAGCGGCGTCTGGCCGCCAAACTGAACGATCACGCCCGCAGGCTTTTCCCGATGTATAATATGTAAAACATCTTCCAGTGTCAAGGGCTCAAAATAAAGGCGATCGGACGTGTCGTAGTCGGTGCTCACGGTCTCGGGATTGCAATTCACCATGATCGTCTCGAAGTCATCTTCCTTGAGCGCGAAGGCCGCGTGCACGCAACAATAATCGAACTCGATACCCTGCCCGATCCGGTTCGGCCCCCCCCCGAGGATGATGATCTTCTTGCGATTGGTCGGATTTGCTTCACACTCCGCCTCCTGACTCCTGACTCCTGACTCCTGACTCCCGATTTTGTAAAACGGTTTCTCATACGTCGAATACAAATACGGCGTATGCGCTTCGAACTCCGCTGCGCAGGTATCCACGGTCTTGAACACCGGAAGGATACCGAGGGCATAGCGCGCTTTGCGCACCGCCTCTTCCGTGGTCGTGAACAGCCGGGCAAGCCTCCGATCGGAGAAACCGTACTCTTTTGCTTTTCTGAGCGAATGATCCGGCGAGGGGGTCCGATCGCTCAGAATACGCGCGCCCTGGTCAGCCAGCATCCTCTCCATGTCCACGATCTGCTTGATCTGATGCAGGAACCAAACGTCGATCTTCGAGAGCGCGAAGAGCTCATCGACGCTCATGCCCTGACGAAGCCCGTCGGCAATATACCAGATCCGTTCCCAGTTCGGAACGCTGATCTTCTGGCGAATGTCAGCCAGACCCTGTTCGGCATCGCCGTCCCGATCGCGCAAGGATTCCAGGCCATAGCGGTCGATCTCAAGCGAGCGGAGCGCCTTTTGGAACGCTTCTTTAAAGGTCCTGCCGATGGACATGGCCTCGCCGACCGATTTCATCTGCGTGGTCAGCGTGGCGTCAGCCTGGGGAAATTTCTCAAAAGCGAAGCGAGGGAACTTGACCACGACGTAGTCGATGGTAGGCTCGAAGGACACCGGCGTTGCCTTGGTGATGTCGTTCGTGATCTCGTCAAGGGTGAACCCGACTGCCAGCTTGGCGGCTATCTTCGCGATGGCGAAGCCCGTGGCCTTGGACGCCAAAGCCGAGCTGCGCGACACCCGGGGGTTCATTTCGATGATGACCAGCCTGCCGTTGCCGGGGTTCACGCCGAACTGAATGTTCGAACCTCCGGTGTCCACCCCGATCTCGCGGATGATCTTGAGTGAGGCGTCGCGCATGATCTGATATTCCTTGTCCGTCAGCGTCTGCGCCGGCGCCACGGTGATGCTGTCGCCCGTGTGGATGCCCATGGGGTCGAGGTTCTCGATGGAGCAGACAATGACCACATTGTCCTTGGCATCGCGCATCACTTCGAGCTCGTATTCTTTCCACCCCATAATCGATTCCTCGACCAGTACCTGGTTCACGGGGCTTGCTTCAAGACCGCGCGTGATCAGCTCGGTGAACTCTTCCCGATTGTAAGCGATCCCGCCGCCCGTGCCGCCCAGGGTGAAGGCGGGCCTCAGAATCGCGGGAAAGCCCACCTTTTCGAGGATCTCGTAGGCCTGTTCCATGTTCGTGGCGAAACCGCTCTTCGGGACTTCCAGCCCGATGTGCTCCATCGCTTTTTTGAACAGCTCGCGGTCCTCGGCCTTTTTGATGGCAGGCAGCTTGGCGCCGATCAGCTCCACGTTATACTTATCGAGTACTCCCAACTCGGCCAGCGCCACGGCAATGTTAAGCGCCGTCTGGCCGCCCATGGTCGGCAGCAACGCGTCAGGCCGTTCGCGTTCGATGATCTTCTCAACCACGGCGGGAGTTATCGGCTCGATGTAGGTGCGGAACGCCATCTCCGGGTCGGTCATGATCGTGGCCGGATTGGAATTCACCAGCACGACCTCATACCCTTCTTCTTTAAGCGCTTTGCAGGCCTGCACTCCCGAATAATCGAACTCGCAGGCCTGACCGATCACAATCGGCCCGGCGCCGATGATAAGAATTCTTTTAATGTCTGTTCGTTTCGGCATGTATCCCTTCCTTAACTCCGAACGTTAAACTCCAAACCGCGAATTCTGAACTCCGAACTGACCTTAAAGCTCCTGCACCCAGCCGTTCTCAAAACCGTACTGTTCCATGGTCCGGCAGGCTTCTTCATACTCCACTGCCGTGGCCCTGCGTGAAAGCTCTTTGAACTCATTCGCCTTATATGCCGGAAAGTACTGAAACATGAGGCTGATATGCACTTCCTTCGAAATCTCTTCAGACAAAAATTTCATGACGCCCCCGGTCCCTGAGAGCCCCCCCGGCAACACCAGGTGGCGGATAATAAGTCCGCGTTTTGCTATGCCATGTTCATCGAGCTCAAGGTTGCCGACCTGCCGGAACATTTCTTTGACCGCCGCCCGGTTGACTTCGACATAGTTTGGCGCTATGGAGTAGAGCATCGCCGGATGATCGTCGGAGTAGCGCATGTCCGGCAAATAGATATCGACGATGCCGTCGAGGAGCTTGAGCGCCTCCAGGGAGTCGTAGCCGCTCGTATTGTACACGATCGGGAGCGTGAACCCCCGTTCGCGGGCGAGCCCCCAGGCCTTGAGTAGCTGCGGCATAAAATGCGTCGGTGTTACTACGTTGAGATTATGGCAGCCCTGCTCCTGCAGCCAGAGCATCTGGCAGGCAAGTTCTGCCGGCGTCTTTTCAACACCGTTCCCCAGCTGACTGATGGGGTAATTCTGGCAATAGACGCACCTCATATTGCAGTTGGTGAAGAAGATCGTGCCGGAGCCTCTGGTTCCCGAGAGCGGCGGCTCTTCGCCATGATGAGCGCTTGCGCTCGAGACAATCGGGTTCAGGCCGGACCTGCAAAAACCGATTTTATCGTTCTTCATCCGGTTCACGCCGCATGCGCGGGGGCAGACACGGCAGCGTTCGAGGAGCTGGTAGGCGGCCTCAATACGATGTTCTAATTCAGTTTGAGAAACCATTTAGCTTTTGTGCTTCTCCATCATATCCACGAACCGCTGGAACAGATACCGGCTGTCATGCGGCCCCGGCGAGGACTCCGGATGGTACTGCACGGAAAAAGCCGGGAGCGTCTTATGCTGAATTCCTTCACAGGTTTTGTCGTTCAGGTTCTGATGGGTCATGACCGCTAGGTCCTTGAGCGTTTCCATGTCCACGGCAAAGCCATGGTTCTCGGCAGCGATCTCGACCCTGCGCGTCGTGAGGTCCATGATCGGCTGGTTGCCGCCGCGGTGGCCAAACTTAAGTTTATAGGTCTTGCCGCCGAGGGCGAGCCCCAGGAGCTGCTGCCCCAGGCAGATGCCGAAGATCGGTTTTTTGCCGAGCAGTTTTTTGATGTTCTCGATGGCATAGGTGCAGGGCTCGGGATCGCCGGGACCGTTCGACAGGAACACGCCGTCGGGCTTCATGGCCAGCACTTCTTCCGCCGGCATGGTTGCCGGTACCACCGTGACCTCACAGCCCGCATCCGTGAGCAGGCGGAGAATGTTGCGTTTGATGCCGTAATCGTATGCGACAACCCGATATTTTGACGTCGGTTTGGTCCCGTAACCAGAAGTGAGGTTCCACGTGCCTTCGCTCCAGGAATAAGGTTTCTTGCAGGTAACATGCTGCGCCAGATCAAGGCCGTTCATTTTGGGAAGGGCCTTTGCTTTGGCAACCAGGCTCACGGGATCAAGGTCCGTGGTCGAGATCACGCCCGGCTGCGCTCCAACGTCGCGGGTGTGGCGCGTCAGCGCCCGGGTGTCGATCCCCTGGATGCCGACGATCTTCTTCTCCGCAAGAAACGTATGCAGAGACCGCTTGGACCTCCAGTTGCTCGGAAAGTCCAGATACTCCTTCACGATGAAGCCTTCGACCCAGGGCCGGGACGACTCGACATCTTCGTCGTTCGTTCCATAGTTCCCGATCTGCGGATAAGTCATGGTGACGATCTGGCCTTTGTACGACGGATCGGTCAGGATTTCCTGATAGCCGGTCATGGAAGTGTTGAACACTACCTCACCGACCGTGGAGCCTGCGGCACCAATCGAGTTGCCGACGAAGACCGTGCCGTCTTCGAGCGCCAAAATGGCGTGCGGAATGTTTCGTTGTAAAGACAAAAGCAAGGGAACCACCGGTTGAGTTACGGTTCGCCCAAGCATGCTCAAAGAACGTTCAAAAAAGAACGATTGCAGGCTGCTTTTGAGAGGGGAATTGCTTTGTGTGCGCTTGGGCGAAGCTGTGATTTGAAAAGCCACTGATTATATATTGCCGGGGATATCGCCCCCACGTTCGCGCACTTCGTGTCGCTCACTGCCCCCCGAGGGGGCCGCTGCGCCTGCGGTCTGGCAAAGCCAGTCCCGCGGCCCCTGCTGGTCTGGAGAAAACTCCCAACGTTCGGTCGCTTCTCGTAGCTCTTTGTTCCAGACTATCGGAGGTGATTCGTCAACGAACTGGCGTACAGGCAAATCGCAGCCGCCGACGCGACGTTCAGGGATTCTTCTCCGCCGGGCTGGTCGATGCGCACTTGCAGGCTGGCCAAGGCCATCAATTCGTCGCTGACGCCCTGCCCTTCGTGCCCCATCGCCCAGGCGCAGGGCAGGGGCAAATTTTGCTGGTGTAGAAAACTGCCCTGGTGCGAGCTGGTGACGACGATGGGAACGGTCAGTGCGCGCAGCGCCTCGGCGGTGACGCCTTCCACCAGCCGCAGCCCGAAATGCGCGCCCATGCCGGCACGCAACACTTTGGGCGACCACAGGGCCGCCGTGCCCTTGAGCGCAATGATCTGGGTAAAACCGAAGGCGGCAGCGCTGCGCAAAATGGAGCCGACATTGCCGGC
>JAYTJE010000020.1:0-24463 GCA_043731355.1 Nitrospirota bacterium
CGGAAGGAGAACTGCGTCTTCAGCTGACGCCGAAAACTATCTGATTGAAAATTATAAAAACTAAACTGTCACTTGACAGGAGCGTTATAGTATGTCCCTTATTCTGCATTATTCTGCACTGATGTTTTGAGGAGCTGTGCAATGAATACGTTCGCTGTCGCCGCAAGCGCAAAACGCAAAGCCTACCTGAATATCGTGCTCCCCCTGTTTTTTGCCTCCGCCATCTCCTATCTCGACCGGGTGAATATCGGATACGCGGCGCTGACCATGAACGCGGACCTCGGCCTTACCGCGCGGATGTTCGGCCTGGGTGCGGGCATCTTCTTTGCCGGCTACATACTGTTCGAGATTCCGGGCGCGATCCTCGCTGAACGCTACAGCGCAAAACTCTGGCTTGCGCGGATCATGTTTACCTGGGGAGCGGTGTCGGGGCTGATGTGCTTCATGACCGTGACCTGGCATTTTTATGCGCTGCGGTTTCTGCTTGGCGCGGCCGAGGCCAGCCTGTATCCCGTGATCTATGCCACGTGCATCCCGCGCTGGTTCGGCGCGAAAGACTGGGCGCGCGCAATTGCCCTCCTCCTGACCTCGCTGCAAATCTCCGGGATGATCGGCGCGCCGCTGGCCGGCTGGCTGCTTGGCGTCCCGCTCTTCGGCTTGAAAGGCTGGCAGGGCTTGTTTCTTATCGAGGCTGTTCCGGCGGTCCTCTTCTCCTTTGTCCTCTTTTTCTGGATGGCCGATCGTCCGGAGGAGGCCCGGTGGCTGACCGCGGACGAAAAGAAATATTTGACCGAACAGTACGAAAACGAAGTGGCCGCCAAAACCTCCGCCAAACGCTATACGGTCCTCAAAGCGTTCAGGGACCCGGAAGTGCTGAAACTGTGCGTCACGTATTTTTTATGGATAAGCGGTTTTTGGGGCTTCAATTACTGGATGCCGCAGGCGCTCAAGTCCGTGTCCGGCTGGTCAAACCTGACAATCGGCTGGCTGACGGCCGTTCCCATGGCAGCGTCTCTTGTCGTGATGCTCTCTATCGGGCATTCTTCGTCAAAAAGGAGTGAAAAACGTTGGCACGGCGCGACAGGTTTGTTTCTCGGCGCGCTCGGCCTGGGGGTCGGCGCGTTTGTGAAGGACCCGTGGACCGCATTTTTATTCCTGGTCCTGGCGGCGATCGGCGTGTATGCGCCGTTCGGCGTATGGTGGTCCTACCCGACTACTTTTCTTTCCGGAACGGCCGCCGCGGGAGCAATCGGCCTGATCAACTCCAGTGGGAATCTGGGCGGATTTGTAGGGCCTTACCTGACCGGGTTCATCAAAGAGGAGACCGGCTCGTTTGCCGGCGCCTGGGTGTATCTGGCCTGCTCGCTGACTCTTGCCGGACTGCTCATTCTCACCTTTAAAAAACAACTGCCCGGCGACAACGAGGGACCCTGAAACAGTCTGGAGCTGAACGCTTCGCCGGGCGGGATGAGCACAAGGCTTACTTGACGCTGACGACGTTATTATGGGTCCCGAAGGAATTCGGCGCGCTGCCGGAGCCGGACATTTCCTGCACCCAGTTCCCGTCCACGACATATTTATACTCATACGTGCCGGGTGAAAGCTTGAGGCTGATTTTCCAGGCGCCATCCGCATTTTTTTTCATCGGCATTGAGGTTAGATTCCAATTATTGAAACTCCCCGCAATGCTGACTTTTCCGGCCTTTGGCGCGGCAAAGCTAAACTCAATTTCACGTTTTGTGCTGGTGGTCCGATGCCTGCCCAGGGACTCTTTCATGTTTCTCACAACTTCCAATGCCGCCATATTCGCACCTCCTCTGCAAAATTGAACTCCTTTGCAACGTTGTGTCGCCCCATCATGCTGTTGCTTTTGTATGATAGCATATTTATTCGGGGTGTGCGGGCTGTCTGCCGCTGTCGAGTGGAATTTTTTGCAACCGTGGGAACGGCTATGACGACAGTATCGGTCAAATTACCATTGACGAACCCGGCGAATTTAGGCATAGTACCTCATGATACTTATCAGCCTCTTCGGTGGAGTTCTCCTTCTCCTCTACGGCATCAAGCTGCTGAACGACGGCTTGCAGAACGCGGCGGGTTCCAGTATCCGTTCGCTGGTCCGTTCGCTGACCAGCAACCGGTTCTCGGCCGTGGGGGCGGGAGCGTTCCTGACCGGGCTCATCCAGTCGAGCAGCGCCACGTCGGTGCTGCTCGTGGGTTTCGTGAGCGCGGGACTAATGACCTTCCGGCAGACCCTGGCCGTGATCCTCGGCGCGGACATCGGCGCCACCCTTACGGTCCAACTCATCGCTTTTCATGTGTACGATTATGCCGTGCTGCTGGTCGGGATCGGCCTGTCGTTCACCCTGTTCTCGAAAAACACGCTCTATAAGAACATCGGGCAGGGTATTCTCGGCTTCGGGTTCGTCTTTCTCTCCCTGAAGATCATGATCGAAGCGATGCTGCCGCTCCAGGGAAATGAGCTTTTCCGGAACGTGTTCATCTCCCTTGCCGGATCGCCTTTCATCGGCATTCTTTTGTCGGCTGCGGTCACCGCGCTCATCCACAGCAGCGCCGCGACCATGGGCATCGCTTTGGCTCTTGCGACGAGCGGTCTGGTCCCGCTGCAGTCCGCGCTCTATATCATCCTGGGAGCGAACATCGGCACCTGCTCAACGGCGCTGATCGCGAGCCTGCGCTCCCCGGCCGAAGCGCGGCGCGTGGCCTGGGCGCACGTGCTGTTCAAGGTGTTCGGCGTTCTCCTGTTTCTGCCGCTGCTGCCCCAGTATCAAAGGATGGTGGAGCATACAACGCCGGACGTGATGCGTCAGATCGCGAATGCCAATACGCTGTTCAATGTGATCATGGCCGTGGTTTTTCTGCCGTTTCTTGGATTGTTCGCCCGGCTGCTGGTCAAACTGGTCCCGGAGAAGGCCGAAGAAAAGCGGTTCGGCCCCCTGTATCTTGACGACCATGTGCTGGGTACGCCCTCCCTGGCCCTGGGGCAGGCCACACGCGAGGCGCTGCGGGCGTCCGATATTGTGCGCGAAATGCTGACCGAGATGATCAGGGGACTAAGGAGCGACGACGCGGCCATCGTTGAGGAGATCAAGCGCAAGGACAACCAGGTTGACCTGTTGGACCGTCAAATACGATTGTATATCGCGCGCCTGTCGTCCACCAATCTTACGGAGTCGCAGTCGCGCCGCGTCCTGACGGTGCTTGAAGTGACGCGGAACCTTGAGAACATCGGCGATATTGTTGATCGGAACATCATGCCCATCGCGCTCAAGCGTATCACCAAGGGGTTCGTGTTTTCCCAGGAAGGGATGGCGGAGATCGTTTCGTTCCATGCCAGGATGCTCGGAAACTTCGACTACGCCATTGCGGCGTTCGCGAACCATGACCGCGAGCTTGCGGAGCGGGTCCTGCGGAACAAGGAAGAACTGGGTTTGCTCGAACGGGAGCTGGTCCAGACCCATCTGGAGCGGCTGCGCAAGGGGCTGCGGGAATCGATCGAAACAAGTCATATTCACCTCGATATCATCGGGAACATCGCGCGCATTAATTCGCTTATCACTCATATCATCTACCCCATTGTCGAGGAAAAGCGCGGTCGGGGGCGGGAAGACATGGGAATAGGGTGAGGCAATTGAAGGGGGTTTTCATGATCAAGCAGCTCAGGGTGAAATCAAGTTCCCGGACCGAGTTCGTGGATATAACCGCAGGTGTCCAGCGGCTGGTGGCGGAGAGCGGCGTACGGTCAGGGATCTGTTATGTTTACGTGCCCCATACCACTTCGGCCGTCACGATCAACGAAAATTCCGACCCCAATGTGGGGCGCGATATCCTGAAAGAGTTGAACAAGGTCATTCCATTTGACGACCAGTACGGCCACAACGAAGGCAATTCAGCCGCGCATATCAAGTCGAGCCTTATGGGTGTATCCAAGGCCATCATGGTCGAGGAAGGCCGTCTCGCGCTGGGCGCCTGGCAGGCGATCTTTTTCTGCGAATTCGACGGCCCCCGTGACCGGCGGGTGCAGGTGAAGGTGATGGCGGGGTAAGTGCCATGGAAATGCTATCGTGGAGTTCCAGATTGGTAACTAAAAATTCAAATTTGTTTCACCACGGAATACTGCCACGGATTTACACTGAATGAAATAAAGGACTTTATCTTAAGTTTTTATCCGTGCTTATCCGTGTACATCCGTGGTAAATAGTATTGGATTTGAGGCTTCGGCTTGTCCGGGTTAGGAGTTGTTTGATGCGAAAAAGATTCGCCGCTATCGTCCTTGTCATGCTCTTGCAGTTGGTCGCAGGATCCGCGACGTCCCACGCCCAGACCATTGAGCGGAACACGGCTGCCCGTTACCTCAAAACGGGAATGGAGCGGATGAAGGCCGCTGATTATCAAGCTGCCCGCGAATCGTTCGAACAGGCCCTGCGCTACGATGATGCTTCTGCAACCGCCCATCTCGGTCTCGGTGTCGTCTACTTTCATTTGCGTGACGATAAATATGCCGAACGGGAACTGACGAAGGCCGCGGAGCTGAATCCTCAAGAGGCGACTGCCTATCAGGTCCTGGGCGAGCTTTTTTACCGCAAGGACGATCTTGAGACTGCGGCGTCCTATTGGGAAAAGGCTGTTGCGCTTAACCCCGGTGCGGCCGATATCCGGGCGCGGCTCGAACGGATCCGCAGGGAGCACCGTACCGAGAAGGATTTCAACCGGGACGTGACGAGCCATTTTCTGGTCAAGTATGAAGGCCGGGAAAAGATCGAGGCCGGCAAGATCATCCTCAGGATCCTTGAGGACGCCTACGGGGAAGTGGGGCGCGGCTTGTCGTACTATCCCGACCGCGAACTGCAGGTCATTCTGTATTCCGGCAGACAGTTCCAGGAAGTGACCGACGCCCCGGGGTGGAGCGGCGGCATATACGACGGGAAGATCCGCATCCCCATCGGCGGCATCGAACAGGAAACGCCGGGCCTCAGAAGATTATTGTATCATGAGTACACCCATGCGGTGGTGCGGTCCATCACTCCGCGCTGCCCTGCCTGGCTGAATGAGGGCCTGGCGCAATACTTTGAAGGGGAAGAGCTCGACAATCGGAAAAAAGAGACGCTTAAGCGGATTGCCCTGGCCGGCAAGCTCCCTTCGCTTAGTGATATAGAAGGCTCGTTCATGGGTCTGGGCACGACCCAGGCACAGTATGCCTATCTTTTCAGTCTTTCCTCGGTCCGGTATATGGCGGATTCCTTCGGTATGTATCGCGTCAAGACCGTGCTGGAAGAGCTGGGGAAAGGCGCGGACACGGGCAAAGCGGTCAGTGCGGGCATCATGATCTCCTATGACGAATTTGAACGCGGTTGGAAAAGGTCGCTGGAATAGAAGCAAGCCAGCCGGTGCTGTCATTGCGAGGAGCGAAGCGACGCGGCAATCTCGGTTTGTCAACTTAATACAAAAAGTGATATTGCTTCGCTACGCTCGCAAAGACGGCTTTCTCTACTTTTACGAATGATCAGGCTTGGTTCTTGGTGCTTATTTGAGATTTGGGATTTGTTATTTGGATATTGTTTCTAACTATGGTACTATCCTGCCATGATCGTACCTGATGCTGATCAACTTACCCTCTCCGATTTTGATTTCGCACTTCCCGAAGCGCTCATTGCCCAGGCGCCCGCGGCAGAGCGGGACCGTTCGCGCCTTATGGTCCTCGATCGCGCATCGGGCGCTATTGAACATCGGATTTTTCAGGACATTGAAAATTATCTTCTTCCCGGTGACCTGCTCGTTCTGAACAATACCAAGGTATTTCCGTGCAGACTGCCGGCAAAAAAGCCGGGAGGAGGCAAAGCCGAAATATTTCTCCTTGCGGAACAGGGGCTGAATCTCTGGGATGCGCTGGTCAAGGGAGGTGTTCCTGTTGGGAAGCGGCTGGTCGTTGACGCCAATATTGAGGCTGAGGTCGTGGGCGGCAACGAGGACGACGGCACGAAGCGCGTCCGTTTTCACGGTGTTCCGGACATCAGGAGCATCCTCACCGATTTCGGCAGGACGCCGCTGCCGCCCTACATCAAGCGGGAGCCCACCGGGGCCGATCTGCACCGCTATCAGACCGTGTATGCGGCCCATGAGGGAGCGGTAGCCGCGCCCACGGCGGGTTTGCACTTTACCCGCGAGCTGCTCGACCGGCTGAGGGCGAAAGGTGTGGGGTCGGCCATGGTCACGCTGCACGTCGGGCCCGGCACCTTTCAGCCCGTCCGCGTCGAAAAGATCACCGAACATAAGATGCTGCCGGAGCGCTTTGATATCTCTCCTGATGCAGCCGAAGCGATCAACCGTGCGAAGAGCGAGGGCCGGCGCATTATTGCGGTTGGGACGACCAGTGTGCGCACCCTTGAAACGGCCGCCCGGGCGGATGGAACCATTTCCCCGGGGGAGGGGAGTTCCCGGTTGTTCATTTACCCCGGATTCGTTTTCAGGATCGTCGACGGCATCATAACGAACTTTCATCTGCCCAAGTCGACGTTGCTGATGCTCGTTTCCGCATTCGCGGGAAGAGAAAAGATCCTGGCCGCCTATCAGGAGGCCGTGGAGCACCGGTATCGTTTTTACAGCTACGGCGACGCGATGTTCATTCGCACAACGTCAGGGAATGCACGTGCTGCGGCACACGGAAAGGCAACGCTATGAACAATGATCGAGGCGGTATTATCTCCAGCATTCTGATCGTGCCCATCGGCATCGTGCTCATGATCGGCATTTTCTATCTTGGGTACTACGTTGGTTCGACCAGGGCCAAGGCAGCGGCTACCGGTGAACCGCTGCCGCCGCTTCCCGATGTGCTTTCGCAGCAGGTCCCCAAGCCGGAAGAGTTCACCTTTTACAAGACCCTCACCGAAAAGGACAACAAAACGGTTTCGATCGACGTAAAACCGCGGCCAGCTGAGACGGCCCCGCAGACCGTTAAACGAGAAGCGCCCGCGGAGCCGCGTGCGAAGTCTGTTCAGAAAACCGGGCCCAAACCGTCTCCGTCCGCACCGTCGCTAAAGCCGGCGCAGGCCGCGGGCGGAAAGCTTCTCTATACCATACAGCTTGCTTCCTATCCGGAAAAAGCGCTGGCTGACGAGGAAGTGAAGAACAAGAAGAAACAGGGGTATGCCGCATTTGTCGTGGCGTTTAATCAGGGCAAGAGCACGTGGTACCGTGTTCGGCTGGGAAGGTTCCCGAACCGGGATGCCGCGGAGAAATTATTGAGGGAACTCAAAGCAAAGGAAGGCGGCTCGCCGTTCATCACCCTGGAGTAGCGGGATTGATTAGTGCACCAACTGCTGCTGCCCGGCCTGCTGCACTGCCAGTGGGACCATGCCGATGCGCTCGTGGTCGAGGAGGAGCTCCACCCAATAGGTGCCGGGGGCGGGGAACGTGGTATTGAAGCGGACGGCAATGTCCCGGTGCCGCTGCGTTTCGCTGTAGAGCACAAGCTTGCTCTCCGATTCCGAAAGGACCTGGTTCTTGTCCGGACCGAGCAGCCGTATCCCGGCCACGAACTCGCCTTTGCCGCCAATCCACTCGTTCACGATGGCAAACCGCGGATGGAGCGCCGGGAAGGCGCCCGCGTAGATGGTTTCGAAGAGTCCCATGAGGCTGAACTTGCCGCCGAGCTCCTGACGGACATCATCGCAGAGCAGGGTATAGCTCAGCTTCGGTTTTATCTTTACCTTCACCATTCCTCACCTTAGCATACGCCTGCGAGCCTCGTCAATCTGTTTTTTCTTGACAAAAAAATTCAATCCACGTAATCTGAGCCGCACTGTATGGAACAATCCGACCTCATAGCAATGCTCGAAAGCCTCCATCCGCTTGAGCACAAAGTGCTGCTCTGCTTTGAACGCGGCGGATTGTTGTCCGCCCCCGAGCTTATGAAATGCTCCGGGCTTGATGAGTCGCGGCTCGACATGGCGTCGGGCTGGCTTCAGCCCAAGGGCCTGCTCCAGGTGAGGGAAGAATCGGTCACGTCGCTTGTCACACTCACGGAAACGGGCAGAGACTACCTCGAAAAAGGAACGCCCGAGCTGCGGATCATCACGGCGCTTCGCGAGGGCAAACAGTTCACGGTAAAGGACGTCATCTCGAACTGGGGTATGGACCCTTCTGAAGTAAGCTCTGCCATGGGCGGGCTTCGGGAAGCAGGGGTCGTCCGGATCGTGCAAGGCGGGATATTGGAGCTTGTGCCTGATGTGAATCTTGATGTTTTCGGGAAATATTATTTTTTAAACGATGTTATTAAGGCAGTTGAGAAAAGTAATTCTGCCGAACTCTCAATCTTCAGTCAAGCGGAACAGGCTGAAATTCAGGCAAACTTTCACAAACGGGGCAAGTCCAAGGGAATTTTCCGCATCACCGAAAAGAAGAACCGTTCCTACTCGCTGACTCCTGACGGAACGGAGATGCTCCGGCTGATCAAAGAGCGCGGCGTGGTCGCCGAAGAAGCGTCGCTGCTCACCCCCGAGATGCTGAAGCAGGGGACCTGGAAGAACAAAAAATTCCGCTCGTATAATATCGCCTTGAACCCGCCGCGCCAGAGCATCGGCAGAAAGCATCCGTACAAGGAATTTCTCGATTTCGTGAAGTACAAGTTCATCGGCATGGGGTTCGAGGAAATGCGCGGTCCGCTGGTGGAGAACGAGTTCTGGGACATGGATGCGCTGTTCATGCCGCAATTCCATCCGGCACGGAACATTCACGATGTCTATTACGTCAAAGAACCCACGTCCTGCAAAAAGATCGAAGAGCCTTTTGCAAAGCAGGTCGCGGCAGCGCACAAGGACGGCGGGAAAACCGGTTCAAAGGGATGGCGGTACCCTTTCGACGTGGAACGCGCAAAAAGGCTGATCCTCCGGAGCCAGGGCACGGCAGTGTCGGCGCGCACCCTGGCCTCAGGCCCGAAGGTACCGGGGAAGTATTTTTCCATCGCCCGCTGTTTCCGCTACGATGCGGTCGACGCCACGCATGCGCCTGACTTTTACCAGGTAGAGGGCATTGTGCTCGGCGAGGACATTAATTTCACCACACTTCTGGGACTGCTCCAGCTCTTCGGCCAGGAGATCGCCAAGGCAGGAGAGTTCCAGTTCCGCCCCGCCTATTTCCCGTTCACCGAACCGTCCGTGGAACTGCATGTGAAGCACCCGGAACTCGGCTGGATGGAGCTTGGCGGCGCGGGCCTTTTCAGGCCCGAAGTCACGAAACCGCTTGGCGTTGATGTGCCCGTGATCGCCTGGGGCCTCGGCCTGGACCGCATGGCCATGGTCGCTCTCGGCATTCAGGACATCCGTGAGCTGTTTTCGCGCGATCTGGATTTTATAAGGACGAAAAAAATACAGTTAGGATAAACAAGAGTCCTGGGCCCGGGGTACAGGGTTCGGAAAAACCTGGACCCTGACGACTGAACCTTGACTCCTGATTTTCAACTATGCCTACTATTGATATTAAAAAACGCGACCTCGACGGACTCATCGGAAAGAAGCTTTCCCTTGAGACGCTCGAAAAGCGCCTCATGCTGGCCAAGGCCGAGCTCAAGGAATACCTTCCTGAGACCGATGATCTCAAGGTCGAACTGTCCGACAGCAACCGGCCTGATTTGTGGTCAGCCGAGGGGATAGCGCGCCAGATCCGGATCGCTCTTTCCGGTAAACCCGAGGCTTCTCCCTACTTGCAGCACGGCAGAAAAGCGACGCGGGAGATCCGGGTGGCCAAGGGCATGAAGGCTGTGCGGCCCTACATCGCCGCCTGCACCGCCAGCGGCATGCGCATGAGCAGCGACGTTCTGGCGCAGATGATCCAGAGCCAGAACAAACTTGCGGAGATCTTCGGCAGAAAGCGCGCAACCGTCTCGATCGGCATCTACGAACTCGACAAGATCGCTTTTCCCGTGGACTATTGCCTGGCGGATCCGTCATCAGTATCATTTACGCCGCTCGGCATGGACCGGAAACTGACGCTGGCCGAGATCCTCGATCAGCACCCCAAGGGAATTGCTTACGGCAGTATCGTGAAGTCATTTGCGCAGTACCCGGTCCTTACCGACAGCCTGGGACGGGTGCTTTCGTTCCCCCCGATCATCAACAGCACGGAGATCGGCGAGGTGAAGCCGACGACGCGAAGCGTGCTGATCGAGGTGACCGGAACAGATGAGCGGATGACGGTGCTGACGCTCAATATTCTCGCTGCCAGTTTTTACGACCGCGGCGCCGACATTGAGCCGGTGAAGGTCCTCTACCCCTATGCCACCGAACTCGGCAAGAGCGTGTCGTTCCCCTATGACACGTCCGTCAAAATAAAAGTATCGCTCGAAGCCTTCTCAGCCGGGCTCGGCGAGAAGGTTTCTCAGGCGGACGTAAAGAAACATCTCAGCGCCTATGGCCACCGCGTAACCGTATCCAGCGGGTCCGTAACCATCGTGGCGCCGCCCTACCGTGACGACATCATGCACCCCATGGACCTTGTTGAGGACTATGCCATCAGCAGGGGATATGAATCGTTCGCGCCGGTCATGCCGCGGCAGTCCACGGTCGGCTCGCTGTCCGCGCTTGAGCTGCTGTCGGACACGGTGCGCGGCAACATGGTCGGATCAGGTTTCCAGGAGATCATGTCCAACATTCTCTGCTCCCGTGAAGAGCTGGAGGATACGCTGTTGCCTGAGGAAAAGCTCGTTGAAGTGGCGAACCCCATGTCGCTCGCCTATTCGGTCCTCAGGAACCGCGTCGTCCCGTCGATCCTGAGCGTCGAGACCGCAAGCTCGAAGGCGTTCTATCCGCACCGGATCTTCGAGGTCGGCGAGGTGGCTGTGCTCGACCCCGAGCGGAACATGGGAACGCGCACGGACCTTCTGCTCGGATCGCTCATATCCCACCCGACCGCGAATTTTTCCGAGATGCACTTCTTCCTCGATATCCTGCTCTATTACCTGGGTATTGAATACAAACTTGATCCCGCGGAGCACCCGCTCTATCTGCCGGGCCGCTGCGGCAGGATCATGGCGTCGGGGAGTGAACTCGGCTTTATCGGCGAGCTGCGGCCCGAAGTGCTCGAACGGTGTCAGATCACGATGCCTTGTGCGGCATTCGAGGTCAATCTGGACCGGATGCTGTCGTTGACGGCCAGGAAGTAGCTGGTCCCTCTTCATAGATGGCGATCCTCTGCCGGCTTTTTTATCATTTGTACCGGACATAACCTGCCCCCAATACCTTGACCTCCTGAACCCTGTTTTGCCTCCTGGTTTCCATTCCGCATTCCGCAATCAGCATTTGATGCGTTACCCAGAAATTACCCCATCAAGAACCTTGCCTTTTGCTGTTATTTCCTGTAACTTCGTCTGTGAATCATGCTTTTACGCACATCGTTTGCTTAAGCAACAATGCGTGCCCCTTGGTCCAGAAGAGGGGACAGGGGAATAATGGTAAGTCCATTTCGGACACAACGTCTCCTACGCTTCAAGACTCCCGAAATGGATGAAGTCCTGAATCTCCTTGAAAGGATTTACGAGGATGGCGTTGTAACGCATGGTGAACACAATGAACCGCTGATAGTTCTGGAACACAATTTTAAACTATGATCGAGTTTATCGCGCGAGGAAAGTCTACTTAGGACACAACGTTGTCCCCAAGTTGTCTTCCAGCGGGTGAACACTCTTTGGGGGCATCAACTGTATAGTAATTATAAATTCAAACCAACGGGAAGTAAAGGAGCTCAGCGGGCACCATCGCAAGGATTCCTGAACAGCCGCTTCGGGTAACGATTCCTTCTTTCTTTATTCCCCCCCACAAGTGTATAATGCCGACGGTCGGACTTGCCGCAAGCGTTGATCTCTCGCCCTGATCCCTGCAGGTCCTTTGCCGGTACCGATCATCTTGAGAAAGAGCTATGAAATCCAAAACCGAAGCCATCATCATCAGCAGCATGAACCTGGGAGAGGCAGACAAACTGGTCACGTTCTTCTCCCTCGACCGGGGCATGCAGAAGGGCGTTGCCAAGAACGCCCGCAAGTCCTTCCGGCGCTTTGGCGCAGGGCTCGAATCGTTCACCCACTGCCGGCTCCACCTCCATGAACGGGAACACCAGGACCTCCTGCGCATCGAGTCCGCCGACATCCTTACCCAGGCGTCCGCGATTTGCGACGATCTGCAGCGCGCCGCAGTGGGGGCGGTCATCCTGGAACTGGTGCGGGAACTTGCTCCCCCGGGTGAGCGCAATGCCACTGCCTTTCTTCTGCTTACCCACGTACTCCATCTTTTGAACGGGGGCGAGGACCCCGTGTTTCTGCTCCGCGTCTTCGAGCTCAGGTTCCTGTCGCTGCTCGGGTATCAGCCCAAGCTCGACCACTGCCTGTCGTGCGGAAAGCCATCCGCGGGGGAGATGGTCTTTCTCGGCATGAAGGGCGGTGTCCTCTGCCCTGACTGCATGGTTTCTTCAGGCGATCCCCAGGTGCGTATTTCACCGGGCGCGATCGGGTTCTACTATCAGGCGCTCAGGATGGACATGGACAAGATCTGCCGGCTCAAACCTTCGGCAACGATCATGCAGGAACTCGACCGGACCTTCTCGGATCACACCTTTCACATCCTCGGCAAACGGCTCAAAGCCACGGAATTCCTGAAGACGGTCTGTAGTATCTGATTTCGGATTGCGGAATAGGGTGAACATAATGCGGAATGCGGAATTCGGATTGCGGAATGAAAAGCCGGGTCAGCGTTTCTTGCTCTGCTGCCTTTTTGGGTATCCTGCAAGTAGGATCAACGTGAAAATTACGCAGGCGTAGGAGAACAGATCCCCGTTGCGGGTATAGAAGGTCCTGGTACTGCCTGGTGTCAGGGCCTGCATGAGATCAGCCTCAACAAAGATGCCCGATGTCTGGAGGACCCTGCCTTTTGCGTCGATGAACCCCGAGATACCGGTATTCGCTGCGCGCGCTATTGGTACGCGGTTCTCGACAGCGCGGAGCACGGCCATGGAAAAATGCTGATAGGGCGCGGCGGTGCGGCCGAACCACGCATCGTTCGTGATGGTCGTGATCACGGTGGCTCCCTGGTCCACGAACCTCCTGACCAAGTCAGGGAAAATGATCTCGTAGCAGATAACGGTGCTGACCTTCACGTCCTGTTGGCCTGGGACGGGAACGGACATGACCGTGTATTCGCTGCCCGCCTGGAAGTCGCCGATCGCCTGGACCATCTTGTCTACGAAAAAAAGCACGCTCTTAAGCGGAATATACTCCCCAAAAGGAACGAGGTGAAACTTGTGGTACTCTGCCAGGGTTGCGCCTTCCGGAGAGAGGAGGAAGGCGGAGTTCCTGAGGTGAACCACTCTTCCGGGCAGAAACTCAACGGTCGGGCTTCCGAAGAGGAGCGGGATATGACTCTTCTTCACGAAACGCGCTAACTCATCGGTACGCTTCTGGTCGGACTCCCTTGGACTGGTAAAGTAAAATGGGGTCGCGGTCTCAGGCCAGAGGATCAGGTCCGGGCGTTGTTTCGCGGCTTTAAGCGTCAGTCGTTCGTAGACGTCGAGGACCTCTTGCTCGTAGGCGGGGTCCCACTTCCGGTCCTGTTCGATGTTCCCCTGGATGACCGAGACCGTAAAGGTTCCGTTTGTTTCCGGCTTGCGGAGCTGGAGAACGCCGTAGGAAAGGACGAGCGCAAGGACCACTCCCGCAGCGACCAGCGGGATGAAGCGTTTTCTGTTTAAAATAAACTCGGCCAGTGCCGCATTCACCAGCACGATCAGGAACGAGATCCCATAGACGCCGGTGAACTCGGCAACCTGAATGACAGGAAGCGCCGTGTACTGCGTATACCCGAGCAGGGACCAGGGGAAACCGCTGAACACATAGGTCCGCGCGAGCTCAAGCGCGGTCCAGAGCGCAGGCGCCGCAAGGAAAACCAGGGACGGATGGTTTTTCCCGAGGGGTATCAGCGCCGCGCCGAACAGGGCGGTATAGATCGCACAGTAGGCGGCGAGCAGAAGGGTGATCAACGAAGCCGGTACGAGCGGTACGTTGCCGTAGAAATGGATGGAGTTGGTTACCCAGTGCACGGTTCCGGCAAAATAGACAAGGCCGGCGAGGCCCCCGGTCCAGAAGCCGTTCTTGACGGAGCTGTTCTTGAGCGCTATGAGCAGGGGGACCAGTGCGAACCAGGCGAGAAGGTGAAACTGGATGGTCGGAAAAGAAGCCGCCAACAGCAGGCCCGAGGCTGTAGCCAGCGCCGCGTTGCGGAGGTTCATGTTATTTTGCCGCCTTTTGTTCCTGCATCCAGCGGAGCAGCCCTTCTTTCATATTGCAGCTGATAGTCTGTTCCGGCGCAACAGGCACGGTCGGCTGTTGAGGACGGGGTCTCGGCGCGGCAGGCTTGGCTGGCCGGGCAGGTGTTTTCACGGGTGACGGCCTGGCAGCCACAACCGGCCTCGGCGCCGCCGGAGCGGGTTTCACCTCTTCCGGGAGGCGCGGCGCGATGCTTGCTACGGCATGGCGGTACAGGATCTCCCGCTTCGGTTTCTCCATCACGATGACGTAACTGTCGAAGGCCTTGATCTTTCCCGAGACTTTGATCTTGTTCAGGAGCGTGACCGTTACGGCCGCCTGTTCGGCCATGTAGGAACTCAGCATTCTATCGAGGAGATTCGTTTCCATAAGGTTCAGCGGTTGACCGTGGTGATGGCGTGTTTGTAATAGAGGTGCTGCCTGCCGCCTTCGTTGAGCAGGATCGTGAAATTATCGTAGGCTTCGATGTTCGCTTTGATCCGCAGACCGTTCATGAGAAAAAGAGTAAGGACCTGGCTCTCGGAAATGGCTTTGTCCAGAAATTCCTGCTGAATGTTCGGGCGTCCTGCCGGAGCTTCCGGTTCGGACATTTTCTGGGGATCAACCGCTGCGGGAGGGGTAAGTAGCGACTGGGGGGCGGTGATGAAGGATATTTCCTGCTTCAACAGGGTGATCGTTCCGCTGTTTTCTTCGAGGTTAAGCTCGTAGCGTCCTATATCGCGGATGAAACCTTCATGCTCCGCTTTATTCAGCAGGCCGATACGCACCTTGCTGCCGGTTGTTTTCGCCTGGGACAGGAACTGTGGTTCAATCGTGAGCCGCGACTCTTCTTTCATAACTTCCATTGAAAAAAATCATATCCGAATTCAGTCTCATTTGCAAGAAATATTTCTTGCCTCAGTGAGCGGAATCGGGCCGTGTCCGGCTGTTTAGTATTGACATTTAATCGTATATCACTTATATTTTGCGCATGTATGAGCTTATGATAGAATCAAAATTCGCCGCTGCCCATCAGTTGCGCGGCTACCAGGGGAAATGCGAGAAATTGCATGGCCATAACTGGCGTGTTACGGTCGCGGTGACGGCTGAGCGTCTGAACGACATCGGTCTTGCCATCGATTTTCACGACCTCAAAAAGTCCCTGCGCGAGGTGCTCGATCAGCTGGAGCATACCTTTCTCAACGATATTTTTCCGTTCACCCAGATCAATCCCTCGTCGGAGAACGTCGCCAAGTGGATTTACGATTCCATGACGAAGAAGATCAATGGCGACGATCTCGAAGTGGCGAGCGTCACGGTATGGGAGTCCGATACCGCGTCGGCCAGCTACTTCGATTAGGCGGTCAAAGCCGCCGCGCTCCCTATGATTATCACTCCGCATACTGCTGAGAGGCTCCTTGCTCTCGCGACTTCCCTTCATGCCGATGCCGCGGAGGTCTATCTTCGCTCGTATTCCGCCACGTCCATTGAAGTGAAGGAACAGAAGGTCGATGCCTTCGACCGCGCTCATGATATCGGGGCGGGTCTGCGTGTGCTGGTGGACGGGCGCATGGGCTTTGCGTTTACCACCGAGTTCTCGGACGCCGCTCTCAGCGCCCTGGCCGAGGCGGCCGTTATGAACGCCCGCATGAACGGACCCGATCCGTTCCACGCCATTCCTGAAAAACCATCGGGTCCCTGCCAAACAGTCGCTCTGTTCGATCCTGAAATCCCACGCCTGTCCGAACAATCGAAGATCGAGCGCGTTATGGCCCTGGAACGCGCGGCTTTTGCCGTGGACCCGCGGATCAAGCGCATACGGAAAGCGTCGGCGAGCTTCTCGTCGTCAGATACGCTTATCGCCAATACGCACGGAGCGCTGGTAGCATACCAGGGCACGACGGCTTCAGCAGGCATTACCGTGGTTGCCGAGGACCAGGGCGAAGCGCAGGCTGGTTCTGACTTCGATGTGAACAGATTTTACCGCAAGCTCGGGATCGAAGCGGTGGGACAACGCGCCGCGCACCGGGCGCTCGACCTGCTCGGCGCGAAGACCATCGGCTCGGTCAAGGCGCCGGTGGTCCTTGACGCGGAAGTTGCCGGAGAATTCCTGGCGATCATGGCTGGCGGCTTCTCCGCGGAGAACGTGCAGAAGAAAAAGTCCCTGTTCATCGGGAAACTGGGACAGGAGGTCGTTTCACCGCTCATCACGGTGTGCGACGACGGTCTGCTCGAAGGCGGCCTCGGCACGGCGCCTTCCGATGACGAGGGTGTGCCCACGAAGAAAAAAACGGTCATTGACAAGGGCAGGCTCAAGCTGTTCCTCTATAACACCTATGCCGCAAACAAGGACAAAACGGTCTCAACCGGGAACGGTATGCGCGGCGGATTTAAAGGCATGCCCATGGTCGGGGTGACGAACCTGTATATCCAGCCGGGCGCTTCCACGCTGAAGGACCTGATCAGCGCCACCAGCAGCGGTCTCTACGTCACCGAGGTGATGGGGATCCATACCGCCAACCCCATATCGGGCGATTTCTCCGTCGGCGCCACCGGTTTCTGGATCGAGAAGGGGAGGAAGTCCTTTCCCGTGCGCGAGGTCACGATCGCTGGCAACATCCTTGATCTTATGAAGAACGTCGACGCCGTGGGCAGCGACCTTCGTTTCATCGGCAGGCTCAACTGTCCGTCGCTTCGTGTACGGGAACTGTCGATCGGCGGGAAGTGATTTGATTGATTTAAACCGTCACCCCGGACCTCGCTTCCCCAAACCTACACAGACAATATTTTTAGGATTTTCGATTGACCAATAATTTCAGATTCGCTATAGTTATGGCGCATTGTAGGCATGAGTTCTCAGGAAAGAGTATTCCGGGAATATTTGGAGAAAACCATGGAGATCGACGAACACAAACTGAAAGAAATACTTGGCGATCAACGTAAAGAATACCAGCACTTCATGGGCATCGTAAAGGAAGACCTGCAATCGCAGATCGGATTGATTGCGGAACAGTACCAGGATATAAAAGACGACCTGTCAATTATTAAATCAGAGCTGCGGTAAAATCAACTGCGAAGAATTCAACAACCTGTCTAAACGTGTCTCACTACTCGAAATGAAAGTCAAAAAATAACCCTGTCAACGCCGGACGGCCCGTTACGGCGTTTTTTGTAGTCGGCAGGTCGAGTAGAGCACGGCGAAACCCGACGTATTGCTTTCTAAGCGTATCCTAAATAGGTTGGCTTTCACTTCGTGCTACCCAACAGACTCCTTTATTGTGAAATGCGCGTTGCAATTGGGCGCGTTGTTCTTTGTGTGTCCAGGCGAATTGCGTCATGCAGAATGGTCCGAAATGGATCTTGACGCAGGCATCTGGGCAATCCCCGGCCCCAAGATGAAGATGAAACAGCCTCACATCGTGCCGCTGTCGCGTCAGGCTGTAGAAATTCTGGAGTCTTTGAAGCCGCTGACAGGCAGCGGGCGGTACGTGTTCCCGAGCCACAGTTCGACATTGCGGGCGATGAGCAACAACGCCATTCTTGCCGCGCTGCGCCGCATGGGGTACACCAAAGACGAAATGACCGGCCACGGTTTCCGGGCCATGGCCCGCACGATCCTCGACGAAGTCCTCCACGTCAGGGTTGAGTACATCGAGCACCAACTTGCACACACGGTTCGTGATCCGAACGGTCGGGCATACAACAGGACCGCACACCTTGAAGAGCGGAAGAAGATGATGCAGCAGTGGGGAGATTATCTGGACGGTCTCAAGACAGGGGCGCAAGTGTTGCCTTTTACGAAAAAGGCGGGATGAATGAATGCAACGCTATTCCAAAATGCCATCATGAGGGTGCACGGCAGGGTAGCCTGAAGCGATCTCCCCTGGCTCTGCGGCTTTTGCTGCTTGAACTGCAATCGAGACAGTCTTCACTTATCACAGGCTCTATTCTGTTCGTCGACCGTTCCCGCACGAATCCTATCAGATGATTCATGTTGGTTGAGTCCTGATAGAGACCAGTGAACATCATCATTAAATCGTTGACAACCTGCGCAGCCGAAAGCACATTGAGCGTGATCACGCTCGGTTCCTTGATGTCTGCATCATCGATATAACGTTGCGCTTTCCTTTCTTTTTCTGAAAGGGCTTCCAGCCGGAGGCGTTCCGGAGAAATTAATTGATGGCAATCCAAGCATCCTCCACCGGGATACGGAAGGACAAGACGACTCGCTACGTGGATATCAGCGATCGAACCCGTTTTGTTATCGATCCTAACCTTGGCTCCGACTTGTGCACCCGGAATAAGGTACTGGTGGACGAGCGCATTAAAGACAAGACGGCTTTGCATGGTATCACTGGCAAGAAACAGGAAGTCTACATCCGTTAATAGTTGGGCGGTGTGCTCATTCATAATATCGCCGACGATTGCATCATAACGAATGTTCGGTCTTGCCTGCTTTGCCACGCGCTTTGCAACCTTTACTTTGTGACGTGCAAAGCGTTTCCCAATAGATCGAAGAAAAGGTTGACCGCTGCCGGACAGGATAGTGAGAGCATCCCATCGAGTAGCACCGACTATTCTAGGCAAGTTGGTAATGTCAACTCTATCGAAGTCCACTGCAACGATATGCCCTATTCCGAGACGGGCAAGCCATTCATTTATCAGTGAGCCACCACCTCCGAGGCCTATTATCCCGACCTTCATATTCGAAAGAATGGATTGACCAAGGTCCCCAAAAAGTCGAGCATGACGGTCATTTATGAGATCAGCTTTCGGTGGGCGTGAAGCCGGTGCAGAATATAGCCGTTGTATTCTTGGCCCGACTACAGTGGCATGATTCAAAGCGAACCGGCCTTCGGGTGTCCAGATATCCCCTGCAATAGCGTCCCTTGCAAAGACAAGCGCACCGACTGGCCCACCACCCGTTATATCAAGGAGAGCTGGGTAGCCTCGTTTATGTGACGCTAAATCTGGTTCTGAGAATGCTACGCTATCATGCCCTCCATGGTTGTGAACGGCAAGATAACACAGTTTTTCGGAAGCACAATGGCCGGATACGGTGGCGACAAATTTGGCGGTCAGCGCACGATAACCTCGTTTCCCCGGTACGTAATCGATACCGTCTTTGGCTATAATCAGTTCTCGCGCTAGGAGTCGTGTCCCACGCGTAGTTTCAGCGATCCCCGCAGCAATGACTGCTCCGTGTTCGTCATTGTCACCTGGAAACAAGTGCTCGAATAACTCCTTGAAAAGAGGCTGCGGAATAACCAGCGATATCGGATGTATCATGCCGTATCTCCTCATTGTTCTCGTATCCACGCCAATACTTTGGCCAGCTTATAAGCAGCCGTGTCGACCGACGGATTCAGGCGATTGGATCTTCGAGATATTTGCCAAACATCCCTGTTCCGCCATGTCGTAGATGAAAAACCTCCTCCATACGGATTGCCATCCGAACGCGTTATACCACGATCAATGAAGTGCGGATAAACATCAGTTCGAGGGTAGTGAAGGTCAATCAAAAAACCGATCCAGCCTTTTGAAGGTTTATACTTATCCCCAAACTCAAGGTCGTGCACGATTATATATGCACCTCCTTGCTCTTCATTTTCAATATCAACAGTGCGGTCCGGGAAAAGGGTCTTTATCTCCTCGATGGCTCTCTCAACATCGGGAGTCATTCCACTGCCTCGCTATTGTCGTCCGTCGTTACCGCACGGAACTTTTCCTTGTCATGCAAGGCGATCGTCTCGTCATCCTTAATCTGCTTCAAGTTGTTGTCAGGGTTGACCTTGAAAAGATTGAAGTCCCTCTGAATCGCAACGCCCTGCGCTATCGCAGCGTCCTTGATCTCCATACCTGTAGCCTTGTGTCCCTGAATAGTGACGGATTTTTCATTGACGATGATCGTGATTGTCTTTGGTTCGTGTTTTTCCGACTCTTCCTTTTCCTTGTTTGCGTGTTCCATATTCATCTCCTTCGGGCGTCCAGCGCCCTTTTTGAAATACGTACGGTATCAACCGGTACGTTGCTTATTTGCTACAGTGCCAAGTATAGCACAATCCCAAAGCTGTTGCAAGTAAAAAACTGTGTTGCATATGGCACAGTACTGTGCTATATTTTGATTAAAAAAGGGGGGTGAAACACATGACTACGCGCGCTACGATGGCGCAATTAAGCGCATTGATTAAGACAAAGCGAAAAAGTGAAGGCCTCGGCTTACGGGCAGCTGCAGAAGAAGCTCATGTCAGTGCGTCAACATTATCAAGGCTCGAAAGGGGAGTATTCTCTTCATTACCTGATTTTGAAACTATCACAAATCTGTCCCAGTGGCTCAAAGTTCCCGTCAGTTCTGTGCTCAGTGAAAATGAAGCACCTAAAAAGAAGAACGCTCCATCGTTTGAGACACCAGAACAAATTGAAGTCTATTTGCGTGCTGATAAAAAACTTACGCCGGAAACTGCTGATGCCTTATATAAGTCTTTCAGAATTCTTTATGATCAGTTCACAAGTAAAGAAAGTAAGAAATAATATTCATGCAGGAGTCTCCGGGTGAGCGGGTCAAATTATCCAAAATGGGTTGAAATACAAGGTTACTACCTTCGCCGAAACCTTCGCTTATCATCTTTTGATACGCTCGACCATTTGGTTCTTGCCGAGGCAATGAAGGTAAAGGTTCTATCGATTAAAGATGCTTCTGCTATTCCAGCGGATATCGTCTCTCACTTGTTGTCAAATGATCGTTGCGGTTGGTCGGCTGGCTGTTTGCGGCTTCCTGAAGGGAATGAATTGCGCGCAGTGATACTTTACAATCCAACGCACGCAATTACTCGACAGCGAGCAACAATCATGGAGGAGTTGTCTCATCTTCATTTGAAGCATAAAGGCAGCAAGCTTGCAAAAATGGATAGTGGCAATGGTGGTTTCCGCAGTTACAATAAGAGCGAAGAAAGTCAGGCGTATTTTGTAGGTGCTGCAGCGTTATTACCCGTTGACGTTTTGAAGAAAGCCCGCGTAGAACAAACTTCAAGATATGAGGTGGCAAGGAAGTGCATTGTAAGTGAGGATCTAGTCCTCTTTCGCGAAAAGATAACCGGTGTAAAATTATCATAATCGCGTAAGGGCATTGCTATATGGAGTTCGTTACCTAAGAGGGGCAATTATGAATAGTGTGCCTTTGGCTTCACGATTAGAAAATAAAAAAATTGGCGATTGGGATGTAATAGATAAGAGAGAGAAAAATGAACACGATAATAGCGGCGCTTTTTCGAGCTGCTACGTGGTGGAAAATGTCGTCACAGGCACGATTGGTTTTTTGAAGGCATTTAACTATTTATATGCTTTCGATGCAACAGGGCGAAAGGGACAATCAGCCGACATCTTAAAGGAAATAACGAGCGATTTTATTTATGAAAGAGAGCTTCTGGAATTTTGTAAAGAAAATCGAATGCAGCGCGTAGTAACCGCTCTCGACCATGGCGAGTATGGTGAACCGGGAGAACTATTTTCTGTTCCCTATCTAGTCTTTGAGACAGCGGATGGCAGTCTGAAAAATGTTAAAGCCTTGAAGAATCCGAGCTTGGCATGGAAGCTAAGGGCTTTTCATGGATGCCTGGTCGGACTGCAGCAGCTTCATAATAAGAATATCGCTCATCAAGATATCAAACCGTCCAATATCCTAATATTCGGAGATAATGTTTCGAAATTGTCAGACCTCGGTAACGCAACTCAAATGCTGAATGAGTCCCCTAAATGGAGCAAGCAGGAATGTTGCGGCGACATGCGGTATGCTCCGATTGAACTACTATACCGCCATTTCAGCACGGATTGGGACACACGTCGTTATGGTGCCGACCTCTTTATGATGGGTGGGATTCTCACCTTCCTTTTAACGGATATTAACTTCTTATGGATCATGCTCCATAATATGCCCGACGAATTTATGCCTGTAAAATTCGGCGGTACTTACGAACAGGCAAAGCCTCATATTATGGAGGCATACTATAAAGCCCTCAAGTTTGTTGAAAAGACCCTGCCTGGGAACATAAAGAATGAATTAATGGAAGTAGTCGCTCAACTTTGTCATCCGGTACCCGAAGAACGTGGTAATCCAAAGAATATTTACTCAAGTGTTACGCAATATTCATTACAGCGGTTTATTTCAAAAATAGATAGACTGGCAAAGACAATAGAATTTGAGAAATAAAAAATGAATGATACGCAGAATACACAACGGGCACATGTTGTGCCGAAGTGGGCTGGTTTTTCAAAAACCTCAAAGAAGGGCGAACTCATTGTTCCCAGAAAGAAGCCCTTTGTAATTAATGAATACACAAGTAGGGAGATTGACGCTGAATATCAGGAGTATAAACAAAACCCCTCTGTGCAAAATGCACTGTCTTTATTGGGGTCAGCACTTGTAACGGCTAACATATCTCTTGCTCATGATGCAGCGAGTTTCCTTAAGAGTAAGAGGAGCGCGAGCAAAACCACAATTGATTTTGCTGATAAGATTCTTCATCCCGGCAAGGGTGATGAGTCTGAATTTGAAACAGCACTTCACATCACGAAAATCAAGGAATGGCTGAATAAGTATCCTAAGAGTGCGCTTCACTGGATTGAGTTAGCGCGTTTATATGCAATTAGCGGGCAACATGCTAAAGCAAAAAGAGCGGTAGTGATCGCTCTCAATCTAGCGCCATTTGACCGTTACGTTGTGCGTTGTGGTGTGCGTTTTTTCATCCATATTCTAGACTTCGACTCTGCTTGGCATTATATCCATAAAGCAAATGCCCATGCGAAGGACCCGTGGTTGAAGGCAACAGAGATGAATGTTGCTCTTATAGCAGATAAGAGTACGCCTTCTTTTAGAAAACTGCTTCCGAAAGACCTAAGTGGAGATGCTTTGTTCCACTATTCAGAACTTTTCGAAAGCTGCGGGATTTTAGAACTTCGCAATGGCAAATCTAGGGAAGCTAAGAAGCTCTTCAAAACCGCATGGACATCACCATGTGAAACAGTGATTACTCATGGCGAGTGGGTGATTCGGAATAGGTTCCCAGGGCTCCGAGAGAATAGCAACCTTCAGTACGAGAAAAGCTCAGAGGCTTTAACGTGGATCAAATACTTTGATCTGGACCTAACCGGCGCTCTTTCTACCGCCAAGGAATGGGAAATAGAGGAGCCTTATTCTCGAGGGCCATTTGTATTAGGCGCAAGCATAGCATGTTGTGCGGGGCTGCCAGATATGGCGATAGAAATCGCGCAGCGAGGATTAAAAGCAAATCCCGATGATCCAAAAATACTGAATAACTTGTGCTATGCCTTTCTTAGGGCTGGACGAATTTCAGATGCTGAGGATGAGTTCAAGAAATATGTTCCTCTGGATAATGATGAGGCGAAAATATTCTATTTGGCCACGAAAGGCCTCCTGGAAATAAAGAAAGGCAATTTGTCTAATGGCAGAAACCATTATCTTGAATCTATCAGATTGTGCAAATTGCAAGGGGATCGGGATTTAGTCGCGAAAGCATATCTTAATTTGGCTCTTGCCGAATTGGAGGCTTTAACACTCGATGCGACAAAAACAGTTGAAATAGCATTGTCTATGTCTGAAGGGTCTAACCAACCAGATGTCAGAATGTTAAGGAAACAAATTGCTGTCAAGCTTGAGGAAGGCGCGATGAAGATTAAAAAGGCATCTCGTGCAAAAAAATAGGTGAAGCAATAGCATGAACTTCCTCTATGTGTCTTTTCTGGACTTTTTCGACTGCCTGTAGTAAAGTGCTCAATTATTATGGGATTAATTGCAGTCGGGGAGGGGCATGGCTGATTTAGAAGCAATCCAGAAAAAGATCCTCTCATTCCGGAACGAGCGTGACTGGGCGCAATTCCACTATCACAAGAACCTCGCCGAAACCCTCTCCATCGAAGCGGGGGAGCTGCTTGAAAACTTCCTCTGGATCCCCACCGACCAATTCCGCGCGAACTCGAGTCTCAAAGCGCAGAATTTTGCTGCCCATGTCGCCGAGAGCACTTGCCCATGAGCCTGATCAAGTCAAAAAAACGCGTTGCTGACCATGGGGAGGTATTCACCCCCGCGTGGATGGTCGAGGCGATGCTCGACCTCGTCAAGGGCGAGACCGAGCGCATTGACGCCCG
>JAYTJE010000021.1:0-12632 GCA_043731355.1 Nitrospirota bacterium
GTCGTAGTTGTAGAGCTTGTCCCCGGCGTCGGTTACGGCATTGAGAAAATCAATCGCCATAAAACTTCAAATACAGATGAGGTTCACTCTGACATCGACGAGCCATATCCTCTATCTGGTTAATATAATTTATCTCTTCGCTACCTCTCGTCGGATTCTTTAGCTGTTTCAACTCAACGAGAACCTGCTCCATTTGCATCCGATTAAAAACCGTGTCGCCGTAAAGATCGACATAGCGCAATAATGGAAAATGAGCATCGTCTATGGGCATGAGTCGGGCAACTATTCCCTGTGGATCAAGAAGTTCAGCTTCCTTTTCGCCGGACTCCGTTTCCAGGTAAATATCAATCCCCATATTTTATCGCCTCTTTCATCTTGTTGGAAGACCGGGGAACGAGGTGACAAGATTACCGGCCTTATCTGTGATCACCGTGTAGACCGAAGTAGGTTGTCCAGTCGTGCGATCCATGCCAATCTCACGTCCTGCATTTACAATTCGCTGGAAATTACCGCCTATTTGCACAGTGGTCGGCACTCCCTCCCCTGCACGAATCAAACCAGTAACATCTTCACCGGCATTGAACAAGCTCTTACCTTTACTAAGCGCGCCACCCACAGTATGACGTTCCAAAACATGCGTGAGGCGCTTTCCTGTAATATTGATTCCTTTACTTTCAATTTGGCCAACTAAAGCACCTGCGGCCCCTAATGCTTTACCTAACCCCTTAGCTGTTGCCGCCTCTATTACTGTTTGTGCTGCTTCGGTAGCCCCCTTCTCTTGCTCTGGTGTGACTTTTTCCATCAAGCCTGCTTCAGCTTGTCTTACCTCAGTGGAAGCCTCACCGGTAGCCTGCTCTATTTGGCTAATTTGCGATTCTTGTGCTGCCCCTCTAGCCTGAGCAAACTTCTCTCCTACCCATTTGCCAAATTTCTCAGTTTGAGCATGATACCAGTCTGCAAGTTTTGTAAAGATACTGCCAGATTCTTCACGCCCAGTTGGATCGATAAGTCGCACTGGATTGTTTAATCCGTATTGATAAAGGTTCAATCCAAGCGGTGGCGATTGTGCATTGAACCTATCAATCGGGTCCGTACTAATCCACCTTGATAGCACCGGATCATAGTACCGTGCCCCGTAGTAGTAGAGCCCCGTTTCCGGATCAAGTTCCTTGCCCGTGAACCGGTACATAGGCATCTGACCTGAGCCGCCGTCTTCTACCCACGTCTCTCCGTACGGGAAGTACTCCAGATGCTGATACACCGCCCCCGCATCGTCCGTGATGAAGCTGCTCGATCCCAGGTGATCGCCGTGGTAGAAGAACTCGAACTTCTCTATTGGCGGATTCGTCCCGATTGTGGTTCCTGTCCCTCCGGTGCCCGGCAGCCTCCGGAGTATGCCCCGCTTGTTCTGCACGTTGCCGCGACTAAGCGCATTCTGCAATCCCTGACTGACCAGGAATGCTCCCGCCCCCGGCACACCGCTCTGGATGCTCCCGCCGTCCTTTTCAATCTTGGTGCAGACTCGTGTTTCACCGGCAAAAATATGCTTTGAGCCGAGATCGCCGTTCTTTAAGCTGTAGAAGCGGTTAAGGTAGACAGTCTCGTTCCCACCTCCGCCCTTGACCGCGCGCTCTCCGGAATCGTCATAAAGGAACTCCGTGGCGCTTCCACTGTCGGCGATGGATTTAACCCGGTTCTCTTCATTCCATATAATTGTCCTGCTTGCGTTCGTGGTCTTGCTCTGCCAACCGACCATGTTGCCGTTTTTGTCGTAGCTGTAGAGCTTGTCGCCTGCATCGGTTACGGCGTGGGGCTGCGGCCCGGTGTACTTATAATCAAGGAAATCTATGGGGTCAGACTTAATTATTGAGATTTTCATCTCAAACGAAGTTATTCGAAGTCATTTTTCATTCATGCAAGAACAGCTTTGACGCCGGCAATGAAAGCCCCGGCTGTTTTCACCGCCCGCGCGGCATCTTCTTTTGACGGGTAGCCGTGAGGCAGGAGGCCTTCCTTGGCGGGGTAGCGGCCTTTATAAATACTGTTCAGAAAAACAGCATCATCTATGGCAAGTGTGATCCGCCACCCAAGCCGCTTCACATGGCTGAGCAGTTCCATAATGTCATGTACCTTGCCGGGTTTCTCGCCTTTTTCCATGACCAAGGCTTTCAGACCCGTTTCCACACCTTGCTGGCTGTGATAGCACACGGCCTTGTACTTGCCGTGATCCAGAAGTATCTGTGCGGAAGCAAACTTATTGCCCGGGAACCGAATAGAATGATCCCGCCAGGGTCGTACAATGTAATGATCCGCTCGCGTATTTCGTCCAGCGTTTTCAACATGATAGTGAAGTTTAGAGGAAAGGACAGGGCAGGTCAAGCGTTTGTTTTTGCAAGGATTAATGACGCGATGAAGCAGAAAGAAATGGTGGCGGTGCAGGGACTCGAACCCCGGACACAGGAATTATGATTCCCCTGCTCTACCAACTGAGCTACACCGCCGCGTTAAAAAAACAGAGGCTTAAAATACTGCATTGCGGAATTTTTGTCAAGAAAAACCTATCGGATTTTGTTCCGCAGGGGAAAGTCAATCCGGTTATTTTTTATTGCGGCGGCTGACCGGCTTTTTGCGCGGAGCCTCCTCTTCTCTGCGCCGCTTGGGGAAGATCCGGACCGGGGTGCCCTGGAAGCCGAAGGCCCGGCGCAGGTTGTTCTCGATGAACCGGAGGTACGAAAAATGGACGCCGTCCGGATAGTTGACGAAGACCACGAAGGTCGGCGGTTTAATGTCCACCTGGGTAATGTAGAAATATTTCACGCGCTTGCCGTGATAGAGCGGCGGTTCGTGGTGCGCGGCAAGCTTTTCGAACACCCGGTTCAGGTCCGCGGTGGGGACCCGTTTCGAGGCTTCGAGCATGACCTTGTCGACCTCGTCGAAGACCTTGGTGATGCGCTGCCGCGTCAAGGCCGACATGGTGAGCACGGGCGCATAGTCGACGAACTTGAGCTTCTGCCCGGCCTGCGCCATCATCCGCTTGTATTCATCTTCCTTGTCGGCCACCAGGTCCCATTTGTTCAGGATAATGATGATCGCCTTGCCGGCCTCGTGCGCCAGGCCGATGATCCGTTCGTCCTGCTCGGTGATGCCTTCGATGGCGTCGAGCAGAACGAGCGCCACATCCGCGCGGTCCAGGCTTTTGATGGCCCGCATGACGCTGTATTTCTCTACGCCCCGGGTGACCCTGCCGCGGCTCCTGATGCCCGCCGTGTCCACGAGCGCATACTTCCGGCCGTAGTACTGGTACAGGCTGTCCACGGCGTCCCTGGTCGTGCCCGAGACGGGGCTTACGATCATCCGGTCCTCTCCCATGAGCGCGTTGATGAACGACGATTTCCCCACATTGGGCCTGCCGATGACCGCTATGCGCGGAAGGGTTTCCTCCGGTCCGGGCCCGGTTTCCGGAAGGAGCTTTGTCAGTTCCTCCATGAGTTCTGAAAACCCGCCGCCATGCCGCGCCGACAGGGGATAGAGCGTCTCGATGCCGAGGCGGTAAAAGTCCAGGATGAGGCCTTCATGCCTTGCCCCGTCAACCTTGTTCACGGCATAGAGCACGGGTTTGCCCGAGGCCCGGAGCCGCTGGCACACTTCGATGTCGGCCGGCAGCAGGCCCTGTTGCCCGTCCATGAGGAAAACAATAATGTCCGCTTCTTCAATGGCGAGGGTGGTCTGCTCGCGCATCTTAGTGTACATGGGGTCGTCGGTCTCGGGCTCGAACCCGCCGGTGTCGATGATCAGGAAATGCCTGCCCATCCATTCGGCATTGGCGTAGTTGCGGTCCCGCGTAACGCCCGGCTTGTCCTCGACGATGGCGAAGTTCCTGCCGATGATCCGGTTGAAGAGGGTCGACTTGCCGACATTGGGCCGGCCGACTAGGGCGATGACTTGTTTGGACATGATTGACACTCGATCATAACCACGGAGGCAGAGGAGCGGCGGAATGCGGCCAATGCAGGGTTATACCTTTCTCAGTGGTGGACAGCGGTGTTACTATAGCATTATCGCGCGCTTCATTACAAGAAAAAACCTTGCGAAGCCCCGCTGTTTATGTTATTTATTGACATTCCGCGTACTGCCAGGAGGCATAAGTGAATACAAAAAACGGTGTTGTGGTCATGGTTTTTTCCCTGCTGCTGTTTTCCGCGTCGCCTGCTTTTGCTGAGCTTTACCGGTGGGTGGACAAGGACGGGCAGGAGTTCTTTACGAACGAGCGCTCGAAGGTCCCGCAGGAGTACCAGAGCACGGCCCGGCTGGTAAAGACCGACGACAACCGGGTCAGCGTCGGAGGAACACTGGCGCAGCCTTCTTCTCCGCCCGTGGTGGTCAGGGAACACCGCGACAGGAACGGCAGGGGCGAAGAATGGTGGCATCGGCGGGCCGAGAACCAGCGCCTGGAGCTTCGCAAGCTTGAGGACGACCGTGATCTGCTGCTGAAGAAAGAGCAGGACCAGGAAAAGAAGACGACGGGGACATACAAAAGAAAGAAAAAAACGTCGGCAGCGAATGACCGGAAAAAGATGCAGCTTGAAAAGAAGCTCGCCCAGGCGAAGCGGCGGCTTGAGGTGGACCTTCCCGAGGAAGCGCGCAAGGCTGATGCATACCCCGGCTGGCTGCGGGAATAACCGGGCGTTTCCCGGGACCAGGGTATTATGAAAAAAATCATCGTTGCGGAGAGCCTTTTGCGGGTCTTCGACAGCAAGAGCAGCATCTTCAGGAGGGGCGGCATCACGCTTTTTACCGCACATTCTTCAGAAGAAATCCTTAATCTGCATGGCGTCAATAATGCGGACCTTATTATAACCGATCAGGCCTTTCCGCTCATGGGCGCGCTCAACCTGTGCGCCGCCATCCGTCGCGATGTCCGGCTGAAAAAAGTATCTATCGTCGTGACCGGCGACCACCGCGGGGAGGACGGGGCTGATTGTCTCACTGCGGGGGCCAACGCCTTTATCCCGGCGCCCATCGATCCGGTGGCGCTTTTCTCCAAAGTATCTGAACTGCTCCTGGTGCCGCAGCGGAAGGACCTGCGGGTGCTGCTGCGCGTCTCGGTAACGGGACAGGAAGGCGAGGATTCTTTTTTCGCGGCGTCGCAGAATATCAGCATCTCGGGCATGATGCTGGAGACGGACCGGAGCCTCGCGCTGGGGGACCGGCTGACCTGCTCCTTTAGCGTCGCACACAGCGAGATCAGGGCTTCCTGCATGATCGTCAGGGTGGACCCGGCTTCTTCCGGGCGGCGCCGGTATGGCGTGAATTTCCTGGACCTGGATACAAAGTCGCTGATCATCATAGAAAATTTCGTCAAAACCCAGGCACGGCAGTAGTCGTCCCGGTTCTTGTTCTATTCATGTTCCTTGCGGCGGGAGGGTCGGTTGGACGAACGGTACGATTTTAAAAAAGTTGAAGAACGCTGGCAGCGCAGCTGGCAGGAAACAGGCGCTTTCAAGGTGACCGAGGACGCCTCGAAGCCGAAGTACTACTGCCTGGAAATGTTTCCCTACCCGTCGGGCCGGATCCATATGGGCCATGTGCGGAATTACGCCATCGGCGATGTGATATCCCGGTATAAACGGATGCGCGGGTTCAACGTGCTGCACCCCATGGGCTGGGATTCCTTCGGCTTGCCCGCGGAGAACGCGGCGATCAAACACGGCATCCCCCCCCGGAAGTGGACCCTGGAGAACATCGCTTTCATGCGGGACAAGCAGCTCAAACGGCTCGGTTTGTCCTACGACTGGGACCGCGAGGTGGCGACGTGTCTCGAGGAATACTACCGCTGGAACCAGTGGTTCTTTATTAAAATGTACGAGCAAGGGCTCGCCTACAAGAAGCGCTCGTACGTGAACTGGTGCCCGTCGTGCAGCACGGTGCTGGCGAACGAGCAGGTGGAGGACGGCCTGTGCTGGCGCTGCAGCTCGGTCGTGCGGCACAAGGAGCTCGAACAGTGGTTCTTCAAGATCACGGCCTATGCCGAAGAGCTGCTCGCCGGCTGCGACAAGCTCACGGGCTGGCCCGAGCGCGTGCTGACCATGCAGCGCAACTGGATCGGCAAATCAACGGGCGTGGAAGTGGACTTCACGGTCGAAGGAACCGGTGAAAAGCTGACGATCTTCACGACGCGCCCGGACACGCTGTTCGGCGTGACCTTTATGAGCGTGGCGCCGGAGCACCCCATGCTCGAAGCGCTCATCCAGGGCAAGCCGCGGGCGGACGCGGTCCGCGCCTTTGTGCAGCGCGTGATGAGCGAGGACAAAGCCGCCCGGACCGATGAGAAAAGCGAGAAAGAAGGCGTGTTTACCGGGGCCTATGCGATCAATCCCCTGAACAACGAAAAAGTTCCGGTATGGGTGGGTAATTTTGTGCTCATGGAATACGGGACCGGCGCGATCATGTCCGTGCCTGCCCACGACCAGCGCGATTTCGAGTTCGCGAAAAAGTACGACCTGCCCATTCGTGTCGTGATCCAGAATGCGGGAAAAGACCTTGTTGCGGGAACCATGAAACAGGCGTATATCGAGGGCGGCGCTCTCGAAAACTCGGGCGGCTTCGACGGTCTGAACAACAGTTCGGCAAAGGATGCGATCGCCGATCATGTGGAGCGGGAAAAAATCGGGAAACGCACCGTGAACTTCAGGCTTCGCGATTGGGGGATCTCGCGCCAGCGCTACTGGGGCACACCGATCCCCATTATCTACTGCGACCAGTGCGGCGTCGTGCCGGTAGCCGAAACGGACCTGCCGGTGCGCCTTCCTGACGAGGTCGCGTTCACGGGCCAGGGCCGCTCGCCGCTGGCCGAGTCCGCCTCGTTCCGCGAAACGACCTGCCCGACGTGCGGCGGAAAGGCGCGGCGGGAAACGGACACGATGGACACGTTCGTTGACTCCTCGTGGTATTTCCTGCGCTATTGCTCACCCAAAGAGGACAAAGCGCCCTTCGATAAAAAAGCGGCCGGCTACTGGATGAGCGTGGACCAGTATATCGGCGGCATCGAACATGCCGTGCTCCACCTGCTCTACGCGCGGTTCTTTACCAGGGTGATCCGCGACCTGGGCCTCTTTAACGGCGACGAGCCCTTCCTGAACCTGCTGACCCAGGGCATGGTGATCAAGGACGGCGCCAAAATGAGCAAGTCCAAGGGCAACGTGGTTGACCCGGACTTTATTCTTTCGAAATACGGTTCGGACACGGCGCGGCTGTTCTCGCTCTTTGCCGCGCCGCCGGAGCGCGACCTTGAGTGGAGCGACCAGGGCGTGGACGGCTCCTTCCGGTTCCTGCACCGGGTCTGGACCATCGTGCACCGGCACCATGAGTCAATAAAAAATATGAAGCCCGCCGGATCCGAGGCCCGGGGGGACAGGCTTTACCGGAAAACACACCTTACGATCAAGAAGGTGACCGAGGACATCGAACGCGAATTTCACTTTAATACCGCGATTTCAGCGCTTATGGAACTGGTGAATGAGCTGTATGACTATACCGCAGGCGAGTATCATCCGAACGAGCAGGGCGCTGTCGTCCGGTCCGCCGTCGATGCGCTCATGCTGCTCATCGCGCCCTTTGCACCGCACTTTGCCGAAGAGCTCTGGGAAGCCCTGGGCAACAAGGGGACGATCGCGAATGCCGCCTGGCCACCGTACGACCCTGAAGCGATCGTGGCCGCGGAAATGACGGTCGTCGTTCAGGTGAACGGCAAGGTCAGGAGCAAACTGACGCTTCCCGCCGGGACCCCGGACAAGGACGTCGAGGCGGCGGCGCTCATGGATGCGAAGGTCAGGGAATTCATGAACAACAAGCCGCCAAAGAAGGTGATCGTGGTCCGGGGGAAGCTCGTGAATGTGGTGGTGTAGATCAAGGGGGGGGACTGCGTGCGGAGTGAAAATATCAGATTGATTGTCATGATGGCGGCGCTTCTGCTCCTGTCCTCCTGCGGGTACCATCTCTCCGGGACCGGCGGCGTCGTGCCGGAGGGCGCCCGGCTTATCGCTATTCCCGTGTTCATCAACGGCGCCAATGAACCCTATGTGGATGTGGCGGTGACGCAGGCCGTAGTACAGGAGTTTCTGACCGATGGCAGGCTGAAGGTCGTTAGTCCGGAGGAAGCGGAGCTGGTGCTTCATGGCAAAGTGACGGGGTATGAAATCCAGTCCCAGTCGTTCACTGCCTATACCCATGTTCAGCAATACCGGGTGCGTCTCACGGTGGATGCAAGCCTTGAGGACCTGAGAGCCAAAAAGGTCCTGTGGCAGGCAAAAGGGATAAAGTCGCTTTTCATCTCGGACTATCCGGTGGCCTATGCAGACGTTACGGCTCTGACGACGAATGGAACGGGAACGATCGGCGAGGCGGCGAATATATCGCAGACAAAGATCTCAAAGGAATCGGCCATTCAGAAGGCGAGCCGTGACATTGCCTGGACGGTCCGCAGTCTTGTGCTGGAGGGCTTTTAAATGCAGGTCCGGTCGCAACGGACCACCGCCGGGGGCAGCACAGAATGCTGAAACAGCAGGAATTGCTTGCAAGTCTCAGGCAGGGAAAGATCCTCCCCGCCTATCTGCTCTACGGTGACGAGGAATTCCTGCTTCAGGAGGCTGTTGACCTGCTCATTGCCAAGGTCGTGGACCCCGCGTCCCGGGACTTCAACTGCAACGTTGTTTACTGCCGCGATACCCCGGTCTCGGACATCGTGAACTTCGCTCAGACCCTGCCGTTCATGTCCGCAAAGCGGCTGGTGATCGCCAAAGACCTTGATGCGCTGAAGGCCGCGGACCTGGAAGAACTCATTGCCTACCTGAAGGACCCGTCGCCCAGCACCTGTCTGGTGCTGATCTCGAACCAGGGAAAATACGAAAAAAAATCCGTGATCACCGCGGTGGAGTCGCACGGCGCGGTGACCCGGTTCTATGCGCTCCTGGACCGGGAGCTCGTCGCCTGGATCGAGAGCTGGGCCCGGGCACGGGGACTGTCCCTGCGGCGCGACGCAGCGCCCTACCTGTGGCAGACCATCGGCAATGATCTGCAGAAGATCGGCAATGAATTGCAGAAGGTGGAGATCTTCATCAAGGAACGGAAAACGATCACCCTTGATGACGTGAAGACCGTGATCGGAGATTTCCGGGAGTACACCTCTTTCGATCTGGCCGATGCGATCGGCCGCAAGAACCAGCCGGAGGCATTCCTTATCCTGTCCCGGTTGATCCAGGAGGGGGAGCAGCCGGTGGGTCTGCTCGGTTCGATCTCCTGGAATTTCCGGCGGCTCACGCAGGCAAAATCCCTGGAACTCGCGGGGTTGACGCCTGATGACAGTATGAAAAAACTGCGGCCCCCCGTGATCTTTCACCAGGCGCAAAAGTTCAAAGAACAGATGAAGCGTTTTTCACTTGATGAATTACGCGGGGTTTTCGAGGTTCTGCTGAGGACGGACCAGGCGCTCAAATCAAGCGGGTTGGGTGGACGGTTGGTGCTGGAGCGGATGATCCTGAAGGTGTGCGGTAAGTGAGACCGGTGAATGGGTGAAGGGTGAATGGTGAATGGGTGAATGGTGAAGAAACTGAAAAAAACACAGCCGCTTCACCGATTCACCCATTCACGTGTTTGAATTACGCGGCGCCGATCTTGCCTACCTTGATGGAAAGGCGGGAGATCTTGCGGGATGCGGTGTTCTTATGAACGAGGCCCTTTGATGCGGCTTTGTCATAGGCTTTCATGGCGTGGAGCATGGCTTCCTTGGCCACGGCGGCGTTCTTAGACTCAACAGCCTGCTCTACCTTCTTGGTCAGGGTCTTGAGCATGGATTTCGCGGAAGCATTGAGCAGGCGCTTTTTATCGGCCTGTTTCTGTCTTTTGATAACGGACTTATGTATTGCCGGCATACGGTGTTCCTCCTTGGAATTTATAAAACAGGTTGAATTTTTAACATAAATAGCAGGCTACTGTCAAGCAAAAAGGGTGGTGCGCATGTCCTCCGAGAAAACACAAGTTGCCCGGGCCGCCGGCATCGTCGGGTCAGCCACGCTTCTTTCCCGCCTCATGGGCTACGCGCGCGACATGGTCATGTCCTGGGCCTTTGGCACGGGCCTGGCCGCGGACGCCTTCTATGTGGCCTACCGCATCCCGAACCTTCTGCGGGAGCTTCTTGCGGAAGGCTCCATGTCCGCGGCATTCATCCCCGTGTTTACCGAAACGCTCACCAAAGAGTCAAAAGAGAGAGCGCGCCACCTGGCGAATGCGGTCTTCGCGCGGCTGCTGGTGATCCTTGCGGTCCTGACCGTCCTCGGCATCATCTTTGCGCCTTTTGTGGTGAAGGCGATCGCCTGGGGGTTCAAGGCCGATCCCGATAAGTATGCCACCACGGTCATGCTCACCCGGATCATGTTCCCTTACCTGCTTTTTATCGGATTAGCCGCCCTGGCCATGGGCATGTTGAACTCGCTCCGGTCGTTCCTGGCCCCGGCGCTTTCGCCGGTCATGCTGAATATCATGACCATCTCGTCGGCGCTGCTCAGCATCTGGCTCCTGCCGAACCCCATCTATGGGGTTGCGGTGGGCGTGGTTGTGGGAGGACTCTTCCAGTTCCTGATCCAGGTGCCGGGGCTCAGGAAGCAGGGGATGATGCTACGGCCCGAGTTTCAGCCGAGCCATCCCGGGGTCGCGAGGATCGGGAAGCTCGCCCTGCCGATCATGCTGAGCTCTTCGGTCACGCAGGTCAATATTTTCGTCAGCACCATCCTTGCCTCCTTTCTTGCCACGGGGAGCATTACCTATCTCTTTTACGGCATGCGGTTCATTCATTTCCCGCTCGGCATCTTCGGCATCGCCATTGCCACGGCAGTGCTGCCGACCATGTCTGCCCAGGCGGCGCGCGGCGAGACCGAAGCTTTCCGGGAAACCCTGTCGCTCGGTCTCCGGCTGGTCTTCTTCATCATGTTTCCCGCCATGGCCGGGCTCATTGCACTTCGCGTTCCGATCGTGAACCTGCTGCTCGAGCACGGCCAGTTCGACCGCGTCTCAACGGAGGGAACCGCGACCGCCATGCTCTATTATTCCATCGGGCTCTGGGCTTTTGCCGGTGTGCGCATCGTGGCCCAGGCCTTTTACTCGCTGCAGGATACCAAAACGCCGGTCAAGATCGCCGCGCTTGCCATGGTCACGAACATCCTGCTCAGCATCCTCCTCATGGGGCCGCTGGCCCATGGCGGTCTGGCGCTTGCCACGTCGCTTGCGGCCATGCTGAACATCGGCCTGCTCACCCTGTCGCTTCGGAAAAAGATCGGCCACATGGACGGAGGGAAGATCCTCGCCTCGCTGCTCAGGATCATACCGGCATCAATTGCCATGGGCGCCATCGGCTGGTGGGTCAGCAGAAACCCGGTCTGGGA
Source organism: Nitrospirota bacterium (assembly GCA_043731355.1). Taxonomy (GTDB): domain Bacteria; phylum Nitrospirota; class UBA9217; order UBA9217; family UBA9217; genus GWC2-56-14. The sequence goes on from JAYTJE010000021.1 coordinate 11,433, forward strand.
GGTTCGGGGAAATACGCTGTTCAAGTCTGAACTACTCGCGGGCGCCATGGTGGTGAGCGTACTTTTTTATGTTTTCCTGATGTGGGTTTTACGGAGCGAGGAACTGAAGTTCATCAAGGGGATGGTGAGGAGAAAACGGAGGTAATTTCGGATTGCGGATTTCGGATTGCGGAATAAGATGGATGGTTTTTCACAGCCCCTTCGGATGGGTTGGCGTGGCCTCGTCGGAGCAGGGGATTTATAGAATTGTTCTGCCGAAGAAGGATAAAAAGTCTGTTGTGCGGGAACTGGAACGTGATGTGATCGATTCGGGTCCCGCTTCTCCTCTCCTGGTGAAAGCAGTAAAGCTCCTTACGCGTTACTTCTCGGGTGAAAGCGTTTCATTTGACGTGCCCCTCGATTTACGGTACTATACTTCCTTCCAGCAGGCGGTATGGAAAGCGGTTTTGGCGATCCCCTCCGGCGAAACACGGTCCTATGCCTGGATCGCGAAGCGGATCAGGAACCCGAACGCCAGCCGTGCCGTGGGCCAGGCGCTCGGGGCGAATCCGGTCCCGGTCATCATTCCCTGCCACCGCGTCATTAGTTCAGCGGGGACCATGGGCGGGTTCTCCGGCGGGATCGGGATGAAGAAGAAGCTGCTGGGCTTGGAGAAGAGAGGGTAGGAAGGGAAGAAGGTAGGAAGGTAGGAAGGAAGGAATGAATGATCTTACTGCGACTCGTCGTCGGCCCGCTTCAGGTGAACTGCTTCATTGTCGCGGATGAAACAACCAGGGAAGCCGTGGTCATCGACCCGGGCGACGATGCCGCGGACATTCTGAAGCTGATCAAGGACAAGGGCCTCAAGGTCAAATATATCGTGAACACCCACGGCCATTTCGACCACGTGGGCGCAAACAAGGCCGTCAAGGAGGCCACGGGGGCGGAAATTCTCATTCATGAGGCCGATGCGCCGCTGATGGCCAACGCAGCACAGCAATCCTCGGCATTCGGTATGAGAGCTGTTTCTTCCCCGCCAGCGGACCGCTTTGTGAAGGACGGCGACGTGCTCACAGCCGGGGAAATCGAGCTCAAGGTCGTGCACTCGCCAGGCCATTCCCAGGGCGGCATCTGCCTGCTTGGGCAGGGTATTGCCTTTACCGGAGATTCACTCTTTGCCGGTTCCATCGGCAGGACCGATTTCCCGGGCGGCGACCTCAA
>JAYTJE010000022.1:0-16911 GCA_043731355.1 Nitrospirota bacterium
TTGCGAGATGAAGAGTATCTCCGTCTTAAAATCCTGACTTGCATGTTGCCGCCGCTATAAAAAGGCTTAAATTCATGTACTCACTTGGGAGAAGACCCACTATTTGAAGAGAGAAACAATGACAGATGTAATGAAAACTGTGACTGAATTTGGAAGAGCTTTGATAGTGGCTCAACATGAATTTTTCCTTAAAAGCGCACTCGATAATTCAGAGCATATCCCGGCAATCGAAAGAATTGCGAACACTGCCTATCAATATTTGATAGGGATTGGCATAAGTGCGGATAAAAGTAATAAAGTCAAAAAGGAATTAGTTCATCTCGGGAAAGACCTTTTTATGCAAGTGTGGATGCAGAGTTTAATTGATGACGGCGAAGTGCCCGACAAAAAAGATTTCAGAGAAGCCGAAATAACGTTCGATGAAATATTGAAAAAAGCTAGAGGAACTATTCGCTAATTTATAAAAAATAACAATCCAGATACCACGGTAATCCAGATGCAAAGCAAATGGCGTGTATGTGGTCAGCAAACCGTCTTCCCGATACACTCTGTGATGCTAAGCAAATTGACGAAATCGAAAAGGAATTCAACATGAGATTAACCGAGGAAGAAGCCATTGAACTCTGTACACCGCATAAGAGTCATCGATCATGGCAAAACACAAACGAAAGCTTACTCCGTCCGAGAAAGCCGCGAAGCAGCAAAGGTGTAAAGAATTTATGTTCATCTTTATCAATGGGAAGCGGAAGCGCGTGATGGCGCCCGCCTACCATCGACGGCATGAGCATCGATGAATTCATTATGCGAAACGCGGATCCTATCTGGCTGCATCAGAATGAAATGTGGGAGTATATGGATGACCTCCAGGAATGAAAAGATGCTAAAAGGGGGCAATCTTTATGGGTAGAGGCCATCGTCATGGATAGAATTCTTCTTGGACACGGCAGCGGCGGGAAAATGATGCACCAGTTGATCCGTGAGCATTTCAGCCCGGCTTTCGATATAGTCGGCACGGGCGATTCCGCTATTGTAAACGTTCCCTCGACGCGACTGGCCTATACCACCGATTCTTATGTAGTCACGCCGCTCTTCTTTCCTGGCGGCAATATTGGCGACCTGGCTGTCTGCGGGACCGTGAATGACCTCGCTGTCGCAGGCGCTGAACCGCTTTTCCTTACCGCCGGCTTCATCATTGAAGAAGGGTTTCCACTTGCTGATCTCAAAAAGATAATTTCATCCATGGCCGCGGCGGCAAAACTGGCTAACGTGCGTATCGTGGCAGGCGACACCAAGGTCGTGAACAAGGGCAAAGCAGACGGAATATTTATCAACACTTCCGGGGTGGGTGTTCTCGGGGATGGCGTGGATATCGCCGCATCGAGGATCAAATCAGGGAACAAGGTAATCATAAGCGGCGAGATCGGCAACCACGGTGTGGCTATCCTTGCCGAACGCAACGGTCTCACCTTCGAGCCTCCGGTGCAGACTGATTCACGTCCACTTAACGATCTTGTCCAGAAGATGCTTGCGGTAACGAGCGACATCCATTTCATGCGGGACCCTACACGGGGAGGCCTTGCAACGACGCTGAAAGAAGCTGCCCTTGAATCAGGCCAGTGCCTCAGGATCCAGGAGGCTGCTCTTCCCATTCCTCCTCAGGTGAAGGGGGCCTGCGGTCTTCTTGGACTTGACCCGCTCTATGTAGCGAATGAAGGCATTCTCATTGCAATTCTGGATAAACAGTACGCCGATGCCGTAGTCGCTGCCATGAAAAGCCATCCTTATGGCCGGCGCACCGCCATCATTGGTGACGTGGTCGAAGCGCCAACGGGCATGGTGCTGCTTGAGACTTCCATTGGCGGCAGCCGTATCATCGATATGCTGCCGGGTGAACAGTTGCCGAGGATCTGTTGAGATAACCGCTCAACGCTACAAAATACCGCATATTCGGTATTTGCAAAAAAAACACAATCTGATATAATCCAGAAAACGTTAAGTAGGGAGATACGTCATGCTTTCGACAGGTGTGAAACAGAAAGAACAAGTAAAAGTAAATCGATTCGTAACCGATAAAAAAGGGCGTAAGGTTGCTGCGATCATCGATATCAAGGAACTGGACAGGATCGAAGAAATGATGGAAGATGCATCCGATCTGAAAGCGATCCGAGACCGAGTGGCCGAACCGGTGGAGGATTACGAGGTGTACAGCCGAAAACGAAAGGCTCATCAGCGTGTATAGGCTGACGTTCAAGAAGTCAGTAAAAAAAGAACTTGATGCCATCTCAAATCCCGACTTCCTCAAGATCGACGAAGCAATCCTCTCCCTCAAGAAGCAGCCATTTCCTCATCCCCAATCCAAAAAACTGAAGGGTCAAGACCGATATCGACTGCGTGTCGGTAATTACCGCGTCGTATACATGGTCGATGAAAAGCAGAAGACAGTTATGATCTATCGCGTTCGGCATCGAAGAGAGGTTTACCGATAGTTTTTTATAGGAAGAGGGAGAAGACATAAAGCAACGTAAGTAATTACGTCCCGAAAGTATTCAATCTTCAACGTCTTGACAGAAGATCGATGTAGTGTATTGTAGTACTGTGTAGGAGGTGCGCAGTGAGATCAGTTCTTTCAATAAGCCTTCCTGGCAAGGTTGCCCGCGAGCTTGACCAGTTCGCAAAGAGCCAGGGGCGCAATAAGAGCGACGTTATCAAGGAATCGATCAGTATTTATCTTTGGGAAGCCAGGTTTGAAGGCGCGAGGAAAAGCCTCACTGCAAAGGCAAAGAAGAAGGGCATGGTGACGGACGAGGATATCTTTAAGAAAGTGTCGTGAAGGTGTTCTTCGTCAAGAATGTGTCCCTTACAGCTTTTCTCACTCAAGGGGCACTGTGCTTTATCGTATCGAAATCGAAGAGTGAGGTTTACCGATAGTATTCTATTTGAGGACGGAAAAGGCATAACGCAACGTAAGTAACTACGTCCCGAAAGTGCTCCTCCCGAAAGTGCTCCGTCCCGAAAGTGCTCCAAGTTCCTCTGCGTCTTTAATCTCTTTTGGGTTTAATTCCCCGCAGCTTGCTGCGTTCTCTGGATTTGGTCTTTTTGTATTTTGATACCTCGTCAGCTCTGCTGCGAGGTAGTTCATTGATTGCTGTTAGACGTAGCAAAAAATAGGTTATTGCTGTATAATATCTTACGATATGAACGATTACGGCTTTACTGCCTATTTTGAAAAAGAGGTCTTGGGAAAGCGCCCATATCTTAAGAAAGAATGGTGCATACGAGTAATTCAAAATCCATTAAAAGTCGAGCCCCAAGAGCATAATCGGTTCCGCTTTTGGGGCGTGATTGATGAACTTGACGGTCGTGTTTTACGAGTGGTGACATTGGAAGACAAAAGAACAATTCATAATGCCTTTCCAGATCGGGGGTATAAGCCATGAAACTGAATTACTACCCTGAGACCGATTCACTTTATATCGATCTCTCAGAAAAAACAAGTGTAGAAAGCAAAGAGATTTCCGAAGGCATTGTCCTGGATTATGACGAAGTCGGCAATTTAGTAGGAATAGATATTGATAATGCCAGTTTAAAAGTACAACTTAAAGAATTGATTCTCAATCGTCTCCCCTCAGACGTGCATACTGTACCAGCCTAAGCCGTCTTTCTTTGCTCAGCTTATTGCGACATCAGAAATTCCAACCTGCGCCTCGACAGCGATGCGCCAAAGGCGGCGCGTCAGGCGCGCGTTGAACCTGTAGGAAAAGTCATTTTGTGCTATAATGACGCCATCAAAACGCTGCACGAAGTCGTCAAAACCCCTCACCTACGGGAGCGCGCATGGTGAAATATAAACATTACGATTATTCTCAGGGCAAATTCATTCCGATAAGCTTCGATAAACAGATCCTCCACGGCACATTCGAACACAGACAAGTTCAAAGAGCATTTGACCGACAAGGAGAAGATAAAATAAATTCCGAAGGCGCAGCGATATCTGAGCAGGCCAGGATTGTCCAAGCTGTTTTCCAAAGGAGATAAGCCAACCAAGCGAAACCGGCAAATACATGCTGCCCATGTTGAATATGGGTATACCCTGAAAGAGATTGCTGATCATATAGGAATACACTATACTACGGTTAGCAAAGCAGTGAAGCGTTTTGACGAAAAGTGATAATTCAAGACCTGACCCAATTTGTTCTCCTTTGATCTTGCCAAATTGTCATGGTAAAAACAATGTAACGCCTATAGCAGGTCTTGGTTGCGGCTGGCAGTAACATTGGAGCATTACGGTAAAGCAAGCCTCGCCTCTATGTCCATTCTTCCGTGAAGAATGCGGACAATCTCTATCGTATCGGTAAGCGTTTGACGGTAAAAAATCACATGGCTGCCTGCGTTGAATTTACGATAGCCGTCCCTAATCTCGTTACAGTCCCTTCCTAATATGGGGATTCGCGGTCAACTGATGAAAACAGGCATCCATCATGGTTAGATACTGATCGCTCTGGCCGCGTCCCCAATGCTCATGAGTGTAGCGTCCTATCTTTTTCAAATCGGTCCTGGCCTTGTTGGTGATGGTAAAAAAAGGCATTACTTGAGACCTTCGTCGTGAAGCTCATCAATTAAACCCTTGAGGGAATAGTCTGCTTTCCCGCTTTCTTCACCCTCAACAAGCGCGCGACGTAACAGCGATAGCTTGGTTTCCCGTTCCTCCAAGAGACGAAGCCCGGCCAGTATCGCTTCACTCGTTGAGCCAAAATGGCCTTGGGCGACCTGCTGAGAAATAAATTTTTCATAGTGTGCGCCGATAGTTACGCTGGTGTTTTTTTGCATAATTTGACCTCCATATTTACCATGATGATATTATACTATAATATTTATTGGTACAAATCAAGGCAGAATTAGAATATAGACTACGGGTAAACACCCCAGTAGGCGTGTCACAAAAAACAGCTGCCGTGTGGGAAAACCCTTGATTGCGCATGATTTTGATCGTTCGAAAGACAGCAAAGGTTTTGGCACGAACCGGGCTTTTCTATTGCGCAGGGCGCTCTTTTCGGGTATTCTACCCCCCATGACAAACGATAAAAATTTCAGATCAGGCTTCATTTCCATCGTCGGCCGGCCCAATGTGGGCAAATCCACGCTTTTGAACGCTTTGCTCGGCGAAAAGATCGCTATTACTTCCGATAAACCCCAGACCACGCGAAATAAGATCATCGGCATTGTGAACCAGCCGGATGCGCAGCTGGTGTTCATGGATACGCCGGGCATCCATAAACCCATGCACAAGATGAACGAGGCCATGGTCAAGACCGCGCTCGCCACCTACAGCGAGGTGGATGTGATCCTGATGCTCGTCGAGGCCACGGAAAAGCCCGGGGGCGGCGACCGGTTCATCATCGAGACCCTTGCCCAGGTAAAGACGCCGGTGTTCCTCCTGATCAACAAGGTCGACCTCATCCAAAAGGACGCGCTCCTGCCGCTCATCCAGGAATACAGCACCCTTTACAATTTTGCCGAGATCATCCCGGTGTCGGCTCTCAAAAAAGACCTGGGCGAGCTGTTGGATAATGTTCTCAAACGCCTGCCGACGGGGCCGAAGTACTTTCCCGATGATCAGCTTACGGATCAGCCCGAGCGTTTCGTCGTGGCCGAGATGATCCGGGAAAAGGTGTTTGAGCTTACTAAGGACGAGATCCCGTATTCAACTGCTGTGGTGATCGAAGAAATGAAGGAAGAACCCGAGATCACCCGGATCACCGCAATTATTTACGTGGAGCGCGATTCGCAGAAGGGCATCCTGATCGGAAAGGGCGGGGCCATGCTGAAGAAGATCGGCACGCTTGCCCGGCATGATGCTGAAAAGCTGCTCGGCACAAAAATCTTTCTCCAACTCTGGGTAAAAGTGAAGAAGGGCTGGCGCGAAGACGACCGGATGCTGAAGAACATCGGGATCATTGGGGAAGAGAAGTGAAGCGAATGCGGAATTCGGAATGCGGAATATTATTTAAGTAAAGGAATTAAGAGTCATGTACGCACTGATACTATTGTTGGTTGAAACTATCAAAGGCTTCGGTTATCTCGGTATTTTTCTGCTGATGGCAATGGAGAGTTCGATCATTCCAATCCCCAGCGAACTCGTGATGCCGCCTGCTGGATATCTCGCCTATCGGGGGGATATGAAAATCTGGATCGTTATCCTGATGGGTACGGTAGGGAGCCTCGTTGGAGCGTACGCGAACTACTTCGTCGCTCGTTACCTCGGCAGGCCGCTTATCCTGAAATACGGCAAGTATGTTTGGATCACCGAAGAGAAGTTCGCGAAGGTCGAGACATTCTTTAAGAACCACGGCGAAGTATCGACCTTCATCGGCAGGCTGCTGCCGGTAGTGCGCCACCTGATCTCCCTTCCCGCGGGCCTTGCAGGCATGGACCACTGGAAATTCTCGCTTTATACGCTTCTCGGCGCGGGTATGTGGGTCACGGTCCTCACCTCCATCGGCTATTTCATCGGAGCGAACCAGGAGCTGATCATGAAGTATTCGCATCAGGCTGTTATCGGCGTTGTTCTCGTGAGCTGCGCGATCATCGCGGTGTATGTGTGGAACCATCGGAGGAAGAAGGCCGCAGTCTAAGTGAAGTTCGCGAGTGCATGGGAGAACGGATCAGAATGAGATATGTTTTTTCTCTCGTAGTTGCCGCGGCAATGGTATTGCTGCTCATCAGCGCGATATTCGATGAGGTCGTGCTGGATGCGGAGGCCATTGCGACCAGGGTCGAAGGAAACGTCACGCTTTTCACCAAAGAAGCTCCCTCGGGACGCCTGATCAGGGAGCATGACAGCATTGTTGCGAACGATCGGCTGGAGGTGCAGCCGAATTCCAGGATCGAGCTCCGGTTTCCCGATGGAAGCTACGTGCGGTTGTCGGAGAATGCTCATGCTGCCGTGCGCCGGCTGCAGTTCGAGAAGCAAACGGACAGCCTGTATGTGCAAATGGTTCTCGGCGCCGGCAAGCTCTGGGCGAAGGTAAAGAAGCTTCCCGCGTCGCATTCCCGGGTGGAGGCGATCACCGGTTCCGGTTCCGCAATAGCTGCGGGCGCCGTCGTCAGTGTACAGGGGGAAGACGGCGGAAGTACCGTTATCAGCGTGTATGAAGGCATTGCCCAGGCCGCAAGCCAGGCGGGCGAAGCCCTTGCGAAGGAGCAGTTGGTCAGTGTCAATGCCTTGCAGCAGGTTTCCGTCTCCCCTCAGGGAGGCGTATCAACGTTGCGGGATTTTGATCCCAAGGCCGATGTCAGCGACTGGGTCCGGTGGAACCTGCAGCGGGACGCCCGGGAGGAACTCGTTTCCATCGTAACAACGCCGGAGGGATCGACGGTCACGAACGGCGCTACCCTGCAATTTACCGGAACGGCGCAGTATCCCGACAATGTTGCAAAAGACATTACCTGGTTTGCCGCGTGGCATACCTCCGATGACAAGGTAGCGGTCGTTGATCAGAAGGGGGTTGCCACGGGAGCAGAGCTCGGAACGGCCCGGATTTCCGCCGCGATCATCGATATAAGCGGGTCCGCCGCGCTCAACGTCATCCGCGAACTCACTTCCATCTCGGTGAAGCCCGGCTCACGATCGATCATGAACGGATCGGTCCAGCAGTTTACGGCGACGGCGACGTTTTCGGACAGAACCACGGCAGACATCACCTCTTCCGTGAGCTGGAAATCCTCCAATGCCGGTGTTGCCGTCATTGACGCAAACGGCCGCGCCACGGCAGGCAAAACGGGGACTGCCGTCATTTCGGCGACCATGGGAAATAAAACCGGGTCCACTCCCCTCAAGGTCAGGCGCGAGCTTGTTTCCATCACGGTCACCCCGGGCGGGGCGACGATCCTGGAAGGCAAAACTCAGCAGTTCTCCGCAACAGGCAACTATTCCGACAAAACTTCTCAGAACCTGACCTCGCAGGTGAAATGGAAGATCTCCGATGCAAAGATAGCAGGGATCACCGCAACCGGCCTCGTCACGGGCAGGACCGAAGCAGGAGCCGCAGCAGTATCGGCGACCTTTGGCGGAAAAGTCGGACAGGGAAACATCACCGTGAGCAAAATATCGCTCGTGTCCCTGACCATCGAGCCTGCCGAGGCAGCGATCCGTCAGTTGATGTCTCAGCAGTTTACAGCCAGAGGAGCGTTTTCCGACGGCAGCACCCAGGACCTTACCCGGTCCGTATCGTGGACCTCCCGCGACCCGAAGCTTGCGCCGATCAAGTCCACGGGGCTGGCGAGCGGGGTCCTCACGGGTTCGGTCGTGATCAATGCCGCGAGCCAGGGCACTTCAGCCTCGGCAGCGCTGACGGTGACGCAGCGGGATGTTTGCCGGCCGCGGCTCGACAAGGAGACGGCAAAGAATTACACCTTCTGGCCGGGTTCGAGATTTACCCGGAGTGGAGGGACCCAGCTGGGCCACGGGGCCGTGATCACCGATCGCGTGACCGGGCTTACCTGGACGGAGGATGCCACCACACCCGGTCCCCAGGCCTGCCGCGCGGGCCTCACGAAGACCTGGGGGGCTGCGCTCGATTATATTGCCTGCCTCAACAACGATATGTATCTCGGTTACAAGAACTGGCGGCTCCCGAGCAAAGACGAGCTGACGGGCCTCCTTGACTACAGGCAGGATGTTCCGAACCCTCTCGTTTATACCGAGGGGTTTACGTACGTTCAGGTCTTTTACTGCGACGAGTTCTGGCTTGACGGCAAGGGCAACGCCGAGCCATGGTATCTCGAGATGAGCAACGGAGCAGCGCATTTTACGGGCGGGGCTATCCCCTACCATGTATGGCCTGTCCGGTCGGAGAAGTAGCCGCAGGCCTTAACAAGGACAGCGGTTCACCGTGAACTCCGGTCCCGAGCGCCGATGCCCGTTATCCCTCAATAAACTGAAAAAGTTTATCTGAATTGTCAATACCCCGAATATACCCCATCTATTTTCTTGACCATTTTTCGAGCGGTCTCTATACTTATCTGCATGATGCATAACGATCTTTCTTCTCAGGAGGGTACGGCATGGCGGATGCGATGAAGAGCTTTAGCGGGAAAGTGGTTTGTTCTATTCTTCTGATGATCGGTGTGCTCGTGACGGGTCCGCCGGAGGGAAGAGCGGAAAACGCGCTGACCACCAAGATCGCCGGTGCGGTCTCTTCCGTTTACAACAGCGCAACCGGAGCCACGTTCACGATCTCCAGGATCGAACCGAAGATCAGCGAGCATCGGGTTTTCCTGTATTTCACCGATACCTGCGGCATGGAAGACCTCCGGCGCAACCTGAAATTCATACCGCCCGTGCCGATCGAATGGTACAGCAGCTCGTTCTCCCGTGAGACGAATGTCCTCATGCTCCAGGGCCAATTCCAGCCCGGCCAGCGGTACACCCTCATCCTTCCTCCTCAATTCGCAAGCGCCAACAACAAGATTTTCGAAAAAAGCGTCGCCGGTTTCATCATGCCCGACCGGGACCCCGATATCGCGTTTCTCGACCAGGGCACGGTCATCGAACGGAACAGCAGGCAGATGCTGCACGTGCAGATCATGAACGTAGACGAAGTGCGGATCAAGGCGACCCGCATCCCGCTGGTCCTTCTTCCGGAAGCGCTTGTCTGGGCGCAGCAGGCGCGTGAGTACCGGACGGACGGGGTGCTTGCGCAGTCAGCGGCCCGTCTCAAAAAAGCGCTCGGGAAAGACGGCGATTTCGACGACCTCCTCGGCGAGGTCATGGACGAGGAACAGTTCTTCTTTACCCAGCAAAACGAGCGGAATTTGTTCAATCAGTTCTCGATACCCCTTACGTTCAGGAAAGAGAAAGAGCGCGGGGCAGTGGAGCTCGTCCAGGTGATGAATAAACGCGCTGCCCCGAACGTGCTGCCGCGGAATACTGTGTTCAGGATCACGGATATCGGGCTTACTTATAAACTCTCCGAAAGCGAGCTGCTCATCTGGGCCACGTCGCTCTACTCCGGCAAAGCCCTCGCCAATGTCAGTCTCTTTGCGTTTACATCCCGGAACGAGGTCGTTCCGCTCGGCAAGACCGACGGCCAGGGCCTGTATATTACCCAAAACAATATTCTGAAAAAGACGGCGTCATTGAACAGGGACAGCGAAGGTGCTCTTTCCGCAAAACCCATTGTGCTGGGCGAGATCAGGATGGTGGCCGCTGTTTCGTCAGGCGACCAGACCTACGTCGATATTATTCAGCAGGGCAATGTAACGCCTGAGGGCGTGGAGCAGTCGGCCCAGGGCCGGCCAGGCGCTGCAGCGCCCATGGCGGGTGAACAAAAGGCACAGGCCAGGAAGGTAAAAAAAGCGAAAAAGGCGAGAAAAGCGGGCTCACCTGTTCAGCCCGAAAGCAACGCCGATGCGGTGGGCTTCCTCCGGGGCCACGTATTTACCGAGCGCGGCATCTATCGTCCGGGCGAGATTGTCTATTTCAAAGGGACCGTGCGCGAATACCGGGACAAGCAGGTCGTTCCACCGGAGGATGCGACGGTCACTTTCAAGATCGTAAACTCGAAGAACGAGGAAGTGTACAACAAAGACCTCGCGTTATCGGAGTTCGGCACGGCCAGCGATCAGGCCGGGCTCAAAACATTCTTCCCGCTCGGGACCTACACCCTGACCATGCAGTACGGTCCGGACCAGTCCCAGATCGCGAGCAGGTCTTTCGAGGTCCAGGAGTTCAGGCAGCCGAGACATTTTGTTGAGATCGGCTACAAGCGCGAATCGAAAAAGGACGACGCCTACGTCAACCTGGAGGTGAAGAAGGAACTCCTGATATGCCGGATCACGGGCAAGTATTACGCGGGAGGGCCGGTCAAGAACGGCAAGGTGCGCTGGAGCATCTATCACACGAAGTCCGATTATCCCCGTCAGGATTATCCCGGCTATTCCTTCGGCCATCCGCTTGATGCCCGGACGGACCTGATCGAGAGCGGCGAGGCCATGCTGGATGAACAGGGACAGATCTCCGTCCCGGCGCCGGTGGGGAAGGAGATCCTTTCCGGCAAGTACGGCATTGAAGTGACCGCCTCGGTGGTAGATTTCGACGGCAGGGCGTCCACGGAAAGCTCCGTGTACCAGGCCGACCCCGAGTATCTCGTGGGCATAAGCAACCATCCCTCCATCGTGAAACCGGGGGACAACCAGACCCTCCAGGCAATGGTGATCGACAAAAAAGGGAGCAAGGTGACCAGGGGAAGCGTCACGGTCCAGGTCATGGAACGCGGATGGACGTACATTCAGAAGCGGAATGCCGAGGGCTATCTCTACCACGAGCAGCAGCAGATCTGGAGAAGTTCGCTCACCGCGGAACTTCCCATCAAGGACGACCGCGCGGTCTTTGATTTCGATTTCACCCGGGGAGGCGAATACCTCATCGCGTTTACGTACAAGGATGCGAACAATCGGGAATACGTGTCAGCGACGAAGTATTCCATGCCGGGCTACTACGATTACGACTACGAAAGCGGTCAGCGCGAGCAGGCGAAGAATTACGGCAGGCTGAACCTCTATGCCGAGAAGCCGCTGTATTCGGCCGGAGAGACCATCAGGGTGTTCCTGAATCCTCCCCGTGAAGTCTCCACCTGTTTGGTGACATTGGAGCAGGGCGGACTGGTAGAATTCTTCACAATCGAACTGAAGCCGGACCAGAAGTTCATCGATCTCCCGGTCAAGGACCGCTACAGCCCGAACGTCTATATCTCGATGCTTGCCACGGTGCCGCGGTCGTCCTTCCCGGTCTATACGGCCCAGTTCGACAAAGAAGCGCCCACGTTCCTCTTCGGGACCATTAATATCGAGGTGAAGGGCGGACAACAGAAGCTCAAAATAACGATGAACGAGGAGCAGAAAAAGATCAAGGCCCTGCCCGGCGCCGAAATGACGCTGAACCTGGCGACCACGGACCTGGAGGGAAAACCGGTCATGAGCGAGATGACGATCGCCGTGGTGGACGAGTCCATTCTTTCGATGACGGGTTTCGAGACGCCCACCCTCGATGCGCTCGGAAAATTCATCCTGCCGCTGGGGGTGTTCACCGGAGACCTTCGCCTCAATATCCTGAAGCAGACGCCCTATGGCCTGTTCCGCAATGCGGCGCTCACCGGGGGAGACGGCGATCTCGGCGCCTCGCCAGAAGCGGTCACCTCCAAGGTGAGAAAAGATTTCAATCCCGTGGCGTATTTCAATCCCTCGGTCAGGACCGACGAGAATGGACGGGCCACCGTCAAGTTCACCTTCCCCGATTCCATGACCACGTACCGGGTCTACGCAATTGCCTGCGACAAGGGCTCCCGGTTCGGCACGTATCAGCGGCCGGCCCTGGTGGTCAAGGACTTCTTTCTGGAGCCCGGCTTGCCTTCCTTCTTTACGCGGGGAGACCGGTTCCGGTTCTTCGTGTCGGCCTTCAATAAGACCGACCGGAGCGGGTCCATGGATTTCACAATCAAGTCCGACCCGATGCTTGCGCTCACGACCGCGGGAACGAGCTTCCCCCTGGCCGGTTTCGACCGCACTTTGATCCCTGTTGACGGGGCTGCCCGGAACGCGGGCATGACGCTGCTGCAGTTCAACGGCAAGTTCAAGGATTACACCGACACGGTCGAGCTCAAGACCCCGGTGAATTCCGGCCACGTGCTCGGGACGGATACGATCTTTGGGAACTTCCGAAAATATACCGAGTTGAAATATATCCTTCCCAAAGCAGTGAAGGAGCTGCGCTGGGAGGACGTGGGCCCGGAAGAAGTGAAAGTGATCCTGACCGTATCGAGCTCGCCCTTCATGCGCATGTCTCAGGGCCTGCGGTATTTCCTGCACTATCCCTACGGCTGCGTGGAGCAGACGAGCTCGGGCGTGCTGCCGCTCGCGGCGCTTCGCACCATTATTCAGAAAAGTCTGATCCCCGATATTACGACCATTGAAACGGACAAGTATATCAGGTCCGGCATCGAGCGGCTCTTCTCCATGCAGACCGCGGAGGGCGGTTTCGGGTACTGGCCGGGAGACCGCACGACCCACAAGTGGGGCAGCATCTACGCGCTGAATGCGCTCACCCGGGCGGAACAGGCGGGCTACGAACTGCCGAAGGACCGGATGAGCAAAGCCATGAGCTATCTCCAGGAGCAGCTCAAGTCGGGCAATGAGAAGGAGTATTCCTACCGTGCCTTCGGCGTTTACATTCTGGCGCTGAACAAGTCGCTGGACAAGACGACTTTTGACAAAGCCTTCGATAACATCGGCAGCCAGCCCCGGGAGGCGGCCATGCTCGTGCTCATGGCGGGGAAAATATCCAACCTGCTGCCCGTTGACCAGGTCAAGACACGGCTTCGGGCGGTGCTTGAAAAAGCCTGGAGCCTTGACCGGTTCTCTGATGAATTCTATGCCCGCTACCGTGAACCTGCCATATCTCTCCTTGCCGCGACCTCCGTGCTTCCCGGCGAAGAGGTCACGCACCGTCTCGCGGCAAAGCTCCTTGCTGGTATAAACCCCGAGGGCATCTGGACCTCGACGAGCGACACCAGCTGGTCCCTTATTGCTCTGAGCGAATATTTCGGTGGTGGAAAGACAGACGGCCGGCCTGCGAACGTGTCCGTGAAGCAGAACGCCAAGCTGGTCGAGGTCTTTACCCTCGAGCCCGGGAGCTATCACACCGTGGCCCTCGATCCAAAGGAATTCCTTAAAAATCCCCAGTATGCCCTTGCGAGCGGATCCGATTCGACGCTCCTGTATAAGCTTGCGCTCACGTTCCCGCGCACGGACTATGCCAAGAGCGGATACTCGAACGGTTTCGAGATCCACAAGACCGTCAAGAACACCGACAGTACAAACATCATTAAAGTGGGCGACATCGTGGAGATCAAGCTCAAAATCAACATCAAGAACAACGCGCCGAACTACGTGGTGCTCGACGATCCGCTGCCCGCCGGGTTCGTGGCCATAAACAGCGCCATCAAGACCGAAGAGGCCGGGATCGCGAAGAAGAAACTGAAGCGGATGATGATGCAGAACAACGACGGCGAAGGAGAGGAAGGGGGCGAATCGGACGGAGAGTTCGGAGAGGGGTTCGGGTGGAATGATTATTACTGGGACCCGTACGGCTACTACCGGTTTACGCCGAACTTTTTCGAGATCCGGAACGACCGGCTCCTGGCCTTCCGTAATCGCGCATGGAACGGCATCTACGAATATTCCTACTACGCCCGCGCCGTGTGCGAAGGCGAGTTCGTGATGCCCTCTACCAAGATCCAGCTCATGTACGATCCCGATGTGGTCGCGTACACGCCGCAGGGGAAGATCGTGATCAAGGGGAATAAATAGAAGAGATCTTCCGGGTTTAGTATAGATGCTTTTATCCTGTATTTAGCTCGGTTGGTAAGATCTGAACAAAGGAATAAGAGTGAGTTTGAAACCTACCCCTACGTAAAAGGATCAACGACGCCTCCCGCAGAGCCGCAGAGGCGCGGAGTGAAAACCACCCTCTCCTTCAAGGAGAGGGACGGGGTGAGGATGGGTTTATTGTATCAGTTCCCATGCGAAAATTCAGCCAGGCGACCGAGTCCGAGGGTTAAGCATTTCGGACTGTCTGAGCCGAGGAACAAAACCCACCCTCACCCGGACCCTCTCCCTGCGGGCGAGGGACTGGTAGAATAAGCATCTTAACATAGCGTAAATAAACACATGGACAATTAAACGACCCACATTGTGTCAATACCATTAGGAATACAAAACGGAGGGATCCATGAAGAAAGTTTCGATCGCAATACTCGTTGTATTATCGATGATGGCGGCAAGTGTATCCTATGCAGGTGATTGGAACCTCGTAAAGAACGTGAAACGGCTGGAGCGCGTGTCGCCTGACTACCAGGATGACAAGGAGATCGACAGGAAGTTTCTCGATGTTCTCGATCTGACCGAGAAGACCAAAAAGGACGCGGAGATCTACGATGAGGCAAAAAGGATAGCAACCATGCCGGCCCTGGGCCAGAGCAAATACATGGATTCCTTTCTGTATTATATGTTCGTCCGGTCGATCGCTGTCTCGAAGTCCGGCACAACCGAGCCCGACTACTGGCTCGGGCTCCTCAAAGCCAATGAGAAAAGCCCTCATCTTTTGGCTGCGCTGCTCGTTCGTATGAGACTCCTGCCGAAGAACTCCCCGGACATCCGGCGTGACGCGCAGCTTGCCGTGAGCTGGGTCAAGGCGCAGAAGCCGGACATGAAGGTCCGGGCCCCGGAATACAAGGGCAATATCCTTCTTGGGTACAAGCCGCGCACGGATTTCGCCGAAGGCGAATTTCTGAAACTCTATTCACTTTCTTATTACAAGGAAACAGTCACTCCTCCTGCCGGATTTCTTGAAGACGACACCTATGTGTCCCTGCTTTCCCGCATCAAGGAGGGCCGCGAGGAGGTCATGGCAGAGATGACCGCTATTTACCGCAAGATGGGCAAGCGCAAGGAAGCATCCGATATACTGTATCAGCAGGCCATGCTTAAGGCCGCTGCTAAGGACTTTAAACAGGCAAAGACGCTCCTTGACGACGCGGTGAAGCTCAATGCAGAAAATATAGAGGCGAAAAAAGAACGCGACCGGATCAAGCTGGAGCTGACCTATCAGTCTCTCGCGCCAGCTGCAGCGGCGCCGGCTGTTCAGGAGAAACCCGAAGAGGCCCTCGGGATACCGGAGCACCTTAAATCCATTGAAAGCTATCTTACGCCCCAGGACCGGATCATTACCGAGGCCGAACTCCAGGGACGGAGCAAGGCCGAGCTTCGCGTGATGCGGAACGAGGTCTACGCCCGCCACGGCAGGGTCTTCCAGTCCGCTGATCTGCATGATTATTTTACCCTGAAACCCTGGTACAGCCAGAATCCGAGCTATTCCGACAGCCTGCTCAGCGGTGTGGACAAGGAGAATGTCCGGATCATCCAGGAGAGCGAGAATAAGGCGAAGTAGACGCAGCAGAAAGGGCCGTCCATAAAGACCGTCCTTTCTGATTGCTGCTGTGCCGAGTAGACATAATGATTTACGTTGCCCACAGATTGACTGATGTTGAGCTGTGATGAGTAGCCCAAGCTACAAGCTGTACACGGAGGCTTACCATGCAAGTCCTTTCAGCATACTTGATCGAAAGTAATGATCTTACGCACGATGAACTCTCAAAGTTAATCTCGGACCTCTCCGGTGTAGTGCTTAACTGGCTTGCTCAGAAAGGGGTTGTTGAACCTTCCTCCGCAAGTGGCGAGTTCAATTCACGGACGGAAGGTGCTGTTGGCAAGTTCACCAGAAAAGTGACGACCACTGAAGATGGTGTACTGGAAGAAATACTTTTGCAGGAGCCATCGCGTACAGGGCAAACTTTCTTTACCTCAATTGCACTAATCTCGCTACCATCACGCCTTGTCATATACGGAACTCTCACCGTCCGGAATGCACGGACTGTAATCGCTCCTATTTTAACAGATCCACGTTGCCCGTCAGTCATTCGAGATATCTTGCGGTTGCAGTCAGGCTGGATGTTTGGCGGTGAGCGCCTTCCCGATCCCGTTTCTCATACTGTGAGCGGAAATGAAGGCGCGAGGGCTCTTGCAAATGTTCTTTGCAAAGAAGATAGGGCGCTACCTATTGTCGTTGTTTCGGAAATTGACGGGCAGACCGTCTGGGAGGGGCTTGCGGAAAAGCTTGCGATTGATCTTGCGGGCTTGGCTAAAGTTTACTCCGTTGATGAAGAAGCATCGTGGACACTTACGGATGAAATAGGAAAGATCTTGAGAGTGCGGTGTTCTTCGATTATTTTAGCTGAGACCGGTTAGACAAATCCACCTTTATTTTTGAGTGCTCAATGGATAGGTCTATCCACTTTT
>JAYTJE010000023.1:0-19707 GCA_043731355.1 Nitrospirota bacterium
GCTCTTCTGGGACACGGTTTTCATGACCCGGGGCAGGCTGGGCTGGGCAGGTCCGCTCGACGACAAACCCTTGCCGCTCGGCGAACGGTTCTATGTCGGAGGCTCCGGCTCGGTCCGCGGTTTTAAATATGGAACCTTGGGCCCCCTCGATCCAGCCAATCATGACCGCATCGGCGGCGCCAAGGAGCTGATCTTCAACATGGAATACAGTTTCCCCATTGTTCCGGCAGCGCGGCTCAAGGGTGTATTGTTCTATGATATCGGAAAGGCCTTCGACGATCGCGAGCCGATCAGGTATCAGGACCTTCGCCATTCGGCCGGCTGGGGTTTCTACTGGCTTTCCCCCATTGGACCGCTTCGGTTCGAATGGGGCTATATCATCAACGAGAAACCGGCCAAAGACCAGGCAAGCCAGTTCGAATTCTCTATCGGCTCGCAATTCTGAGCTTGTTGACCCTGGAGCACAGGCTGCTGCAGGAACTATACTTTTATCCAAGAGGGGGACAGTTCAATGAAAAAATTAGTAGCTGCGATTCTCATGTTCGGCCTGATGGCCACCAGCGCCATGGCGGCCGCCAAGGTTGCCATGGTCGATACCCAGACCGTTTTCGACAGGACGAAGCTCGGCAAAAAATACCAGGGCATTATCAAGGAATACTATGACAGCCGCAAGAAGATCCTTGACCTGGACATGGATGAGCTGAAAAAGCTCCAGGAAAACTTCCTGAAACAGAAGCAGGGAAAGACCCTGAACGAGAAGGCCCTGCAGGAGATCGAGGAGTCCATTAACAATAAATATAACGACTTTAAAAAGAAACAGAACGAGTTCAGCAACGAGATCGGCAAAAAGCAGGAAGAGTTATTCAAGAGCTTCAACCAGGACCTCATGGCTGCCGTGAAAGACCTTGCCAAGAAGGACAAGATCGAGATGGTGCTTAATAAGGTCATCGATGTCGCGCCTCAGGCCGGCGTTCCGCCGGCGCCGGTGGTCCTCTTCTCCGATGAGGGGCTGGACATGACCGACAAGGTCGTCCTTGAAATGGACAAGCGGGAAGACGCAAAAAAATAGCAGACCTACCACGGTTGCGCGGGGATCGACCATGAAACTGAAAGACCTGGCCCTTGCCGTAAACGCACAGCTCGATGGCCCCGACGATATTGAGATCACCGCAGTTGCCGGTCTTCACGAGGCAACATCCGGTTGTGTCACCTTTATCGCGGGGGCGCACTACCTCAAGGACCTTGCCCGGTCCCAGGCATCGGCGGCCTTTGCTCCTCTTGATACGCCCGCGGTCCCCATGCCGCTTCTGCGGGTCAAAAACCCCAAGCTCGCTTTTGCGCAGGCGCTGACGCTGTTCTCTGTTCCACCTTATCTCCCCAGCGGCATCAGTGACAAGGCCTCGATCGGCAGAAATGTTCTTATCGGTGAAGATCCGTCGATCCATCCCTTCGTGACCGTTGCAGACGGCGCGAGGATCGGCGACCGCGTCACGCTCTTTCCCGGAGTGTTCGTCGGGAAAGGCGCTGTCGTTGATGACGACTCGGTGGTCCATTCGCAGGTCAGCATCGGTGACCGGGTAGCTATCGGCAAGCGGGTCATTATTCATGCGGGCGCCGTGCTCGGCAGCGATGGTTTCGGTTTTGTGACCGACGGCGGCCGGCGCCATAAGATTCCCCAGGTCGGCGGGGTTGTCATCGAAGATGATGTCGAGATTGGCGGGAACTGCACCATCGACCGCGCCACGCTCGGGAACACGCTCATACGAAGAGGCACCAAACTCGACAATCAGGTGCATGTCGCACACAACGTCACGATCGGTGAACACTGCCTCATCGCGGGCCAGGTGGGGATCGCCGGAAGCACGACCATCGGCAATTATGTCGTGTTCGGCGGTCAGGTCGGCGTAAAGGACCATACGACGGTCGGCGACCGGGTGATGGCCGGCGGCAAGGCGGTGATCACGCGGGATGTTGCCGCGGGGCAGGTCATCGCCGGATTCTACGCCATGCCGATCAAGGATTGGCTCAAGGTGCAGGCGGTCCTGCCCAGACTTCCGGAGATGAAGAAGCTCATTGCAAGCCTGGAAAAACAGGTCCAGGAATTACAAGCAAAAATTAAGGAAAAATAGGGGGGACAGTATGGGAGAACAGGTGCTTGATATCAACAAGATCATGAGCCTCTTGCCGCACCGCTATCCATTTCTCTTGATCGACAGAATCCTTGAGTGGGAAGCCGCCAAACGCATTATCGGCATCAAAAATGTGACCATCAATGAACCTTTTTTTCAGGGGCATTTTCCCGGCCACCCGATAATGCCAGGTGTGCTGCTCGTCGAGGCCATGGCACAGACAGCCGGCGTACTGGCTCTCATGTCGGATGCCGAACCCGAAAAAAAAGTTCTCTATTTCATGGGGATCGACAAAGCAAAGTTCCGCAAGCCCGTGGTTCCGGGAGACCAGGTACGGTTCGAGCTGGATATTACCAAGACCCGCGGGAATATACACTGTTTCAAGGGCGTCGCCAAGGTCGGCGCTGTTGTTGTGGCCGAGGCTGAGATGATGGCCATGGTCGTGGACAAGTAAGAGTCAAGAACAATTTCAGGAGAAAGAAGTGGGCATTCATCAAACAGCCATAGTGCATCCCAAGGCCAGGATCGCCGAGGGCGTTGAGATCGGCCCCTACACGGTAATCGGCGAACACGTCAGCCTCGGCAGGGACACGAAGGTGGGCTCCCATGCGCTGATCGAGGGATGGACCACGATCGGGGAGCGGAACCATATTCATGCTTTCACCAGCATCGGTACGCCTCCGCAGGATATCGGGTATAAGGTCCATGAAGAGACCTACGTGATCATCGGCGACGACAACGTCATTCGTGAGTATGCGACCGTGCACCGCGCCACGACCAAAGCGGACCGGAAGACCGAGATCGGCAACAGGAACTTCCTGATGTCCTATATTCATGTGGCACACGACTGCAAACTGGGAAACAATATCATCATGGCCAACAACGCGGCCTTCGGCGGACATGTCATTGTCGAGGACCATGCCCTTCTCGGTGCGATCGTCGGCATTCACCAGTTCGTCCGGGTCGGCGCCTACTCCATGATCGGCGGCCAGTCCGCCATCGTGCTCGATGTGCCGCCTTACGTAAACGCCACCGGCAACCGTGCGCAGCTCTATGGTCTGAACACCATCGGTCTGAAGCGAAAGGGCTTCAGTGACGAGGTGATCCATAATCTCAAACAGGCGTATAAGATAATCTTCCGGTCAGGCCTGACGCAGGAGGAGGCGTTCAAGACGGCGTCGCATGAATTCCCGGATTCGAAAGAAGTGAATTATTTTATCGACTTCATGCGCCATTCGAAACGCGGAGTGACCCGGTAGAGAATGAAAAAGATCGGTCTCATAGCCGGCAATGGTTCATTTCCTATAGTGTTTGCCCGCGCCGCGAAACTGAAGGGGCTCAAGGTCATTGCCGTGGCCCATGAGGGCGAGACGTTGCCTGAGCTTGCGCAATGGGTGGACAGCATTTCCTGGGTCAAGGTCGGGCAGCTCGGCAAGTTGATCAAGGTCTTTAAGGACCATGATGTGCATGATGTGCTTATGGCAGGCGGGATCAAGAAGACCCGTCTGTTCGACGGCGGTTTTCCTGATCTGCGCGGTCTGGCTTTCCTCGCCCGCATGGTCCACAAAAAGGACGACTCTTTGCTCCGGGCGGTGGCCTCCGAACTGGAGTCCGAGGGGATCACGGTCCGTGAATCGACCCTCTATCTCGATAATCTTCTGGCAATGCCCGGCGTGATGACAAAGAAAAGACCGTCGAACGGGGAGAAGCTCGATATCACGTTCGGCTGGCGGATGGCCAAGGAGATCGGGAAACTGGATATTGGCCAGACGCTCGTGGTCAAGGACCAGGCCGTGCTTGCGGTTGAGGCCATTGAGGGGACCGACGAGGCAATCAAGCGGGGCGGACTGCTCTGCGGAAGCGGCGCCGTGGTTATCAAGGTGTGCAAGCCCCACCAGGACCTCCGGTTCGATCTGCCCGCAATCGGCCCGCGGACCATCGCTTCAATGGCACAGGTAAAAGCGACCTGCCTTGCAATCGAAGCGGGCAAGACCATCGTCCTTGACCGGGAAACGCTGGTTCAGGAAGCCGACCGGGCGGGGATATCGATCATAGCAGTGCGGAACGAACAGGGAGTCCTATGAAGAAACTGCGGGCCGGCGTCATCGGAGTTGGATATCTGGGACAGTTCCATGCGGAGAAGTATGCGTCCCTGCCCCAGGTGGAACTGGCGGGAGTGGTCGATGCCGACCCGGCACGGGCAGCCTTGATCGCGCGGAAGCTGAATACCCGTTCCTTTTCAGACCCCGCGGAACTTCTGGGCAGTGTGGACGTGGTCAGCATCGTGGTGCCGACCTTCCTGCACCACCGCGTGGCAAAACAATTTCTCGAGCAGGGGGTCCATGTTCTGCTTGAAAAACCGGTCACGGTAACATTGGAACAGGCCGACGAGCTGATCAGGCTGGCAAAGGACAAAAACTGTGTCTTGCAGATAGGGCACATCGAGCGCTTCAGTCCCGCACTGACCGCAATCAAGCCCCTCCTGAAAGCTCCGCAATACATCACCGCGGAACGGTCGGCGCCGTTCACCGTGCGGTGCACCGATGTCAATGTCATACTGGACCTGATGATCCATGATCTTGACATCGTCATGGACCTTGCCAATGCCGAGGTACGTGAGGTGAGCGCGGCGGGCGCTTCGGTCATCACGAAAGAGATCGATATCGCCTCGGCCCGGATCCTGTTCACGAACGGCTGTGTGGCCGATGTCGTTGCCAGCAGGGTGTCCGAGGAGAAAAAGCGGCTGCTTCGCGTGTTTGACAGCAACTGCATCTACACCGCCGATTTTCAGACCCAGAAGGCCCAGCGATCATTCTGCAAGGACGGCGCCGCACTTGAGCTTTCGACCGACGATATCTCTGTGGAACGGCGCGATACGCTGCTCGAAGAGATCAAGGATTTTATCGGGTGCGTGGAACAGAAAACGCGCCCGCTTGTTTCAGGCCTCGAAGGAAAAAAAGCGCTTGCCCTGGCGCAGCTCATTACCCGCGGCATTGAGCAGGGTATTTCCGGTTTTGTTCCAACAGGATAGAGAGGAGTCAGCACCGTATGTCAGTGCCCATGGTTGATCTGAAGATCCAGTATGCGGCAATACGCGAAGAGGTTGCCGGCGCCGTCCAGGGCGTCATCGAGAGCGCGCATTTCATTCTCGGACCTCAGGGAAAAGCGCTTGAGGAGGCGATCGCGGCCTACCACGGGGTAAAGTACGCCGTTGCCGTGGCCTCAGGCACCGATGCGCTTCACTTGGCGCTTCTGGCCGCGGGTATCAAACGGGACGATGAGGTCATCACGACGCCCTTCACGTTTATTGCCACGGCGGAAGCTGTCTCGTACATCGGCGCGAAGCCGGTATTCGTGGACATCGATCCAATCACTTTTAATATTGATAGTGCGAAGATCGAAGCGGCGATCACGAAAAAGACCAGGGCCATCATCCCGGTCCATCTCTACGGAGCGCCCGTTGAAATGGACGGGCTCATGCAGCTTGCAAAAAAACACGGTCTCAAGGTCATCGAAGACTGCGCGCAGTCCTTTGGCGCCGAGTACCGGGGCAAAAAGACCGGCGCATTCGGCGATCTCGGCTGCTTCAGCTTCTTCCCGAGCAAGAATCTCGGCTGCTACGGCGACGGCGGCATGGTGGTCACCGACGACGCAAAGCTTGCGGAGCATATGCTGAGCCTGAGGAACCATGGCAGCCACATTCGGTATTATCATGACGAGATTGGATACAACAGCAGGCTCGATGAGCTCCAGGCCGCGATCCTCAGGATCAAATTCAAACATATTGACGAATACAACAAAAAACGCAGGAAGAACGCTTTTCTGTATAATGCTCTTCTGGCCGGGACCGGCATTCAAACCCCGTCAGAGCAGGACCATACGAAGCACGTGTTCCATCAATATACGATCAGGGTCAAGGACCGGGATGCGGTCAAACAGAAACTTGACGCCGGGAACGTCACCTCATCCATGATCTACTATCCCGTGCCTCTTCATCTGCAGGCAGCCTATAAGGACCTCGGGATGAGACCCGGCAGTCTGCCGAAGGCGGAGCTGGCGGCCCAGGAAGTATTATCGCTGCCCATGTATCCCGAACTGACGGAAGAGCAGATCAGGCTGGTCGTTGATGCAGTGAAGAAAGCGCTGTGAAGACAGTAGACAGTAGACAGTAGACTGGTATGAAAAAAGTCATGATCATGGCCGGCGAAGCATCGGGCGATCTCCATGGCGCCAACCTTGCCCGGGAGCTCGGGAAGCTGGATCCAGCGGTGGCTATTTACGGCGTTGGCAGCAAGCAGATGCGCGAGGCCGGGGTCCGTATGCTGGCGGACGCATCAACGATCTCGGTGGTCGGCATCACCGAGGTGCTGACCCACCTTCGTGCGATCTACGGCGTCTACGCAAAGCTCAAACAGTTCCTGCGGGAGGAACGGCCCGATGTCCTGGTCCTGATCGATTTCCCCGACTTTAATATTATGCTCGGAAAAGCGGCGAAGAAACTCGGCATTCCGGTCGTGTATTATATCAGCCCGCAGGTCTGGGTCTGGCGCAAGGGAAGGATCAAGACGATAGCCGGGCTGGTAAAGGCCATGATCGTTGTTTTTCCCTTCGAGGTCCCGCTGTACGAAAAAGCGGGGGTGGACGTCCGGTTCGTCGGCCACCCGCTTATTGACGTGGTGAAGTCGGCATGCTCCCGGGACGAAGCGCGACTCAACCTCGGTCTTGCTGTAGACAAGCGGACGATAACCCTGATGCCGGGCAGCAGAAGAGGCGAGCTTGCCAATCTGTTTCCCGATATGCTTCGCGCGGCGCAGCTGCTCCGGTCCCGGTATGACGACGTGCAGTTCGTCCTTCCGCTGGCGCCTACCCTGGATCCGGCCTATGTCCGGTCTTATGTGGAACAGAGCAATGTTCCGGTCACGATCGTCGCGGGAAGGGTTTACGACGTATTGCAGGCCTCCGATGCGGCCATTGTCGCGTCAGGAACAGCAACGCTGGAAACCGGTCTCATGGCCGTGCCCATGGTGATCATCTATCGGATCTCGGCGCTTACGTATTACCTTCTCACAAAACTCGTTCGCAACCTTGCCCATGTGGGGCTCGTCAACATAGTCGCAGGCCGCAGGATCGTGCCCGAACTCATCCAGCATGACGTAACGCCGCGGAAGATCGCCGACGCGATCGCAGGAATGCTGGATGATCCTGCGCGCTCGGGCCGGATACGCGAAAGCTTGCTGAAATTGCGCGGCCAGTTGGGGGCGGAAGGCGCTTCGGCGCGGGCCGCGGCAGTGGTCATGGAATGTATGAAAGGCGGCGCGTAGCGCCTATGGACATTTATAAAAGACTCCTGACGTTCCTTATCCCCTACAAGATGCGGCTTACCGGGGCGGTTTTTTTCATGGGGCTCACCAGCGCCATGATCTCCGCCCAGACTTACTTGGTGAAGCCGATGCTGGACAAGGTCGTTCTTGCCAACGACATGAAGCTCGGTCTGCTGCTGGCACTGGGACTGATCCCCGTCAGCGCTCTCAAGGGGGCCACGGCATACGTTCGCGATTATCTCCTTGGCTATGTGGGCCAAAAGATCGTTAATAATATCCGCGACCAGCTCTACTCGCATATTCAGGGCCTTTCCTTCTCCTACTTCACGAAGACCCCCACCGGGGTCATTATGTCGCGTATCACCAACGATGTTAACCTCGTTCAGGGCGCTCTTACCCGGGCGCCTTCGGCCCTGGCCCAGGGCATCCTTACCATGGCCGCGCTCACGGGGTATATCATTTACCTGAACTGGCGGCTTGCGGCGCTGTCCATTATCGTGCTTCCCCTTGCGGGCTTTGCTCTTTCGCGGTTCAGCCGCCGCTTTCGCGGCGTCAGCACCCAGATGCAGGAGCAGCTGGGCGTTCTGAACACGCACCTCCATGAGACGATCGCCGGGGTGCGCATTGTGAAAGCCTTCGGCATGGAGGAATACGAAAGCAGGCGTTTTGCGGAGCGGAATAAATCTCTTTTCAACTCTTTCATGCGGGCCATCAAGACCAGCGCTCTTTCCCACCCGGTCATGGAATTCATCTCCATGCTCGGCACGTCCATGGTCATTGTCTACGGCATCTATTCCATAGGACGCGGCGCCATGACCGTGGGTGAATTCTTTTCATTCATGATGGCCCTTGTCTTTTTTTACCGGCCGCTCAAGGATTTGAACGGAATCAACAGCACGATCCAGGACGGCATGGCAGCGGCTAAGCGGATCTTCGAGGTCCTTGATACCAAACCGGAGATACAGGACAGCCCAACAGCCGTTCCCCTGCAGCGCGATTTCAGGACGATCGAGTTCCGTACTGTTTCGTTTCAGTACGAAGATGAGCTGGTGCTGAAGGACATCAATCTTACGGTGAGCACCGGGGAAACCATCGCGATCGTCGGGAAGAGCGGAGGAGGAAAAACGACGCTCGTGAACCTTATTCCCCGGTTCTATGATGTGACCGGCGGCAGCATCATGATCGACGGCGTCGATCTGAAAAATACCACCACGGCCTCGCTCCGTTCGCATATGGCGATCGTTACCCAGCAGACGATCCTTTTCAACGATACGGTAAAGAACAACATCGCCTATGGAAAACGCTCGTGCTCCATGGACGAGATAGCGCTTGCCGCCCAGGCGGCGCAGGCCGATGAATTCATCCGTGCGCTTCCGCTGGGCTATGAAACGATGATCGGGGAGGCCGGCGTCAAGTTGTCGGGCGGCCAGCGCCAGCGGTTGTCGATCGCCCGGGCGCTGCTTAAAAATGCGCCGATCCTGGTGCTCGACGAAGCCACTTCCTCGCTCGATTCCGAGTCCGAACGGGAGGTCCAGAAGGCGCTGGATACGCTGATGAAGGGACGCACCAGCTTTGTGATCGCCCACCGTCTTTCGACGATCATCAACGCCGACCGGATCATCGTGCTGAACAACGGCAGGATCGTCGAAGAGGGCAGGCATGAGGAACTGCTCGCGCTTGGCGGTGAATACAAACACCTGCACGATCAGCAATTTCGAGACGAGCCTCCTTCAAGGATGCTGTGATGCGGGCGAAGCTATTGTCCTTTATCGGCTGGCTGACAATCTCAATCTGGGGCGCGACCATACGGGTCACGTTCGTGGACCGTCAGATCCCGGAGCGTTTGCAGGCGGAAGACAAAAACTTTATTTATGCGTTCTGGCATGGCAGGCAATTTTTGCTGCTCTATACGCATCGCCATACCGGGACGGTCCTTCCCTCCAGTGAAAGCCGCGACGGTGAAATTCAAGCCATGATCCTGAAGCGGTTCGGGTACGGGGTGGTGCGGGGTTCGAGCAAGAGAAAAGGGGCCCAGGCGCTGCTCGGGCTCGTGGAAAACCTGCGCAGCGGAAAAAATATCGCGCTCGCCGTTGACGGTCCCCGCGGCCCCCTTTACGAGGTCAAACCGGGAATAACCTATCTGGCGGGCAAACTCAACAAGTCGATCGTGCCGGTGGTCACGAGCGCAAACCGGTCCTGGATACTCGAAAAAATATGGGATAAATATCTGCTGCCCGTGCCATTCACCCGGGCCCTCGTTCTGTACGGGGAGCCGATCGAGGTCACGGGAACGTCCGAGGGCGTTCTGGAGGCAAAGCGCGCGGAACTGCAAACGGCCTTGAACCGGCTTATGGCCGAGGCGGATGGATATTTCACGAAACGGTCAGCATAATCCGATCGTAAGGGAGCGCCATGTACTACACCGCATATAATCTGTTCTTGTTCGTCGGCACGGTCCTTTTTTTGCCGATCATCCTGTTCAAGCTCGTTACGGTGGCGAAGTACCGCGGCGGCATTTTGCAGAAGCTTGGCTGGGTCCGCAAGGACGTCATGCAGGCGCTCGCGGGCAGCCGCCCGATCTGGGTGCACGCTGTTTCGGTGGGCGAGGTCATGGCGGTCCACCCGCTTGTTCGCGAGCTCAAGAAAAAATATCCCCGCGGGAAATTGATCATCTCCACCGTTACGATAACGGGAAATTACACGGCCCGCCAGCGCGTTCCCGAAGCGGATGCCGTGTTCTTTTTCCCTTTTGATTATCCCTTCGTGATCCGCAGGGTGCTCAGAATGATCAATCCGGCCATGGTGCTGGTGGCCGAGACCGAACTCTGGCCGAACTTTTTCAGAGAACTGAAACGGTCCGGAATACCCTCGGCGGTCATTAATGGAAGGATCTCTCCCCATTCATTCAAGAACTATGTAAAGTTCAAAGGTTTTTTCAGCCAGGTCTTTGAGCAGGTGGATCTGTTCTGCATGCAGTCCGATGCCGACGCCGAGCGCATCAGAACGATCGGGGCGGCCGCGGACAGGGTGCTGGTCACCGGCAATCTGAAATTCGACCAGAAGCTTTCTGAACCCAACGCCCACCCGGTCTCCATAGCAAAGACACGCAAGGTCATCACGGCGGGGAGCACACACCGCGGCGAGGAAGAAGCGCTCCTGTGGGTGTTCTCGAGATTGCGGGACAAATTCCCGGAACTGCTGCTCATTATCGCACCGCGCCATCCCGAGCGGTTCGACGAGGTTGAAGGGCTTGTCCACAGCGCAGGATTTGATTGCCAGCGGCGCACCCGTCTCAAAGGTCAATTCAAAGATGTTCTCCTGCTCGATACCATCGGTGAACTCAGATCGTTCTACGCGGTATGCGATATTGCCTTTGTCGGGGGAAGCCTGGTTAAGATCGGGGGGCATAACCTCCTGGAGCCCGCCGCCGTAAAAAAACCGGTGATCTTCAGCAAGTATATGTTCAATTTCAAGGAAATATCCGAAGCGCTCATCGCCGCGGGCGGCGGCATTATGGTCAAGGATAAAAAGGAGCTCCATGTCCAGCTGGAGGGCCTGCTCACCGATACCGGGCGCGCGCGTCAGATCGGTGAACGCGCGTTCAAGGTCATCGAGTTGAATTCCGGCGCGGCCCGAAAGACCATAGCCGCCGTCGATCGGTTCATAACGCGTTCATGAAAGCATATATTGAAGACCTGATGTACGGAAGGCGGCGCTCGTGGATCGTCGGTCCGATTCTGTCCGCGCTGTCATTGCTCTATCGAAGCGCTCTCCTGGCGCGAAGAGCATGGTACCGGCTCCCCTGGCCAGGGAAGAAAGAATTACCGTGCCCCGTCATATCAGTGGGGAACATCGCGCTCGGGGGGACCGGCAAAACCCCGGCGGTCATCGATATTGCAGGTTTGATCCATCGAAGCGGGAAACTCCCGGTGGTCATAAGCCGCGGTTACGGCAGACAGGACGAAGCGCTTCTCTCCATTGTTTCGGATGGGAAAAACGTACAGCATGATCCAATCAGGAACGGTGACGAACCGGTCCTGATCGCCGAGCGGCTGGCAGGAGTGCCTGTGGTGGTGGGAGCCGACCGTTACCAGGCCTCGCTTGCCGCGCTCCGGGAATTTCATCCCGACGTGGTCGTCCTCGATGATGGATTTCAGCATATCCGGCTGCGTCGCACCCTTGACCTTGTCCTGGTCGATGCGGCGGAGCCGTTCGGAAACGGGAAGCTGTTTCCGGCGGGGGTACTCAGGGAGCCGCTCTCCGCCCTCAAACGGGCACATGCCATACTGATTACCCGGGCGGACCGGGGGGGCGACCTGACCTCTCTGAAAGCGACCCTGGGACGTTACACCGCGGCCCGGATTTTTACGTCATCCCACGTGCCGCTCGAGCTGGTCAATATCGCCACGAACGAGACCCGGCAGCTGTCGTCACTGCGGAACGCAACGGTCCTTGCGTTTTCCGGGGTTGCCCGTCCGGCGTCGTTCCTGTCGCTTATGGAGTCCCTGGGCGCAGTGGTAAAGAACGCAGGCAACTTTCCCGACCATCATGTATATAGTAAACACGATCTGGCGAACATCTTCCGGCAGGCTGCCGATGAACGCGTGAACCTGATCGTTACCACGGAAAAAGACGCGGTGCGCGTTCAGTCCCTGCACGCTGAGGGCATTTGGGCGCTCCGGATAGCGCTCAAGGTCGTTGAATCCGAAGCGTGGGAGCGAATGCTTCTTGAGGTGTTATGAAAAAAGCGGTATTTCTCGATCGCGACGGCACGGTCAATGAAGAGGTCGGCTATCTGCGCGACCTTTCCCTGCTCATTCTGATACCCGGCGCCGGCAAAGCGATAAAAAAACTGAATGAGGCTGGCTTCCTCGTGGTGTTGGTCACCAATCAATCCGGCGTGGCCCGTGGCTATTTCCCCGAGTCGCTGGTGGCCGAGGCACATGCGCGGCTCAAAACCTTGCTCAGAGAAAACGGCGCGCGGCTCGATGCAATCTATTACTGTCCGCACCATCCGACGGCCGGCACGACCATCCATACGAAAGTGTGCGCCTGCAGAAAACCGGGGACTGGTCTGATCGACCAGGCGGCAAACGACCTCGCGATCGACGTCCGTCAGTCTTACCTGGTGGGCGACAAGTGGAGCGACGTCGAACTGGGACACCGCGCAGGGGCCTCCTCCATTCTCGTCAGGAGCGGTTTTGCCGCGGACGATCCGGGCAACGCGCGGCCCGCGCATGTTGCCGACCCTGATTTTATCGCGCATGATCTGGCGGAAGCCGCGGACTGGATCATTGCACACGGCAAGGCGGAGCGGTCATGAAGCTTGCGGCAAAGAAGATCCTCGTCATGCGCTATCGGTTCATCGGCGACACGGTGCTGACCGTGCCGTTCCTCAGAAATCTGCGTGAAGCTTTTCCCGCGGCGCGGATCGATCTGATGCTCGAGCCCTTCTCCGGGCAGGTGATCGAGGGCTGCCCCTATGTGGACCGCGTGGTCCCCTTTGAGTTCAAGACGATCCATACCTACAGCGCTGCCGCAAAGCGCGGCAAAATGGCCGGCTATCTTCATTACTGGAAATTGATCAGGGATGAACGCTACGATGCGGCCTTTGTTCTCAAACGGTCTCTTTCGAGCGCCCTCCTGGTCCGGCTTGCCGGAGTGCCGTGCAGGATCGGCTTTGCTACCGAGGGGCGTGGTATTTTGCTGACCGACCGGGTAGCCTATCGCCAGGACCAGCATGAGGTCCAGAACTTCCTCGATTGTCTGCGCGTACTCTCTGCTCCCGTCACCAATACAGCGCTGGAACTGTGGCCGACCCCGGAGCACGACAAAAAGGCCGCAGCGCTCATGG
The DNA here is from genome assembly GCA_043731355.1 of Nitrospirota bacterium. Taxonomy (GTDB): domain Bacteria; phylum Nitrospirota; class UBA9217; order UBA9217; family UBA9217; genus GWC2-56-14. Next base: position 13,305 of record JAYTJE010000023.1, read on the forward strand.
CGGAGGCAGGCTGGAAAAAGGACGAGCTCAAGGTCGTTATTCATGCGGCAGCAAGCCTTCCGGCCAAACAGTGGCCCCTTGACCGGTTCGCGGCTGTCATGACCGTGCTTCGCGACCAACACCATGCCCGGTTTGTGTATACCGGGTCGGCCGGCGACGCGGAGCTGTATCGTGGCATAGAAAAGCTTGGCCCTTTTAACGGGCTCGACCTTTGCGGCGTGACGAATGTGCGCGAGAACCTTTCTGTGTATAAAAACATGGACCTCTTCTTCGGCGTTGACTCGGGCCCCATGCACATGGCCGCGGCCGTGGGCGTACCGGTGGTGGCCCTGTTCGGGCCGACCGATGAGCGCAAGTGGGGCCCCTGGGGAACTGGCCATACGGTCATTACCAAGAGGCTTTCCTGCTACCCCTGCAAGCCGCACAAGTGCGCTGATAATAAATGTATGAAGCTGATCTCGGTGGAAGATGCCCTCGTTGCGGTGGAAAAACATCTTTCAGCCAAACCCTCGAAGGTCTCGCGATGAGTACGCAAAAGCCGAAACTCTCGGTCGCCATCATTACGTATAATGAAGAAGCGAACATCAGGAGCACGCTGGAGAGCGTTGCCTGGGCTGACGAACTCATTGTTGTTGATTCCGGAAGCGCTGACCGGACCCTTGCCATTTGCCGCGAGTATACGGACAAGGTCATTCACCAGGACTGGCTCGGTTTCGCAGGCCAGAAAAACCTGGCCATAGACAAGGCAACCGGGGACTGGGTCCTGAGCCTTGACGCCGATGAGCCGGTCGAACCCGCGCTTGCGAATGAGATACGCGGGATTATTGCCGCGCCTGATGCGCTCGAGGGATACCGCATTCCGCGGAAAACGTTTTTTCTCGGAAAGCAGATTCGATACGGCGGCTGGTACCCGGACCGCAATCTTCGTTTGATCAGGAAAGGCGCGGGCCGGTTCGAGGAACGCGCGGTCCATGAAGCGATCAAGGCGCAGGGGCCGGTCGGCAACACGCGACACGCCATCCTGCATTACGCCTATCCCGACCTTGCCTCGTACCTGGCGTCGATTAATAAATATTCGTCGCTGGCGGTAAGCGTTATGGCGGAAAAGGGGATCACGCGGTCCAAGACCGGCTGGGTCAACATGTTGCTCCGCCCTCTGGGCACTTTTGTGTTCAAATATTTTTTCCGGCTCGGCTTCCTCGACGGGAAACATGGCCTGATACTGAATCTGTTCCACTCTTATTATGTTTTCGCCAAGTATGCAAAGGCGTGGGAGTATACAATCAGGGTCCAGGGGCCGGGGTCCAGGGGGCAGGGTAAAGAGCAAGGGGCGGGAACTCGGTGAAGATCCTTTTCGTGAACAACTTCAGGGGCAGGGGGGGGGGAGAAGAATTCCTTCGCGACCTGCTTCCCGGACTGGCTGCCAGGGGTGTGAAGGTAGGTCTTATCTGCCGTCCCGGAACGCCGCTTGTGGAGATATTCAGGAACAGCGCCATCGAACTTCACCCCATCGACCGGTCAGGCCCGCGGGGGATCAGTTCGGTATTCAAGACCGCGAAGATCATTCGTGAGGGCGGGTACGAGCTCATCGATATTCAGCGCGGCCACGACATTGTCCAGTCCTGGGTCGGGAGCAAGCTTTCCGGAAGGAAACCCGCGCTGATGTACACGCCGCAGGTGCCTGAGTTCATCCGGTCGCGCTTTCTGCTTTCCCGGATGCGGCATATCGTGACCATATCGCGCCACATCAGGGACCGGGTCATTGACTATTGTCCGAAGGTCGCTTCGCGGACCAGTATCATTTATTACGGCATCGACCTGGACATGTTCAAGCCGGTTCAGGCGCTTCGGGGGTCGCTCAGGCAGCGTTTTGACCTTTCTTCAGACGCACGGATCATCGGTACGGTCGGCGACCTCTGGAAAAACCAGATCGAGTTCCTTGATGCGCTGGTCCTGATCAAAAAAGAAGTCCCATCCGCGTATTTCGCTCTGGTGGCAGCTCCGTCCGGCATAGGGCAGGTCCAGGCATTCAAGGAACGGGCGGAGAAACTGGGGCTGACCGGATCGATCCTGTGGGTGGGCAGGCTGGCAAAGGAAGATATGTATGCATTTTATGCCGAGCTCGACATTGCCGTATGCACTCATCGAAATGAGGGGTTCGGCATCTGGGTGCTGGAAGCGCTTGGTATGGGAGCGCCGGTGGTTGCATTCAATGCCGGCGGCGTCCGTGATTCTCTGGAAGGATGCCCGGCAGGCAGGCTGGTGAACGGGCCCGCGGAAATGGCCGCCGAGATAATCCATATTCTTACTAGTAAAGATGTTCACAGACTGATGTCAAAGGCAGGACCTGCCTGGGTGGCTGAAAAATTCGGCCGGGAGCGGATGATCGATGATTATTACCGGTTTTTTGCATCCCTGGTGAACAACCCCGATACCGGGGGATAATGCGCTGAAGCTCTCCTTTCGAAAGGCCTTATGAACATTCTTCAAATGATATCCAAGAACGACCGGTACGGTGCGCAGCGTATCTTTCTCGACCAGGTGGCGGTCTTGCAGGCCATGGGCAACCAGGTCGTGGTCGTCGGCCGCGGTCCAGAAGGGTATGTGACCGATTCGGTGCGGGCCCTTGGGGTCCCCTATCATGGCAGCCCCATGAAGGGAATCAAGGACATATTCTTCTTGAAAAATATCATCAAACAATATAGTATCAATGTGATACATACGACGCTTGACCGGGCCGATTATCTCGGCGTTATCCTCTCGAAGATCACGGGAAAGCCGGTGGTCAGCACCAACATGGTGCCGCGCTCCCATTTCGGCTTCCGGTTCGCCGATAAAGTCATTATACTTGCGGAGAAGCAGCGGCCTCTTCTCGAAAAGGGAGGGGTAAAACCGGGAAAGATCACCCTCATTCGCCCCGGCATTGATGTGAAGCGGTTTGCCACGCCCGATCCTGACAAACGAGAGTCCTGGAAGCACAAGCTCAACACCAATGCTTTTACCATTGTTCTGTGCCATGTATCGAGCCTGATCGAGCGCAAAGCCCATCTGGTTTCCCTCGATATCGCCGCAGGCTGCAAAGAGCGCGGTGAACGGCCGCTCCTAATCATAATCGGCGACCCCGTGAGCGGTGAATACCACGATTCACTCGTCAGGAAGATCACGTCATTGGGACTGACGGATAATATGCACTTTACCGGATGGACGTCGGAGGTCCCTGAGATACTGTCTCTCAGCCACTTCACGGTGCTGCCGTCTGAAAATGAAGCGCTGGGGGTCGTGCTGATGGAAGGCATGGCAGCGGGAACGCCCATGGTCGCCCGGGAGGGTGAGGGCGGGGCCGAGTTGATCGACGAATACGGAACAGGGTTTCTCTACCGGCCGGCGGAAGGTGTGGGGCCCCTGGTTGATCAGATCGTGGCACTGCGGCGTGACGAGGTACGATATCAAGCGCTGTCCCGGAAGTGCAGAAAAATAGCAGCGGACGACTTCTCCATGAAGCGGTTCGGAGAGCGGCTGATCGAAGTATACAATGATATTCTGCATAAATAACTGAAAATGTCACACTGTCCCAATTGAATATATAATATATGCTGAGGAAAAGTATTATCTTGGAACATTTAAACGGGTTGTCTGGAGAAACTCGGAAGCGGGGGGATGTTATCCCTCAGTTTGCGGAAAAAGCCTTATCGATCTTTTTGGTCTTCGTGCTCAGCGGCTTCTCTCTCTCTGTATCTGCCGTTCGTCCGGACACACCTGTTTCTGCCCTTGAGTATTTTTGCATTGCTGGTCTGGCGTTATGTTCTGAAGAGCAAGCCCGTCGGGACCATTCCCTCCGATGTCATTCTGTTCTCATCGCTTTTTTTCGTTACTCTTCTGGCAAGTGCTGTCCGTTCATCAAATCAACCTTTTGCTTTCTATATGTTCGATGAGTATAAGTATTTCTTTCTGGGCGGTCTCCTTTTTACTGCCCCGCTCAGCGTGAACCAGAGAAAGATTATTATTGTCGTCCTCTTTACCTGTGCCGCAGTGGACGGGCTCGTGGGGGTTCTACAGTTTTACGGTCTTATGTATAAAGGCAACCAGAGGTCGCATGGATTCGCGGTATTTTCAACAATTTATACCGCACGGCTGGCGTTCATCCCCGCGTCCGCCCTTTTGTTGCTGCTGATCAAAAAGGATTCAGCGCCCCGATCAGGGTTGTGGACTGGTTTTCTCCTTCTTATTGCGGTGCTGACGTCCGGAGGTATCATGTTGTCCGGGGGCCGGGGAACGTGGATCGCGCTTGCCGCCGCGTGCTCAATCACGCTGTTTCTGTATAGTCGGAAAAAGGCTCTTATTTTTACTTGCAGCTTTCTGGCTGTTTTTTTAGGGCTGATCATTTTCAGCGGAGTACTGCGGAATCGGGCGGTTACAGCAGTGACGTCCATTCAAGCTTCCGCAGGAGGGCGCGTTTTAAACGGCACCCAGACCCGTTTTGAACTATGGAAAGGGTCTTTGCTGCTTCTGAAAGAGTCGCCGCTGATGGGGACAGGGGTAAGCGATTTTAAGGACAACATCGCACGGCTTGTTCGTGAACAGAAGCTCCGTGAGCCGAATTCAAGCTTTCATGCGCACAATATTTTTTTTCAAGTCCTGGCAACACAGGGGATAACGGGTTTCGTGGTTTTCCTTGGGCTTCTTAGTGCGCTCATACGGTGGGGACTTAGGGAAGTTCGTGAACAGGGGGGCGTTGGAGGGTATATCATCATCCTGTGCACACTGCTCACGATTGTCGGCGGATTGACGGACACGGTCATAGGAATGCCCAGATATGGACCAATCTTTTTTTTGATCGTCGGGCTGCTCGGTCCATACCGGCAGGGAAACCAATCTACTTTTGTCCCACTGTCAGCCATTAGTTGCGTTACGTCCATGAAAAAGTGAGGAGAATTGAAGCATGAATGACAGCATCAACATTGAAGAGCCGGACTTTTTCGAAGCCATGCTTGCAAAAGCAATCCTTATAGTGAAAGAACGCTATAAACTTTTAATTACCACGAGTGCGATCGTAATGGTAATTGCTGGCATTGCAAATAGTTTCATTCCACCGGCATACAGCACGGTTGTAACATTGAAAACACCGTCGGATCCTGCTTATGATTCCAACGAGATGAACTACCTGATTGCGACCTTGAATGATTTGACCAAGCGGGGGCAGTATGATGAAATAGCCGCGAAGCTGGGTATTGATGTGGCCAAGGCCGGGAAGATAAAGTCGATAAAAACTCAAAAAACAGCCCAGGGCAGTAAGGAAGTTAAAATTACCGTGGAATCAGGTAGTCATGTTGTGGATGGGGTGGCTGATGGGATCGTGAATTTTCTGAATACTGAGGATGCGAGCATAAAAAAAATCCGTTTTCATCGATTAATGCTTGAAGCTCTGCAAAAAGACATACATTCGGAAATTGAAAACCTAAAGAAAATGAAACAGCTAAACAGTCGGGGTCTTTCAGCGACGTTTTCATTCAATCCAGGTTCGGAAATCATTCACTTCCGGAGTACTTTGGGAGATATAGAAGAAAACCTGCTTAATACCATTACATTCGAAATTGCGGCTCCACCATTAAGGTTGAGCAGAAAAACGTCCTTAGCGACAGCGATGGTGCTTGCGGGTATTTGCACTTTTTTCGCAAGTATTTTCCTGATTGTAATTTTTAAAAGACAAAAGTGACAATAGAAGATAATTAGACAAAAAAAATGATGACGGAAATAATGTTTCCGTGAGCCCTGATGGTGTTGAATATGTATTGTCTACCGAGGAAGGATAGTCGCAGATGCCGCGGACTCATCAGGCAAACCGACCAAATTTGTATTGGAATGCAGCGACCGAGCCCGAGAAGCTTCTAAAAATTCTCGTTTTTCAACGCCGACGTTTCTTCGGTAACTTTGGATACCCGAAGGATTTGCTCATGGTTTCATAGTACTTTCGGATATGCCAGAATTTCTCTGCAAAACTACGACTACTGGTATCCAGAGCTTGAGTTGAGCATCATCTGGGATGATCAGAATCTTGCTTTTAAATTGATTGGGCGCTTGATGTGAGCCGATATTGTGCAGAAAAATACTGAGGCGCATCGCTGCACACTACCGACTTGTTCTATCACACTTAAACTATGTCTCAACAAACTGAAACAACTACTAATAATACTAGCTATATAAAAAATACAATATTCAATCTTGCAGGGAACATCGCGCCACTTTTAGTCGGTGTTGCCTCCATTCCATTTTTGATTAAGGGTTTGGGTGCAGACCGCTTTGGTGTATCCCTCTGTGTCAATATAGCTGGGACACCTCCCCTATGGTAAATTAGAGTAGAGGGTGGGGAGGAGAAATCATTATGATAGCTGCAAAGATCAAAGCA
>JAYTJE010000024.1:0-67599 GCA_043731355.1 Nitrospirota bacterium
TGCTTTGATCTTTGCAGCTATCATAATGATTTCTCCTCCCCACCCTCTACTCTAATTTACCATAGGGGAGGTGTCCCAGCTATATTGACACAGAGGGACATGATAGAAAGCGCCTTCGTATTCGATGCGTGGTTTGCGAGGCATGAGCTGAGGATAGCAAAACTTGGAATCGTTGTCAACAACTCATGTTTTAAGTCTGACCCCATACGGTCCTGACCCCATACGGTCCATACGGTCCATAGAAAGCATTTTTACAAATGATCGGTTCCATAATTCAACCTCATTTTTTCCAAATCAACAAGTTATTCTATGGACGGGAAAGGCAACACTTCCGGATAGCAGGAAGCCTCCTGAAACTGCATAAGCAATTGGATTCGTTGCCTTTATAAAATGACGAACATGCAATTTGGTAATAGCCGAAACCAGCTGACTAATATGCAAAACCAGGTATTAATCATCGGGAAATGAATACCAAATTCAAAGCGTATTATGCAACTTCCGAATATCTCAACTGTTAGCAAGCTCAGGAAGAAGTCAACGATTCATACCCTGCCCCATAAAATGGTTATAGCCCTTCGGCTTGAGGATCGCCCGTTTGCCATTACTACTTAAAAACATCTTATTCCCGACAATGATACTTCCTATTTGTGTGGATACTATTTTTAAGGAAAGGAACTTCTTGAGTTTTAACGGCGATACGGTAAAAAGCAGCTCATAGTCCTCGCCTCCGGAAAGAGCGTAATGAAGAGGGCTGGTTTTCAGATGACCGGCTGCCTTGCGAACAGCTGTTGAATCGGGTATCTGGTCGGCGCTGATCTCCGCGCCGACCCCGCTCTCCTCGCAGATATGCCCGAGATCGGACGACAATCCGTCGCTGATGTCTATCATCGCGGTAGCACAGCCGGAGAGAGCTATTTTTCGGCCCCACTCAGTGCGCGGATCTGGTTGAAGATGCTTTCGGATCAGTTCGGAGTTCTGAGTTCGGAGTTCGGAGTTGCGCCCCTTACCCCTGGACCCTGGCCCCTGTCCCCTGTACCCTGCCCTCAGCAGTTCCATCCCCGCCGCCGAATCCCCCAGCGTCCCGGTGACGAAGAGAAGGTCGCCCGGCCGCGCCCCTGCCCTGGTGAGCATTTCCTTCTTTTCGACCTCGCCAAGCGCCGTAACGCTTATCACCAGACCCTGCTGAGAGCGGCACGTATCCCCACCTACGAGGTCGACGTTGTACTTGCGGCAAAGGGTGTTAAAGCCTTTATAAAACTCTTTGATCTGTTCTACGGAGATGCTGGACGGGATGCCGAGCGCTGTGAGGCAAAAGCGGGGAACGCCTCCCATGGCGGCAATATCGCTCAGGTTCACGGCAGCGGATTTCCAGCCAAGGGAATAAAAATCGGTATAGGACAGGTCGAAATGCACACCTTCGAGCAGCATGTCGGTTGTAGCAAGGATTTTTTTTGAAGGCGGGAGGGAAAGCGCGGCAGCATCGTCTCCTATGCCTATCAGCATTGAAGGTGATCTGCCTTTGGATTGTGCTTTGATCTTTTTTATCAGGCCGAATTCGCCGAGGTCCGATATTTTCATCGTTTCATCACCAGGGATAAACCGTTTTGCATACCTAACAAAAACCCCGCACCGAAGTGCGGGGCATCGAATAGTGTGGTGTTACTCCTGACTCCTGACTCCTGACTCCTGACTCCTGACTCCTGACTCCTAACGCTTCACTTTCTGAGCCTTGCCGTTCGCCTTTTTCACATCTTTACCGTTGACCTTACGCAAGGCCGCGGCAAGCACATCATCAACCGTGGTGGCGAAAATGAAGTTCATGTCCTTGCGCAGATACTTGGGAAAATCCCCGATGTCTTTTTCGTTTTCCTTGGGGACGATCACGGTCTTGATCCCGGCCCTGCGGGCGGCCAGGGTCTTTTCCTTCAAACCGCCGATCGGCATGACCCTTCCGCGGAGCGTCACTTCTCCGGTCATGGCAATGTCCCGCCGCACCGGCGTGTTGGTAAAAACCGACGCCAGGGCGGTGGCCATGGTCACGCCCGCTGACGGGCCGTCCTTGGGAATGGCGCCCGCAGGCACGTGGATATGCACATCTGTTTTCGCGAACACGTCGGGGTTGATGCCGAGCTTCTCCGCGCGGGAGCGCACGTACGTGAGCGCTGCGTGGGCGGACTCCTTCATCACATCGCCCAGGTGTCCGGTCAGCGTGAGCTGTCCTTTGCCGCGCATCGAGGTTGCTTCAATGTACAGGATATCGCCGCCCGTCTCGGTCCAGGCCAGGCCGGTCACCACGCCGATCTCATCCTTCTCGCGCTCCACCTCGGGCATGAACTTCTCCACCCCAAGATAGGTATGCAGGTTCTGCGGGGTGATCGTATAGAGCTGGTCCTCGCCCTCGGCGACCTTCCGTGCGACCTTGCGGCAGAGATGGCCTATTTCCCGCTCCAGGTTCCGCACACCTGCCTCACGGGTATACTGCGCGATGACCTGAATGAGCGTTTTATCGCCGATGCTGATCTGCTTGTCCGTTATGCCGTGCTCCGTCAGCTGCCGGGGGACCAGATAGCTCTTGGCAATGCCGAGCTTTTCCTGCTCCGTGTAGCCTGACAGCCGGATGATCTCCATGCGGTCCTTGAGCGGGCCCGGGATCGGGTCGGTCATGTTCGCGGTGGTGATGAACATGACGCGTGACAGATCGAAAGGCAGGCCGATGTAATGGTCGCTGAAGGAATTGTTCTGCTCGGGATCGAGCACTTCGAGCAGCGCAGCCGAGGGATCGCCCCGGAAATCCGCGCCAATCTTGTCGATCTCGTCGAGCATGAAAACCGGGTTATTGTTGCCTGCCGTCTTGATGCCCTGGATGATCCTGCCGGGAAGAGCGCCCACGTAGGTCCTGCGATGTCCGCGGATCTCGGCTTCGTCGCGCACGCCGCCGAGCGAGATGCGCACGAACTCCCGTCCCAGGGCGCGGGCGATCGATTTGCCGAGCGAGGTCTTGCCCACGCCCGGAGGACCGACGAAGCAGAGGATGGGGCCTTTCATCTTGTCTTTGAGTTTGCGCACCGCCAGATACTCGATGATGCGCTCCTTCACCTTTTCAAGATCATAATGGTCTTCTTCGAGGATCTTGTACGCCGCCTTGAGGTCGAGATTGTCCTTGGTGGCCTTGCTCCAGGGAAGCTCGGCAAGCATTTCGATGTAGGTGCGGGTCATGGACGCTTCGGCGGCGTCGGGATGCATGCGCTCGAGCCTCCTGAGCTGCTTCTCGGCCTCTTTTCCTGCCTTCTCGGGAAGCTTGGCGTCCTTGATCTTCTCCCGGAGCTCACGCATGTCCTCGGAGCGGTCGTCGGTCTCGCCCAGCTCGCGCTGGATCGCCTTCAACTGCTCCCGGAGGAAATATTCGCGCTGCGTCTTGTCGATCTCGCCGCGCACGTCGGCCTGGATCTTCTGCTGCATGGAGAGCAGTTCGAGCTCCTTGCCCAGTGCCTCGTTGATCCGCTTGATGCGCAGCACCGGGTCCGTGAGCTCCAGGATCTCCTGCGCCTGCTCCACCTTCAGCCCCATGTTGGCGATGGCGAGGTCGGCCAGTTTGCCGGGATCGTCCACGTTCTCGATAACGACCATGATGTCCGGCAGGATGACCTTGCCGAACGATACCAGCCGTTCGATCTGCTCTTTCACGTTCCGCATGAGCGCCTCGGTTTCGAGGTCCACGGTCAGGGGAACGTCGGGGAAGGTCTTGATCTCTACCTGGTAGAACGGTTCCTTTTGCAGGAACTTCACGGTCTTGGCGCGCGATACGCCCTGGACCAGGATCTTGATGCGGCCGTCAGGCAGCTTCAGCATCCGCATGATCACGCCGACGGTGCCCACGGAATACAAATCGGACGGCGAGGGGTTTTCAATGTTAATGTCCTTCTGCGACGTCAGAAAGATCATGCGGTTGCTTTCGAGAGCGACCTCGATCGCCTTGATGGACATTTCCCTGCCTACAAAAAGCGGCAGCACCATGTAGGGAAAAATGACGATGTCCCGTATCGGAAGCAGCGGTAGTTTTTTCGGGATCTCTATGGATTGCTGGAGATCGATATTTTTTGACTCAGTCTTTGCCACACCAACCTCCTCACGTCAGATGTACTGACTCCCCTCGTGCTTCTCGCAGTGGGTTACAGCTTTAATTTCTGCAGATATTGCCTGAACTCCGGTCCTAAATCCTTGTTCTTCAGCGCGAACTCCACCGTTGCCTTCAAAAAACCGAGCTTGTCGCCGCAATCGTGCCGGATACCCTCGATCTCGTATGCGTAGATCGGTTGGTCCTCCATGAGCAGCCGGAGCCCGTCAGTCAGCTGAACTTCGCCGCCCTTGCCCGGCCTGGTCTCTTCAAGCGCTTTGAATATCCCCGGAGTAAGAATATAACGTCCGATGATCGCCAGATTGGAAGGCGCCTTGTCGGGCGATGGTTTTTCAACCAGATCGTTGACGAGGTAGACGCCGTCCTCGATCTTTTTTGCATCAATAATGCCGTAGTTCTGCGTCTGGGACCGGGGCACCTTCTGGATGGCGAGGATCGTCGACGGGTACCGTTTATAGACGCCCATCATCTGTTTGAGCGCGGGCACTTCCGCATCGATGATGTCATCGCCGAGCAGCACGGCAAAAGGTTCATTGCCGACCACCCGCTTGGCCGTCAGCACGGCGTGTCCGAGGCCGAGCGCCTTTTTCTGACGGATGTAGCAGAAGGTCACCAGGTTTGCGATGCGCTGGATCTCTGAAAGCAGCTTGTGTTTGCCTTTTGCCTTGAGATCTTCCTCGAGCTCGAAGGCCACGTCGAAGTGGTCCTCGATGGCGCGCTTTCCCCTGCCCGTGACCAGCACGATCTCTTCGATGCCCGAGGCAACGGCCTCCTCCACGACATACTGGATGAGCGGCTTGTCAACAAGCGCAAGCATTTCCTTGGGCGACGCCTTGGTCGCCGGCAGAAAACGGGTGCCCAATCCGGCAGCGGGAAAAACCGCTTTTACGATCCCCGTGGTCATTCTTCACATCTCCCTGGAACAATGAATTCAAACACTTGAGGACATCGGAAACAGAGCCGCATTCTATGAGACAATACTCAAAAAGTCAAGAACAGAACCGGAAAAGAGACGGGGCTACTTGGGGATCGGCACACTCCCGATCAGATATTTCAGGTCATCGTCATTGAACCGCAGCCCGATGCCGACAAAAGGCGCGGAGCGCTTGGAGTTCAGAGCGTTGTCCACACCGCCGTTCACGAACAGCGTATTGCCGAGCATATAGCTCACCGTTCCCTTCAGATGCGTATTGGTGTTTTGCGGCTCCTTGCTGTTCATGTTCCAGGCATCAACACTCACTTTCATTGTATCGCCGAACAGGAAGTAATCGCCTCCGATGCCGCCGGTGGACTCGATCAACCCCACGCGAAGCGCGGCATCGCCCCAGCGCTTGGCGAACATGAGGCTGAATTTGAAGCGGTCTTCATAGGTCTCGGTCGTGAGCGAACTGCCCGGCGTGGCGGTCATGGTGGTGCGCGCATACTTTCCGTAAGGATCGTTCGTCATCTCGAAGATATAATATTTATCCGGTTTGGGCTTAAGCTCCAGCGTAAAATAACTTTTGGATTTCGGGAACATATATTCGGTGCGGAAACCGACCACGGTCCGCATGCGTTCGATCCTCGACGTATAGTCGCTGATCCCCTTGGCCGCGCTGTCGATGCTCGTATACATGCTGTCGTCGGTGATCAGCTTGCCCAGCGTTCCCTCGCCGCGGTCCACCCTCCGGGCCACGCTCTCGATCGAGGCCAGGGCAAGCTCGGCGTTCCGCGACGCTTCCCGGATGTTCTCCATGCTTACTTTCAGGTTGTCCCGGTTCTCGCCCACAACGGCATTGAGGCTGCCGGCAAGTTCGTTCAGCCGCCTGACCAGATCGCCCCCATCTCCCTGCAGGGTGGTGGAAAATTCCTTGATGTTCGCCATGGTGCTGCGCAGATCGTGCAGGATATCCTCCATGGACCGGGCCCCTGCCTCGGTCCCCAGTACCTGGCGCAGCGATCCGGTGACCTCCTTGATGTCGCCGGCGATGCCGCTCAGCTGGTTAATGAGCTTGTCCACATCGCTGGGCGACACGGTCGCCTGGATCGTCTCTTCCGGCTGAAGATAGCCGGGCTTCCCTGCCGCTCCGGGCGCGCTGCCCTCGGAGAGGTCCGATCTCCGCTCCGGCGGGACAAGCTCCACGAATTTTTCTCCCAGAAGCCCCATGGTCTTGATCGTTGCCTCGGAGCCGCGCTTGATCTGGATGTCCGGATTGAGCCGCATGATGACCTTGGCGCGGCTGTCCGAGAGTTCCACGCGCTCGACAACGCCGATCTTGACCCCTGCCATGCGCACAGCCGATTTTTCGTCAAGGCCTGCCACCGAATCAAAGAGCGCTGCGAGCGTATACCCTTTTGCCTCGCCGAACTGGTACTTTCCTACCATAAAGGTCATGATGAGGAGGGCGACCGATCCGACAATGACCAGCAGCCCCACCTTTGCTTCCGGACTCAGTTTAGCCATAAAGACTCCCTGTGCAATTAATCCGCCGTTATCGGCCCCACCGCGCTCCCCGTAATAAACTGGTGCACGATGGGATGCGAGGTCTGCCGTATCTGGTCGGGAGTTCCGACCTCGAGGATCTCGCCTTTATAGAGCATGGCGATGCGGTCCGATATTTTGTAGGCGCTGTGCATGTCGTGCGTGATGGAAACCGAGGTCACTCCGAGTTTTTTCCGCAGATCGATGATCAGGTCATTGATAGCGTCAGCGGAAATAGGGTCCAGTCCCGTGGTCGGTTCGTCGTAGAGGATAATGGACGGGTTGATGGCTATTGCACGGGCCAGCCCCACTCTTTTTTTCATGCCGCCCGACAGCTCCGCGGGCATCTTGTCCTCAATGCCTTTGAGCCCCACCAGCGCAAGCTTTTCAGTCGCCATGGCGCGAATCTCCTCGTCCGACTTCTTCGTGTGCTGCTTCAGGGCAAAACCTACATTCTCCCAGACGCTCAGTGAATCGAAAAGCGCCGCCATTTGAAAGAGCATGCCGAACTTCTTGCGCGCTTCGTTCAAGCCGTGCTGATCAAGATCGTTCAGCGCCTGTCCGTCGATGATCACGCGGCCCTGATCCGGAAACAGCAGCCCGATGATGTGCTTCAGCAGCACGCTTTTGCCGCTGCCGCTGCCGCCGATCACCGTCATGCTCTCGCCCTTCTCGACTTTGAGATTGACCCCGCGGAGAACGCGCTGCTCGCCGAAGCCCTTATGCACGTTGATTATGTCGATCATGACGAACTCACCACAACAGCGCGGACAGAAAATAATCCAGGATAAGAATGAGCATGCACGATACCACCACCGCCCCGGTCGTCGCCTTGCCCACTCCTTCCGCCCCGCCCTCGGTATTGAACCCCTTATAGCAGCCGATAAGTCCGACTACCGCGCCGAATACCAGCGCCTTGACGAGCCCGTACCAGATGTCCGTAACTTCGGCATTGTCGATGCTCTGGTTCACATAGGTGACAGGGTTCGTGCCGAGCACCTTGACCCCCACGAAATAACCGCCGGAAATGCCGATGATCATTCCGAGCACCGTGAGAAAAAACATCATCACCGTGCTCGCAATAAATCGCGGGACCACCAGATACTTCATGGGGCTCGTTGCCAGGGTCTCCATGGCGTCGATCTGTTCTGTCACTTTCATGGTCCCGAGCTCCGCCGCCATGGACGCGCCGGCCCTGCCCGCGACCATGAGCCCGGTCAGGACCGGACCCAGCTCACGCGTCATGGAGAGCGAAACGACCGTGCCGATAAGCGATTCCGCGCCGAAGCGCTTGAACCCCGTGTAGCTCTGGAGCGCAAGCACCATGCCGGTGGAAAGGGCCGTGGTCATGACGACCGGAACGGAATTCACGCCGATCCGCTCCATCTGCTTGAGCAGGTTCTTCACGTAAAAAGGACCGCTTATGGTCGCACGAAGGGTCTGGCCCAGAAACATGAGGACCTTCCCGATCTCCGTCACCACCCCCGACGTTTTGCCGCCCAGCATTTCAAGCAAGCGGATCATGAATAAGGTCACCATTATATTTCATTCAAAATTCAAAACGGAATATTCAATATCTTGAATCTTGAGTCCGTCACAGACGGTTCCGTGTGCAGGCCGCGCTATACGAAGACCCGCGGCACCCTGGCGCTGATCCCGCACAGCACCTCATAGGGTATCGTGCCGGTCTTTTCCGCAAGGTCCGCGGCAGTAATCCTCTCGCCGCCCGAGGAGCCGATCAGCACCACCTCATCGCCTTCACGGACGCCGGGGACATCGGTTACATCGAGCATGGTCATGTCCATGCAGACCCGTCCCGCCACGGGCACCCGGACTCCCCGGACGAGCGCCTCGCCGCGGTTCGAAAGAGCGCGGCTGAAGCCATCGGCATAACCGATGGGGATGGTGGCGATCAGGCTCTCGCGCCTGGTCACAAAGGTCCTGCCATAGCTGACGGGCGTGCCTGCGGGTACTTTTTTCAGCAGAAAGATCCTTGTCAGGAGCGAGAGGACCGGCTGCAGATCAACGCCGGAGGCATTTCCTTCCACCGGGTCGTATCCATACAGCATGAGCCCGGGCCTGACCATCGTAAGCAACGCACGCGGGTAATCAAGGACCGCCGCGCTGTTGGCCGCATGGCGGAGCGGAATATCTATTCCTTGATCAGCGAGGGTTTCCAGGAGTTTTTCGAATCGTTCCATCTGATGCGAGGCGAAGGCTTTGTCCCTGAGGTCGGCATCGGCGAAGTGCGTCATCAGGCCCTCGACCACGATGCCCTCAAACGCCATGAGTTCCCGGATCAGGGCCGGAGCGGCTTCCGGAGAAACGCCGGTCCTGTTCATGCCGGTATCCACCTTCACATGCACGGTAATGCGCTGGGAGCGCCTTTGCCCTGCATCTGAAAGTGCGCGGGCAACGGTGCTGCCCGACAGGGCTGGCGTCAAACGCCACGCCGCGACCGCGTCGGCCTGCCCGGGAAATACCGGACCCATGACCAGGATCGGAGCCTCGATCCCGGCCTCGCGCAACTGTCTTCCCTCTTCGACCAGGGCAACGCCGAGCATGTATGCGCCTTGCGCCAGCAGATGCCGCGCTACGGGAACCGGTCCGTGGCCGTATGCCTGGGCCTTCACCACGGCAAGCACCTTACGCCCCATGGCGCGGCGCAGCACTTCCGCGAAGTTATGCGAGAGCGCGCCAAGCGATACCCTGGCCACCGTCGGCCGGTCAGCGTCGGCGCCGGTCGGCAACCCCGGGACCGGCCGTGCCGCGTCAGTGGATGGTGCTCTCATGGTTCTCCTGGAATGCGCTGGATGCGGGCAGTATCTCTATTTTATCGAAAGACTCGGAACAGTCGAGGCAGTCCCAGTGATGAATGGTCCAGTCTTCATAGTCCAGTTCGATGCCATAGTCGTCTTCCTGGAAGAGGTTCGTTCCGCCGCAATAGGGACACATGATCGGTTCCGCCATCATTCCTCCGGCGCCGCTACGCAGGATGCCGCTCCGCGTGTTCCGCATCCAACTCCCCCGATTCGCCGGCCGCAGGCAGTGAAAACCGCCGCACCCGGAGCACATTTCTCATTGCCCCAGCTGAGCACCGGGCGACCGCAGGAGCATGAAAAACAGACGCATTTTCAGCTTATTTACGCGCTAACTCTATCACAGCAAAGTTCATTTTGCAAAATAAATTTCGGCGGGAAACAGTCACGCAGGGAGGATCTCCCGGAGGGCCTTCAAGAGACGCCGGTTCTGCCACCACGTCCGCACGGCGATCCTGATATAGCGATTATCGAGGCCGGGGATGGAGGAACAATCCCGGACCAGCAGTCCCCGCCTGCCGAGCCTGTCCGTGAGTAATTGCGAATCGATCCCGGTGAGCTTGAGAAATATATAGTTCGCCGGACTCGGAAAGGGTTCGAGCCCGTGGATGAGGCGCAGGCCCGCGAGGAGACGGTCCCGCTCCCGGGCGATGTAACGGCGCGTCTTTTTGGCATAACCCCAGTCGGTCAAGGCCGCAATGGCCGCGCGCTCGGACGGGATGTCTATGGTCCAGGGCTCCTGGCCGCCGCGGAGCCGCCGGGCAGTGCCGGAATCCGCGATCGCATAGCCGACCCGCAATCCGGGCATGCCGTAGAACTTGGTAAACGCGCGGAGCACGATCAGGTTGGACGATTGCACCGCTTCCTTGACCATGGACCCGGCGTCCACAAAATCCATGAAAGCCTCATCGACCACAAGACGGACGGAGTTCTCGCATGCCATTCTCAGGAGCTCCTGCATTTCAGCCTTCGGAATGAACGCGCCCGTGGGGTTATTGGGGTTGCAAAGAAAAACCATGTCCACATCCTTGAGCGCGAACGAGAGGTCAAGAGGATCGGCGCGATATCCGTTCTCTTCCCGCAGCGGCAACGGCACGACCTCGCCGCCGGAATCTTCGACCGCAGCGGCATATTCGGAAAACGTCGGCATCGGGATCAGCGCCCTTTTCGGACGGAACACGCGCGGGATAAGATGGATCAGCGCATTTGAACCGTTCCCGCACACCACCTGCTCCGGTTTAATGCCGTAATAGCGGG
This sequence comes from Nitrospirota bacterium, assembly GCA_043731355.1. Classification (GTDB taxonomy): domain Bacteria; phylum Nitrospirota; class UBA9217; order UBA9217; family UBA9217; genus GWC2-56-14. Next base: position 10,673 of record JAYTJE010000024.1, read on the forward strand.
CGATCGCAACCCGGAGCTCCGACATGTCCGGATCGGGATAGCGGTCAATAAGGTCGATTGCCTTCCGTGCAGCCCGCCTGGCCGCGGACGACGGCCCCAGCGGGTTGATGCTCGAGCTGAAATCGACGATGTTTTTTTCCGCTATGCCATAGCGCAGCGCGGCCTCGCGGATGTTGCCTCCGTGGGTCCTCGGCATTGATTGTTCCTGTGCTCCCTGTTTCGTTTCGATCACATCACATTCCGTATTCTGCAATGCCGGCTCCATTTCAACAAGTATTACAGCTCCGCGGCAAGCTCCGGGAACCGCTCCTCCATGAACCGGACGGCGGTTTGCCGGGACCTTTCCGCTGTCGGCTGGGCGATCACGAGCGATGCCAGCTCAACGGCGTCCTGCATGCGCACCGATCTGATGATCTTTTTTACCCAGGGAATCGACGCCACGTTCATGCTCAATACGTTAAAGCCCATGCCGATCAGGATCGCGGCATACAGCGGGTCCCCCGCCATCTCCCCGCACATGGCCAGGGGGATGTTCGCCTCGCGGGCAGCCTGCGCTATCTTCTGGAGCAGGCGCAACACGGCCGGGTCAAGCGGCTCGTACATATAGGCCACATGCTCGTTCAGGCGGTCGATGGCCAGCGTATACTGGATCAGGTCGTTGGTGCCGACGCTGAAGAAGTCGACCTCTGCGGCGAGCAGATCGGCGATCAGCGCCGCCGACGGGATCTCGATCATCACGCCGACCTTCAGGTGCTCGTTAAAAGCCCTGCCCTCCGCCCGCAGCTCTTCCTTCATTTCAGCGAGAATGGCCTTGGTCGCATACAGTTCAGGAAGGCCCGAGATCATGGGGTACAGGATCTTTATATTCCCGTGGGCCGAGGCCCGGAGGAGGCCTCTGAGCTGGACCTTGAAAATATCCTGCTTCTTGAGGCTGAACCGGATCGCCCGCAGTCCCAGGGCTGGGTTCGCTTCTTTTTCAAAACCCGCTGAAAGCGCTATTTTGTCCCCGCCAAGATCAAACGTGCGCACCACGACCTCCTGGGGAGCGGCGCGCTCCGCGACCTGACGGTAGGCCGCATAATGCTCTTCTTCCGTAGGCAGGGTCGGCCGGTTCATGAACAGGAACTCGGTCCGGTACAGGCCGATGCCGGAGCCGCCGTGGTCCGCAACGGATGCGGCCTCTTCGGGCAGTTCAATATTCCCCTCAAGCATGATGGTCTCGCCGTCCAGGGTCTCCGCCGGCAGGTCCTTGATGTTCTCAAGCTCCTGCTCGAAATATTTATAACGGCGCTGTTTTTTGAGATAGTCGAGGAACGTCTCTTCGTCGGGATCAACGATGACCACGCCGTGGATGCCGTCAAGGATCACCACATCGCCGGTCTTGACCGCCGCGGTGATATTCTCGAGTCCCACGGCGGCGGGGATTCCCATGGACCGCGCAAGGATCGCCGTGTGCGAGGTCCGGCTCCCGGCATCGGTGGCAAACCCCAGGATCTTGTCCTTGCGCATCATGAACGTGTCCGAAGGGGCCAGATCATGCGCAATGATCACTGCCTCGCCCTTGATATCAGCAAGGCTCTCCTGCTTGTGGCCCACGAGGTTCCGCAAAATGCGCTCGCCGACCTGCTCCACGTCGTGCTTCCGTTCCCGCAGATACTCATCCTCGATCATATCGAACTTAAGGCTGATCGCTTCGATCGTCTCTTTCAGCGCGCCTTCGGCATTCAGCTGGGATTCCTTGACACGCTTGACCGTGCCGTCAACGAGCATTTTGTCCTCGAGCAGCATGATATGGGTTTCGAGGATATAGAGATGGGACTTCCCGAGCCCTTTGGTAAAGCGCTTTTTCAGGTCTTCGAGCTGGCTTTTCGACAGTTCCACCGCCTGCTTAAAGCGCGCCACCTCGCCCTTGACGCTGACCTCCTCGATCCGCCGCCCTGCCACGACCACTTTGCGCCGATCAAGAAGATATGCCCGCCCGATCACAATGCCCGGCGAGGCCATGATGCCTGTATACACTTTCTCGCGCATTAACGCTCCCCTGTTTTCCCCGCGGCAGGTCCCGGTCGCCGCTCCGCGGTCCCCTTTTCCCGAGTCCCCGCCATTATTCCTTTTCTCCGAACTTGTCCTTAAAGAGCTGTTCGAGCCCCAGGAGCGCCCGCTCTTCATCGTCACCGTGCGCTTCAACGAGGACGCTGCTTCCTTTTGCGGCGGCAAGCATCATGATGCCCATGATGCTTTTTCCGTCAACGTCAAGGCCATCCTTGGTCAGCGTTATTTTGGAAGCATAGGCGCTCGCTGATTTTACGATCTGGGCAGCGGCCCGGGCATGGAGCCCAAGCCTGTTCTCAATCATCAATTCCTTCTTTTTCATCAGACCACTCCCGCATATGCAAGGGCCAGACAGAACAGAGCCAAACCCAGCATGAGTTTTATTGGAGAACCGCCTCTCCGCAGAATAAAAACGAGGACCAGGGTGATTATCAGCGCGGCCATTGCCTGGACCGGGCCCGGCAGCGGCAGCGTGGGCGCGAACTCCGGGCGCCAGCCTGAGATCGTTGCAAGGATCCCTCCCAGGACCGACAGCGAGCTCGCTTTGAACAGCCGGGCGCTCTTCGTAAAACTATACCGTTCCATAAGCGCCATGGCGTCGCCCCTGCTGTGATAGCCCCAGAACACGATGCTCAGCCTGAGCCCCACGTGCCAGAGGTTATAGAGCGCCAGAAAAAGAAGCGGCGCCCACCAGACCCCTGCCATGACCAGCGCCACGGCAATCACCGCGGCCAGCGGCTTCAGCGCGCCCCAGAAAAAACTGTCCCCCAGCGCTCCCAGCGGCGCCATCAATGCGGCCTTTAAGCCCGCGGCATCGGTCCCCGATGAGGCGCGCCCCGTTGCCCGGTCCTCTTCCAGCCCCACCACCGCGCCAAGAAGGAACGACGCCAGATAGGGCTGGGTGTTGAAATACTCCATGTGCAGCCGCAGCCGCGCCTCAAACTCGGCGCGGTCAGGGTAGAGCTTCTTCAGGACCGGCAGCAGGGCATAGGAAAAACCGAGCGCCTGCATCGCGTCGTAGCTCCATGACGCCTGGAGCAGCAACGAGCGCCAGAATACCCTGAGCAGGTCGCCGGATCCTATGGGGCGCTTATGGCCGCTGTTCACGGTATCGTACTCCCAGCCAGCCGGTCGCAACGGTCAGCAGCGTGGTCAGTGCGGCATAAGCATGAAACACCAGCGCCGCCAGGCCCGCCGCGATAAAACCCGTCAGCAAAAAAGGGTCCAGAGCACTGATCGACAAACGGCGCACGATGAGGGCGACGCCAAGCAGAGGGACCAGCTTCAGGAACAGTTCCATGGCGGCCTGGACCGTGGACGGTGACCGCATAAAGAACGCTGCCGCGACAAGTCCTGTTGGCAGGAGCAACGCATAGAGGACCACCGACTTTAAAAAGAATGCGCAGAGCCCCGTAAGATGCGCCCGGGACAGGCTGCGCTCCGCGTCGGCGCCGCCTCGCGCGGCGTCAACAAGCCGGGAATTCCAGGTGCGAACATAGGTGTCGGCCATCATGGTGAGCGGCACGGTACCCACGCTCAGGAGAATACTGAATCCGAGGACCGATCGGGGCGCCCCGCCCGGGCACGAAAGGGCCGCGACTGCCGTCGCGGTGACGGCGCTGACCGTTGCGTTTGCCGGCACAAAGCCGCCGACCGGCATATCGAGCACCCAGATGAGCTCAAGCATGGCGCCGATGATCAGCCCGGCGGTAGCATCGCCCAGGAGCCATCCGGCAAGCGGCGCGGCGACAATAGGCTGCGAGATCATGAACTGTCCCGCCGCGGTCCGGTCAAGGCCGACGAGGCCGCCCACAAGGGCAACACCGATTATGGCAAGCAGCAGATGAAGATCGATCATCGCCATCCTTCCTCTAAAAACCAATGCAACGCGCACGTTGCATGCTCAAATCTTCAATTCAAGCCGCAGGACTCGAACACCTTACTGAGCTGCTGCGGTTTCTCGTTCGGCACGGACTGGATGCAGATCGTGACTCCCCGGGCCAGGATCTCCCGCAGAGACCCGATATCGGCATCGTCCACGGAAAGGACCTCCCTGAGCTTGCGTTTCCCGGGAACAACGTGCATCCCTCCCAGATTGATCGTCCGGCACTGAAGGCCGGACTTGAGCGCCCGCAGAGCATCGGTCGGATTGGAGAACAGCAGGATCGCCCGCTCGTTCTCCCCCACCGTCCGCGCCTGTACACAGATGTCCATGACTCCGCCGATCGTGACCACGAGCCCCTGTGGCGCGGAGAGCTCCATGATGGACCGCTGAAGCGCATTGACGGCAACCCGGTCGTCGGCAACGAGGATCCGGGTGGCCTTCAGGTACTGGACCCAGCCCTCCACGACCTGCCCATGGATCAGACGGTCGTCTATGCGGACGAAAAGCGCCATGAGCTGCTATTTCTTTCCCTTCAGCATCTGGCTCGCGATCACCACGCTTTTCTGCGCCGCCTCCTGAACGAGTTTGGCCAGTTCGGCCAGCGGTTTTTCTTCGCGGTGATTGGCGAACTTGATCATCATCGAGAGATTGACGCCGGTAACCACTTCCACGGTGTCGCCGAGAAAGGCCAGCGCGATATTGGAAGGGGTGCCGCCGAACATGTCGGTAAAGAGCATAACGCCTTTTTTCCCGTCAACCTTCCTGATCGCGGTTTCGATCTCCGTGCGGAGACTTTCGGGCGCGCTGTCCTGCTTCACGCTGACCGTTGCCACCGCCGCGATCTTTCCCACGATCATTTCAGCGGCCTTCACCAGCTCAACGCCCATGTCCTCATGACAAACCACCACCAGTCCAACCATGTCCACCCCTCCTTGCAATCGCGGTGTTGCACAACGGCCACCGGGATCGAACAACTACGCGCCGATGTCGCGATGTTTCACGGTAACCTCGTATCCCTGCAGCCGGAGCTGTTCGGCAACCAGCAGCGAGAGGGCCACGGAACGGTGCCTGCCGCCGGTACAGCCGAACCCGATGGTAAGATAGCTTTTCCCTTCGCTTTTGTACCGCGGCAGAAGATACGTGAGGAACCCCAGGAGCCGGGTCAGGAACTCTCCGGAATCCGGCTTTGCCATGACATAGTCCCGCACCCTCGCGTCTTCGCCGGTATGCGGCCGCAGTTCGGGAACAAAATGGGGATTGGGAAGAAAGCGCAGGTCGAACATCAGGTCCAGATCAAAGGGAACTCCGAATTTGTATCCGAAGGTGACGATCGTGATCACCATGGGCCGGCCGGCCGCGCCCCCGGCATACTTCCGTTCGACGGCCTGCCGCAGGTCGTGGACCGTATAGTCCGAGGTGTCGATGACCCGGTCAGCCAGTTTTTTGACCTCGTTCAGTTCCGACCGCTCTGCCCTGATGGCGTCAATGAGCGGCGTAGCGCCCCGGGCGAGGGGGTGGGGCCGCCGCGTTTCGCTGAAGCGCCGGACCAGGGTCTGGTCCGAGGCGTCAAGAAACAGCATTTCAACGGCGCGGCCGCCCGCGCGCAGCTCCCCGAACAACGCGGGAAACCTGCGGGGGAAATCTTTTTCCCTGATATCAATGCCGATGGCGGCCAGATAGGCAGCCTCCGTGCCCTGGGAAAAATCGACAAAGGCTTTCAGCAGGGACAGGGGAAGATTATCGACACAGTAATACCCCATGTCCTCGAACGCCTTTAATGCGGCGCTTCGCCCTGACCCGGAGAGTCCCGTCACCACGACCATGCGCATCCGCGTCATCCCGCCAGCCTCTTTTTCAATGCCCTGCCGAGCTCCCGCGCCGTGAATACTCCGCGGTTTTTCAGCATCTGGTTCCGTGCCGCCACCTCTATGAGCGTCGCCATATTCCTGCCCGGTTTGACCGGCAGCTTCAGATAGGGCACATTCAAACCCAGGATCCGGTAGCGGCGTTCGCGCAGGCCGACCAGGCTGTACTGATGCCCCGGTTTCCACTCCTCCAGCTCCACCACCAGCCCGACCCGGCAGGAGGGCACGGTGGCCGATTCGCCGTAGAGCGCCCGGACATTGATGATGCCCAGGCCCCTGATCTGCAGCAACTCCATGCCCATTTCCGGCGCCCTGCCCTCGAGGATGTCGTCGACCCGCTCAAGAAGCACCAGGTCATCAGCCGCCAGCTTATGCCCGCGAAGAACAAGATCGAGGGCCGCTTCGCTCTTGCCGATGGCGCTTTCACCGATGAGCAGCGTACCGAGACCGAAGATCTGGACCAGTACGCCGTGCAGGCTCACGCGCTGCATCAGTTTACGGGAAAGCAGGCCGGCCAGTTTCCGCAGGTCCCTGCTCATAAATACCGGGATCCCGGCATGCTCCGCGCCTGCCAGCAACTCCGGGCAGGGTGCGCCTCCGGTCAGCACGATGCCGGCCGGTTTCCGCCGCATCAGGGTCCGGACAACACGCGTCCGTTCGGGCTTCGGCAATGAGCAGAGAAAAGCGGACTGACTCGGAGGAAGGTGAATGAGGCCCGACGCTATCCCCTTCACGTTCTCGAGAGAAGAGAGTTCAAGGCTAAGAATCCGCGCAGTCGTTATTTCCCGGTCGCACCCGCTGCCGCCGGCGAGCATCTTTGACCGTCCCACCAGGTTTTTAATGGTGATCGTCATTTCCGCGGGTACTTGCTGTCCTCCTCGAGGATCATGCGCTGCAACTCCCGGCCATCGGGCACCGTGCGCAGCTGCTCACGCAAGGCCGGATTTTTGAGGATACGCGATATGCGGGCCAGCATTTTCAGGTGTTCTCCGGGGCTGTCCTCCGGCGTGACTAACAGAAAAAAAAGGTGCGCCGGCTTGTCATCCAGCGACTGATAGTCAACACCCTGAAGCGACCGCCCGAACGCAACGACCACCTCGCCCAGAGCGTGCAGTTTTCCATGCGGAATGGCCACGCCTTCGCCAATTCCCGTGCTGCCCATCGCTTCGCGCTCCATGATCACGCGCAGCAGCTCATCGGCATCGCGGACCTTGCCAACAGCGTACACCTGCGCCGCCAATTCCCTGATCACCCCGACTTTGTCAACAGCCTGGAGGTCCGGGAGAATCAGGTCTCCCCGCAGGAGATCCGTCAGGGTGGGCATCGTTTCCCTCTTAGTGGGCAGGTTCGATAAGCCCCACGTTGCCGTCCTTGCGGCGATAGATTACGGTAATATCTCCGCTTGTCGCGTTGGAGAACACATAGAACTCCTTGTCGAGCAGTTCCATCTGCATCACCGCTTCTTCAGCGTGCATCGGTTTCAGGTCGAACCGTTTTGTTTTGATGATCTGGGGGATCCGGTCGTCGGGATGCGTGGACGCCATCGGTTCAGGCTCCGTCCGGTTGTGCTGCTTATGGTCGACCAGTCTTTCCTTGTATTTTCGTATCCGTTTCTCGATCTTTTCGACAAGCAGATCGATCGAGGAATACATTTCCTCGGTTTCCTCATGGGCCTGTACCAGCAAGCCGTCGGTCTTGAGCATTGCTTCGGCGATGTGATGCACTTTTTTTACGACCGACAGCGTGACCGTGACCTGAATGTTCTTCGGCAAATACTTCTCGAGCTTGCCGAATTTTTCGATTGCATACTGTTTGAGCGCATCCGTAACGTCCAGGTGTCTTCCAATAACCGTAATCTGCATAATGCTCCTCCTCGAAAAGGTGTGTGATCACACCGGTAGTATCTGGTTTTACCGTCAGTTGAGCCGCTTCCGTACGCTGGTGGGCGGTATCCGGAGCTCTTCACGATATTTCGCGACCGTTCGGCGCGCAATATCAATGCCGCGGGCTTTCAGGACGTCGACGATCTGCTGGTCCTTCAGCGGCGCCGCCGCGTCCTCCTCCTTGACCATCCGCTGGATGACATCCTTGACCGTCAGCGATGAGACCTCCGAACCGGCGCCGTCGGCGAAGCCGGTGGTGAAGAAGAATTTCATGGGAAAGATGCCCTGCGGCGTATGCATGTGTTTGCTCGTCGTAACCCGGCTGATCGTGGATTCATGCATGGAAATATCTTCCGCCACGTCCTTGAGCACCATGGGCTTCAACTGCGAGATCCCCTGGTCGAGGAACTCCCCCTGGAACTTCACGATGCTTTCGGCGACCTTGTAGATGGTCTTGTTCCGCTGCTCCATTCCCTTGATGAGCCACTGGGCCGACCGCATCCGGTCCTCGATATAGTCCTTGGTCGCTTTATCGACGCTGTCCTTGCGGCTCAAAAGCTTCCGGTAGTACGGATTGATCCTGACCCGCGGCAGCCCTTCATCGTTCAACTGGATAACATAGTGGTCCTCGACCTTGAACACATAGACATCGGGAACAACGTAATGAGTATCGGCCACGATATAGGGCCGCCCCGGTTTCGGCTCCAGCTCGTGAATGATGATCTGGGCGGCATCCATGACCTCCTGGGTCGTGACGCTCAGCACCTTCGCAATATTCTGATAGCGCCGCTTCTCAAGGTCTTCCAGGTGCCCCTGAACGATCTTTTCGACAAGCGTCCCCTGCAGGTCGAGTTGACCAACCTGGATCAACAGGCATTCCTGGAGCGTACGGGCCGCGATTCCCAGCGGATCGAAACTTTGGATGAGTTCCAGGGCATGCGTCATGTCGAACAGCGAGACCCCGGACTGCTGGGCCAGTTCTTCGAGCGGGGAGCGGAGATAACCGTCGTCGTCGAGATTGCCGATGATCCACTCACCACCCTTGAGCTGCCCCGGCTCTGACGTCGAGAGCCGAAGCTGCCACATCAGGTGGTCACTGAGGGACGGGAGGCGGGTGAGCGTCTGGTCATAGGACGGCAGTTCCTTGTCATCGGCCTCGGCATTGCCGTAGTCGCGGCCGTCGCTCATTTCATTCAGATACTCGTCCCACTGAGGGCCAAGTTCGAGCTCGCTCTTCAGTTCGCCCGTCACTTCAGGCTCGGGTGCGCTCTCCGGCGGCTTTTCCTGCGTACCCTCCGGTACAGCGTCGCCCTCGGCCTCGCTCCCCTCGTCGGCGGCCTCCGGCGGCAGCTCCTCGAGGACCGGATTCTCCAGGAGTTCCTGGGACACTGATTGCTGCAACTCAAGCCGGGACAACTGCAACAGCTTGATGGCCTGCTGCAGCTGCGGCGTCATGATGAGCTTTTGTGAAAGTTTTAGTTCAAGCCGTGCTTCCATAGTTCAGATGCGGACGCCGCACACTCCCCCCTTTCAGCGTACCAGCTCCTACAGTTTGAACGTTTCACCCAGGTAAAACTGGCGCACCCGCGGGCTTGCCATGATCTCCTCCGAGGTCCCCGCTTCAATGATCGTTCCTTCGCTGATGATATAAGCCCGATCGGTAATGGCAAGCGTTTCACGGACATTATGATCAGTGATCAGAATGCCGATCCCTTTGCTTTTCAACAGCGAGATAATACCCTGAATATCCTGGACCGCCAGCGGATCGATGCCGGCAAAGGGCTCATCCAGGAGAATGAACTTCGGGTCAAGGGTGAGCGCCCGGGCTATTTCCACCCGCCGCCGCTCTCCTCCCGAGAGCGTGTAGGCCTTGCTTCCGGCCAGATGCGTAACACCCAGTTCATGCATCAGGCGGTCCCGGCGTTCATTCCGTTCCACCGCGGAAAGGTCCAGCGTCTCCAGTACGGCGGTAAGGTTCTCGGCCACCGTCAGCTTCCTGAACACCGAGGGCTCCTGGGGCAGGTAGCCGATGCCCTTCCGCGCGCGCTGGTACATCGGCATCCTGGTAATGTCGGCCCCGTCCAGAATGACGCTGCCCTGGTCAGGCCTTACCAGGCCCACGACCATGTAAAAGGTCGTGGTTTTCCCCGCTCCATTCGGCCCGAGCAGACCGACAACCTCGCCGTATTGCACCTGAAGACTGACGCCCCTGACGATCTTCCGGCCCCGGTAGTCCTTCTCCAGTTTTTTTGCCTCAAGTGCCTGCATGATCAGATAAGCGGGCTATTGGCCCCGCCTTTTCTCCGTTTTTTTATCCTGGTAGAACAGAACGTTGCCGCCTTCTACAATGCTGCGGTCATCGCGCATGAACAAGGTTATCCGCTCCCCCCCCAGTTGGCTGTCATTTTCAATGATGCGCGCATCGCCGGTCAGCACGATCTTTTCCTCTTTGCTGTAGTACAGCGCCCGGTTGGCGAGCGCGATACGCCCTTCCTTGCGCACCACGACGTTGCCCAGCGCCTCGATCTCCCTGATGGCCCGGGTCCCGGCATCATAAAAAACAGTTATCGTGTCCGAGTTGAGCGTCATGGCCTCTTTTTTGAGGACCACCTCTCCGGAAAAAGTGACGCGCTCTCCCAGCTTATCCGCGTTCATGCTGGTCGAGGTGACCACGATCGGTTCCCGCTTGAGCTCCAGCTTGCGCGCCTCGTCAGGAGCCGCCGCCATCAGCATCAGCGCGGCAACGACAAGAAGACTACTCCTGAAGCACTGCTTTAACATGCTTGTCCACCTCGATCGTAAGCATATCAGCGTTTCCCGAGAGCCCCTGTCCTTCGAGATAGAGCTCTCTGCCGAGCAATTTAAAAGGGTCCTTTGTCCGCACGATGCGCTCGCCCGCCTGCCAGAAGAGCGAATCGGTGGTCAGGAGGTAGCCCGTGCTGGTTATGAGCCTCACCTCTTTGGTCCCGCGGCGGATGGAAGCATCTCCCGTGTCCGTGTCGAGCGTTGCAACTTCGCCCAGGAGCCGCGCTTCGCCTTTGTCAGGTTCGACAAACGTGATCTCCACATTTTTTAAATGCGCTTCCTTGCTATCGTAGAGCTCGGCGCTGTCGGCGATCATGCGCCACGATGCCCTGCCGTCCTCCGTTTCCACAAACCTGAAGCCTTCCATGCTCATAAGCAGGCGCGCGCCGGATGCAGGCTGGAACAGCGTGGGCATGGCAAGGTCGGTGACCCGAAGCAGCGCGTAGGCTCCGTACAAAGACGCAATAAGGACGAGAAAGACCCCGAGCGCTATAATAATACCCTTGTCTACGTTTACATTCATGATGGTTAAAAGGCATATGGCGGCCTTTCCAGCCGCCATATGCATAATTAATACCATAGGATGTCTTTGAAGTAAAGGCTAAAAATTACCGGCAGGAAGACCAATGCGCCGCAGTGTGCGTATCAATCCTTGATTCGTGATCTGAGGGCCGTCAATTCCCTGTCCTGCTCCTCGACCTGCTTCTCGAGACGGGCAGCGGACGACCTGTCGCGCAGTACTGCCTGGACAAAGCGTTTTCCCATCAGGGTAAGTTCCACGACGCTCACTTCGACGGGGACAAGCGTTCCCCCGGTCTTTTTGAGCTCCCCTTGCAGGACCTTCTGACGCTGCGGTGCGACCTCGGCAAGTATCTGCCGCGCGGCGCCCGGCAGCACAAGGAGTTCGAACAGGTTTTTGTGAACAAGGTCATACTTCACCAGGCCGGTCAATTGCGCGGCCTGTTCGTTGGCAAAGAGGACATCGCCGTTCTCGGCAAGCACAAATATGGACTCGGAAGCATGCTCCACCAGGGTCCGGTAGCGCTCTTCAGACGAACGGAGCTCTTCGCTCTTTTCCGCGACCCACTGTTCCAGTTCCCCATTCATTTTGCGAAGTTCCGTCTGCAGGTCCTCATTCTGGACCGTCGTCGAAAGGATGCCCGCGAGGGTGGTGAAAAAGTTGATTTCTTCATCGTTGAAGTTCTTTGCCTTGCGGTACAGCACCTCGATCGCCCCGACCAGGGCGCCGTTCGAATAGACGTAGAGCGGCAAACAGTACACCGACGTATATTCTGACAGCGTCAGTTCGGGGAGCTCCCGGAAACGCTGGTCTTTGGAAAAATCCTTCAGCATGACCGGCTCGAGCCGTCTGCCGACCCACCCTTCAAGCCCCTGGCCGAGCGGGATGCGGGTTTTTCCGGCCGCTTCGCTGCGATAGCCATTCGTTGCGGCCAACACAAGTTCATCCGGTTTCTTCTCATACAGAAAAACCAGACAGACATCCGCATCCATGGCCCGGGCCGTAATATCGGCCACATCCTTCAGTCGGTCCGGGAACAGGCGCGGCGAGTTGGCTGTATAATTTACGTCATAGATGCCAAGAAATTTAATAAACAGGTCGTCCTTCATATCGAGCAGTTCTTCCTGTTTAAGGTGCAGTTCGAGATTGGCGTCTTCGAGGCGCCGGAAGTAGGGAACGATGGTTCTCCGGTAAAACCCGTAGGCCAGGAGCACAATGAGCGGTATGCAGAACAGCGCAAGAAGCATCAGCCCCTGTTCACCGTGTGCGGAAAGCGTACCGGCGGCCACCCCCGCGCCGGCGGCGGCCAGCGCCACCATAATAAGAACGATAACGACCCCCTTCCGGTTGACGTCCATCGTGCCCTGTTCAAGATCGGTTTGCGGCATGGTTCGTTCCTCCTGTGTGCTGACTGCGTTATGTTCCCGACTGATCAGCCCTTGATAAGCCGGACAAGATCGCGAACAGCATGGTCCATGGATTCGGGAATGACGACATCCAAACCCCTTTCCCGCAGCTTCATGAACAACTCGGTGAGCAGCGGGGGGTCGATATTGGAAGCCTTCAGCGCTTCGGCCTGCGAGAAGATCTCGGCGGGAGTGCCTGCCGTGAGCACACCCTTGCCGCGGGCCAGCACATAGACCCGGTCGGCGAATGCCGCCACCAGGTTAAGGTCGTGCGTGGACATGATGATGGTCATCCCCGCGCGGCGCCGTTCATTCAAGAGCGTCACCAACTCGCCCCGGGAACGGGAATCCAGCCCCTCAAAGGGCTCATCGAGGACCAGCAGCTCCGGTTGCATGACCAGGGCGCCGGCGAGCGCCACTTTCCGCTTTTCGCCGCCTGACAAATAGTGGCAGATCTTGTCGCCGAGCCGGCTGATCCCCAGCTCGTCCATGACCCGCGTCACCATCCGGGCGGTCCGCTCCTTATCATAGCCGTAGTTGCGCGGCGTAAAAGCGATATCGTCCCATACCGTCGGAGACAGGATCTGATCATCGACGTTCTGGAGCAGCACCCCGATGCGCTCACGGATTGTATTGTATTTAAGGGCCGGGTTGATGTTGAAAACCGACACGCTGCCTTCATTCGGCGCAAGCAGACCCAGGATATGGAACAGCAGCGTGGTTTTGCCGGACCCGTTTCCACCCAGGATCACAACGCGCTCGCCCCGGTTCACAACAAAATCCAGGCCGCAGATATGGATCTCCGTGGTGTCGGGATAAATATGTTTCAGACAGCTTACTTTTACAAGAGTTTCCATAGCATCCTTGAGGTATTCGTCATAAATCTATCTCCAGACGAGTACGAGCGTCAAGATTATAAGACCGGCGCCGAGCGGCAGCCAGTCGTCACGACGGAACCCTCCGCCTCCGGCCCGGGCCATGCTGCCCTGATAGCCCCGCACTGCCATGACCGCATAAAGACGGGTCGCCCGCTCCACGGCCTTGACGAGCAGCATGGCAATGCCTTTTGAGATATTTGCGCCGTTCTGGTAAATACTGCCCGGCGAGAAACCGCCCCGGAGCCTGATGGACACCGCAAAGTTGCTCATCATATCAAGCAGAATGAAAAGCGTCCGGTAGGTCATGAACAGTCCAGCGGACAGCAGCTCCGGCAGCACCGTGCTGAGCAGCCCGAAGATCTTCGGATAGGGCGTGCTCACGATAAGGGTGAGCATGGCAAGCGCAGGCGTGATGGCCTTCAGGATCAACAGCGCATAGGCCTGGCTCCCGCCCCGAAGGCTCAGACCATAGAGCAGCGCAAAAACCGCGGAATAGAGTGAAAGCGCCACGACCTTGAACCAGGGCAGGCGGGACGAGACCGCCAGAAGCAGCAACACCGCATATCCTGCCGCAAGGGGATAGGGATTACGCGTTACGACCGAAGCCGTCACGACCAGCAGCACGAAGATCACTTTGGAAAGCGCCGAGGCCCGGTGAAGAGGACCGGAACCGCTGGCTGCCCAATAATCGATCAGCGCAACATCCATCATGACGGCATCCTCATGGTCACGGCGGACCGCTGCTTGTCATGAAGCTTGTGTTTCAACAGATCCGGTTTCACCTGAGCGACAAACTTCACGACCGCTCCGGTTATCGCGGCTTCGATAAGCCATCCGATCGATCCGAGGGAAAGCACCACGATCGCGAACGTGGAAATAGTGGGTTCGGAGGCGGCCTGAGCGTGGGCGCCTTCTTCATGGCCATGCAGAACGGCATCCACGTTAACATGCGACAGCGACACGATGCCGATCAGGAGCAGTGTCGTGGTGAGCAGCGTCAGCACCGTAACCACGGCGGCCCGCCAGAATACGGGTAGACGCTGTCCCAGAAGAGAGAATAACATGTGCCCCACCACTGCTTCCGAGCCGAGCAGCAGCGTGTTCAGCCCGACGACGGTGATCCCCCCGTGCCCCATGAGCGCCAGAATAAGGTTCGTAATGAATGCGGCGACAAAACCGAGCGCCGGGCCGAGGAGTATCCCCGCCACCACCGAGAGATTGATGTGATACGCAAGGGGGAGGATCTCCAGGCTCATGGCAACAAGCATGACCGCCGAAACAGCCCCCAGCAGAGGGATCTTCTTCTTCGCGTCCATGGACCGGAGCCTGATCAGACTGATCGACAGGGCAAGCGCCATGAGGAATAAACCGGAGAGCCAGAGCCAGACCGGCAGGATGCCGTCCGGGATATGCATGTGCGTCATAGGGTGCGGCCCTTCCCTGGTGCTTCGCCGGCGGTCACTGGTCCTGCCCGCCGTTCTTGTGCACTCCCTTAATGAAGACCACGCGGCCGTTTCCGCCGATAAAAATGTTCAGCGCCCAGCTGATGACGCTGATGAGGAGCGCGCCCAGGAACGCCGCCCAAAAAGACTCGATGATAAAGCCGGGAACAACATCCGAAACAAGCATCAAGAGCGCCGCATTGATAACGAGCGTGAACAAACCGAGTGTCAGCAGATTGATCGGCAGCGTCAGGAGGAGCACCACGGGCCGGATCACGGCATTGACAATGCCGAGAATGCCTGCGGCGAGAATGCCCATTCCCAGGCTCTGTATCCTGATCCCGTCGATGATTTTCGTGGCAGTTACCAGCGCGAGAAGGTTAATGGACCAGCGTACTAAAAAACCGAGCATACGACCTCCGACCTTAAAAAATTTTAACATACTTATGCCGCATTTGCAACCACGGAGTCTTCGGAAACCAAACGAACACAACGCTCTGACAGCGCCTGGCTTTTAAAAAAAAGTCTGTTTTCATGCGAATGAGATAGAAGGCCGCGAAGCGGCATTGCTGGAAGAAACTGGTTATGCAGATTGGTGAAAGCGCTCAAGATTACAAAAAAGGCGGGAGTATCAAGGAGTAAAACTAAATCCAGCGCCACTGGCTAAACCTGCCCCATAATCCCCTGTTTCGAGAAATAGAGTGCAAAAACCGACGGCGCATAAACAAGAGAACAATAGTATTTAAGGAGCAGTGACCTCCACGCTCACGCTTCCCGTAACACGGGTTATCGGGTCAGTCGCAATAATGAATGCCGGGCCTGCGCCTACCGCAGTGGCAAGACCTTTTGAACCGGTTTGATTGCTGACAAGCACTGTCCCGGTTGATGATGAAGTCCATTCTACCGACCCTGTCATAAGCAGCGTCGTGGTAGCCAACGTCGTAATATTTTCGAAAGTTCCCGTTGCCGTAAACTGCTGATCGGGGCCGCTTACCGTCATACTGGTAGAAAGGGGCGTCACCGCAAGGGACTTCAATATGCTATCCGTAACGGTAAGCGTCGTCGTGCCGGATACGCCGCCGAATATCGTATCGGTTGCGGAAATGCTGACGGCGCCGGTCCCCGTCCCCGTGGTATAGACGGCGCCCCGAGAAACCGTAGCGATCAAGGAATCAGATGAAGACCAGGTCAGCGTTGGAGAGGACATCAAACTCTGCGTGACTGTTGCGCCGGACCATACATACGAGGCTATTGCCGCAAACGAATGCTGTGTGCGAATAGGCATGATCGCATTTTCCGGCGTTATCGTAATGGCGCTGGGCGTAGCAATGGTAAGCAGGGAGGTACTAGTAAAATTATTGTACGGCTCGACCGCGGTAATGGTTGTCGTGCCGGCGGACAAAACGGTAACATAACCGGTTGTACCCGCTGTCATACCTACCGTTGCAACGGCGGGATTTGATGAACTCCAGGTTACTTCTGACGTATAGTTCAGGACCTTCCCATCCGAAAAAGTACCGGTAGCCGTGAATTGAATCCCGCTCACCACGGCAGGATTGACCGGCGTTACGGCGATCGATACGAGTTTTGCGCTATTGGAAGAGCAGCTCATGAAACCCAGCGCGGCTAGAACAAGCGCCGCCGCCATTACGATACCGGCCCTGAAGCTCTTCATGCGCTTCTCTCCTTACCAGTCATTGCTCTCATTTTCCTACCGCCGGCCACAGCTCGACAGGATCAAATCGGCGCTTATAATACAGCTGGAAACCTTCTTTTGTCAAACTTTAATATTGCGGCAAAATCGCCTCGGCTATGGCTTCACCTGCTCAACAAATCTCCCCTGGTAGGTCGCATGACCGTCGCATTTTTCAAATATAAACTGGCAGATCCTGGTGCCCGGATACAAGGCCAGGGGACCATTTCCCAAATTCACGATCTCCAGGACCTGGTGGTTCGAGATACCCGGATGCATGAAACCGGCGGTCACGTGCACCGCAAGGCCAAAACGGGCAAACCTGCTTCGTCCTTCAAGCCTGCCGGAGATATTGTCGGCAAGCGTGATCTTTTCCTTCGTGATGCCCAGGACCATTTCGCCCGGCTTTATAACGATATAGCCGCCGTCTTTTACATGAACGTCTCGGGTTATATCCTGAAAATGTGAATCGTTCTTTATATGATAGGTCTTGAACTTTTTCTTAAAGATCCTGAAATCATTGCCAAGAGAGAGATCGACCGAACCAGGCCCGATCTGCGACCGGTCAAGGGGCTCGATCACGATCGACCCGTTTTCCATGGCTTTTTCAATTTCTTTCCCGATCAAGACACTCATCGTTCGTCATCCTCCCGATTCATTACAAGAATGGGGTAAGCCCACCCTGCCGGTCACACACCTTCGTTTTCTCGAACCAGGGAGCATTCATTGCGCGCACTGCCTAAAGGAAGCGTGAAGATGGCCGTGAAACGGCGTCAGGAGGGAAGAACAGCGCTTCTGATTGCGTGGCTACTCCGCGAAAAAATCGAGCATTTTGCCGACCGTGGCGCGCATTTCGCGGCGTGAAACGATCATGTCGATCATCCCGTGCTCCAGGAGAAATTCCGCCCGCTGAAACCCGGGAGGAAGCTGCTGCTTGATCGTCTGCTCGATCACGCGCGGCCCGGCAAAACCGACAAGGCTTTTGGGTTCCGCCAGGATGATATCCCCCAGCATGGCAAAGCTCGCGGTGACGCCGCCGAAGGTAGGGTCCGTCAGGATCGAGATGAAGGGAAGACCGGCCTGACCCAACCGCGCAACAGCAGCCGACGTCTTCGCCATCTGCATGAGCGAGAGGATCCCCTCCTGCATACGGGCCCCGCCCGAAGAAGCGACCGAAACAAAAGGCGTTTTGTTCTCGATGGCCCGCTCTACCGCCCGCGCGATCTTTTCCCCCACGACCGAACCCATGCTGCCGCCCATAAAATTGAAATCCATGATCACGAGCGACACGGGCTTTCCGCCAATCCTCGCCTCGCCGGATATGATAGCGTCCTTCAGTCCCGTTTTTTTGCGGCTTGCTTTCAGCTTGTCTTTGTAGTCCTTGAAACCGAGAAAATCCCTGGGCGACAACCCATCTTCCACCTCAAGGAAACTGCCCTCGTCCACGAGGTAGGGCAGACGCTCCGAAGCGGAGATGCGGAAATGGTAGTCGCACTTCGGGCAGACCTTGAAGTTCTTGTCCACTTCCTTGCGGTAGATGATCTCTTTGCAGTTGTCGCATTTGACCCAGAGCCCCTCGGGGATCTTTACTTTTTTCGCCGGCGCCTCTACTGCCGCGCTCTCGGGTCGTTCTTTTTTAAACCAAGCCATAAAACTCCTTTAAAACTGGTACGTCTTCCCTTCCTGCAATACTTTCACGTTCTTCCGGCCCAGCGCCCGGAGCTCACTGATAACTTTTTTCTTGTGCACGGGTTTGATATGGTAGATGTAGATCGGCACCGTGCTCTTCACCTTGGCTTTGGCGAGGTCGGCATGGAGCTGTGCCGGAGTAAAATGGCCGCTCAAACCGGCGACGACGTCCAGACTGTTCGGAAACGAGGTGTCCACGATGATCGCCTTGAGTTTTTTTGCTTTTGCCGCCACCCGCCAGAGACCTTCGTTGGGGCCGGTATCGGCGCTGTAGATTATCGTTGACCGGGCATCGCTCACCATGAATCCCACCGCGGGTACCGGATGGTTCATCGGGATGGCCTGCACCGTGAGCCCGGCCACGAATATAGGAATCCCCGCGGGAAAAGGCTTGTAGGCCAGCACCGGATTCTTCGCCGTCGGGATTTTGGTGAAATCCGGCCAGATCAGGTCGTTCATCAGGTGCTTTTTGATGGCGTCGATCACTTTGGGGATGGCCCGGACATTGACCGGCTGTTTAATGCGGCCGATGATGTTGTCCGCAAGGAACAGCAGCGCTTTGATGTGATCAAGGTGGGTATGGCTGATAAATATATCGGTTATCCTGCTCTGCGCCTGGATGCTTAAGGCCGCGGTTATGGTTCCGGCATCCAGCATGACGGTATCGTTCACCAGAAATCCCGGCGGATTGTGGCCTATCGCTTCTGAACCGGAGCAGCCCAGTATTTTTACCTTCATGCAACCCCCCTCGTTGAGCGCATCATAAATTTTAAGGCAGCCCTCTA
The DNA here is from genome assembly GCA_043731355.1 of Nitrospirota bacterium. GTDB lineage: Bacteria > Nitrospirota > UBA9217 > UBA9217 > UBA9217 > GWC2-56-14. Next base: position 29,576 of record JAYTJE010000024.1, read on the forward strand.
AACCCTGCAGCCGTCCTCTTACTTCATGCCCACCAGATCATACACCACCACCGGGAAATCTTTTCCCTTAACGGTCACACTGTCTAATTCATTCGCGACCACGAGCTCCTTCACCCGCTCATAGGTATATTCCGAGATGATGATATGATTATTATACTTTCTTGTCAAGCCTTCCAGCCGCGCGCCGAGATTCACATTGTCGCCAATGACCGTGTAATCCATCTTTTTGCCCAGCGCGCCCATGTTCCCGACCACCATGTCCCCGGTGTTGATGCCGATGCCGATATCGATAACATACTTGCCCTCGGCCGCCCACTTTGCCTGCAACTTCTTTAATTTCTCGATCATGGCAAGAGCGCACCGGCAGGCGCGCTCGGCATGGTCGGGCTGGCCGATGGGCGCCCCCCACAGGACCATGATGGCGTCGCCCACAAACTTATCGAGGGTCCCTTCGTGTTCGAAGACGATGTCGGTCATGGCCCCCAGATACTCATTCAGCAAAGAGACCACTTCTTCGGGCTGATGCTTCTCGGAAAAGGAGGTAAAACCGCGGATATCGGAAAAGAGCACCGTGATCTCTTTGCGGTCGCCGCCCAGCTTGGCCTTGCTCGGGTCCCGGATAAGCTCGTCCACAATGCGCTTCGACACGTAACTGGAGAACATCTTGCGGATGTCCCGCGCGCGACGCTCTTCCGTGAAGAACCGGTAGGCGGTCTGGCTGGTGTACCCGAAGAACAGCGCCGAGGCGGGATAGACCAGGTTGAACCAGATCCCTTTGCCCGCAAAGAGGTAGTACACAACACCGCAATAGGACACGAAGAGCGCCAGGAACAGTGCGGCGCCGGCCTTGGCGCCAAGCCGCGGGATCGCGATGCCGAGGATGATGGCGAACAGAAGGACCAGCGGAACGTCCATGATCGCCGTGCGGTAGATAAAGTCCTCATGCAGGATATTGTCCACAACGCTCGCATGTTTTTCGATCCCCGCCATGTTGGGCGAGAAGGGCGTGACACGGAGATCGTAAATGCCGATGGCGGTAGCGCCGATCAGGACGACCTTGCCCTTGAGCTTCTCCGCCGGCACCAGGCCGTCAAGGATGTCCGCAACAGGATACAGGGGGAACGTGTTGTTCGGGCCCCGGTAGTTGATGAGCATGCGGCCGAACTCATCGATGGGGATACGGGTATGGTCCAGCTGAACAGCGCCGCTGAAGTCCAGTGCCGCCTGCTCAGGGCTCAGCTCCCGATACAACCGCGCGGCCTGCAAACCGATGGGCGGGTAGTAGTCCCCCTGGTACTCAATGGCCAGCGACTCCCACCGGAGGGTGCCGTCGCGATCGGGGACCATGTTGATATGGGCAAGGTTTTTGGCGAACGCGGAGAACCGCAACAACGGCGGCAGGACCATCCTTGCCTGGAACGGGTGGAGCGGTTCTCCCGTGTTCCTGAGCACGGCGAAGGCCGACGGTGTCATGAAATCGAGCTTTTTGTCGGTGAATCCCGACTCCTTGTAGCCCGTTTCGGTAAAATCGAATACCACGGGCAGGACCACGCGGTTGCTGTGCATGATCGCCTGCTGGAACAGGTCGTCGGATGCGACATTCTCCGGCTCCGCAAAGAACACGTCGAACACGATGACCCGCGCGCCGAGTTCGGTCAGCCGGTCGACGACCCGGGCCCATACCGAGCGGGGCCAGGGGAACCGGCCGAGCTTATTGATGCTCTTCTCATCAATGGCCGCGATAATCGTCTCCGGGCCCGGCGCGATGGCGCCCCGGATATTGAACCGGAAATCAAGCGTTTTTTCCTCCAGCATTTCCATGAAACCAACGTTCATGAGATGCATGAGCGAAAGCGCCAGCGCCACAATGAGCGCTATCGTGAGCCCCGCTTTTTTCCCTGTCGTCTGCTTCATATTCTCTCCTCCAACCCGGACAAACTGGAGCCAAACCTTTTTACCACGAAGAGCACGAAGTTCACGAAGAGAAAAACTGAACCCCATTATTTAAAAACCAAAAACGAACTCCTTCGTGATTTTCGTGACCTTCGTGGTAGATTTTCTGCTCATGTGTGAAGAATTCTATTTTTTAAGTTACTCTGTATCTCCCTTGCCATGACGCTACGCCATTTCCCCGAAGATTTCCCGCATTTCGAGATAGCGGACCAGCTTGTCAACCTGTTCCTGGTTCATGATATGGACCTTGTCCTCACTGAGGTTCACGATCCGGACGCTGGCGAGTTTTTCCAAAATAGTCCTGGCCTGGGCGGCCTCGATGCCGGCCACGCCGGCAAGGTCGTCGACGGTCATGGTAAACCCGCCGCCCTGTTTGTTGTCACGCACATGCTTCGCCAGGATGCTCACGAGCCGGCTCGTATTGTCCTTGATCATCAGCGATTCCATCTGGTCGTTGGTCTCGCGCAGCCGGTCGGCAAGCCGTTTGATGAACCGGACCGCGATCTCTGCGTTGCCCCTGATCAACGCATCAAAGGTCTTGCGGTCGATCATGAGCATCTCGCATTCTTCGATGGTTTCCGCCGAGGCGGAGCGGGGCTTGTCGTTCAGTATGGCCATCTCGCCGAAGAACTCGCCCTTTTCAAGCGTTGCCAGCGTCTTTTCCACGCCGCGGATCCGCTTGCTGATCTTCACCCTGCCGGACTGCAGGATGTACATTTCCTCGCCCCGGTCGCCTTCGTTAAAGAGCACCGTGCCTGGCGGGATTTTTCTGCCGAATTTTGAATACAGCTGGACCTGGACCTCGCTCATACAAACCCCCTTGGTAGTTGGTCAACGGCCGGAATTACAGTATAGGATAACGGGTAGTATCACCCGCCCACGATCGTAATATCGCCCGCTTCACATGCCCGGAGAAAAGCATCCACGATCTCCGGATCATACCACGCGCCGGAGCAGCGCCGGATCTCCCCAGTTGCGGATTTCCAGTCCGCGGCCTTGCGATAGGGGCGGTCGGTCGTGATGGCATCAAAGGTATCGGCGATCGCAATGATCCGCGCATGGATTGGAATAGTTGCTCCTTTGAGGCCGTCGGGGTAGCCGCTGCCGTCCCATTTTTCGTGATGGGCGCGCAGGACCTTACTGACATCTTTCATCTGTTTAATATGAACGAGGATGTCCTCGCCCACCAGTGGATGCTCGCGCATGTGGCAGATTTCCTCGTGAGTGAGCCCGCCCTCTTTGAGCAGCACACTGTCCCTGATTCCGATCTTCCCAATATCGTGCAGCACCGCCGCCAGGCGGAGCGCCTCCACGTCGTTCAGCGACAGAGACATATGCCGCGCGATCGCCGCGCTGTACTCAACCACCCGCTTGATATGGCCGCCCGTATACGGGTCCTTTTTCTCTACCGCGGCCGCGAGCGCCTCGGCCGTGTTAATGAACGTTTCCTTGAGTTCGGCATAGAGATGCGCGTTCTCGAGCGCAACCGCCACCTGATTCGCCAGGGTCCAGCAGACTTCGAGGTCGTCTTCGGTAAAAAGCGCACCGTCCTTCTTATTCACGGCCTGGAGTACGCCGATCACGCCTCCCCGGGAGCGCACGGGCACACAGACCATGTTCCGGGTTATGAAATCCGTGATCGTCTGGGCGCGCCGGAAGTACCGGGGATCATTCTGCACATCATTGATCAGCGCGGGCTGGTCGTTCGCCGCTACCCAGCCGGCAATGCCCTCGCCCATTTTGAGCCGCATCTGTTTGACCTGCAGCTCCTTTTCACCGAGCGCCACTTCGAAATAGAGGTCCTTGGTCCGCTCGTCCACGAGCAAAAGCGAGCCCACTTCGGCGCCCAGCAGACTGGTCACCGCCTCGATGGCGCGCTGGCGCACCTCCCGCTGGTTCAGCGTGGAGTTCAGGACCATGGCAAGCTCCAGCTGCGTTGCCCGGCGCTGCGCCTCCAACCTGCTGCCGGACAGGAGGACCGTGTACGCTACGTCCAGAGCGAGCTGCCCGGCAAGCGTATCGAGCATTTCCTTGTCTTCCCTGCCAAAGGGCTTGCCGATCGTTTTGTTAATGAGCTCAACCACGCCGATCACGCCGCCCGAGGTCGTAAGCGGCGACGCAAGGATATTGCGGGTGGGAAACCGCATCTCCGCGCTGATCTTGCTGCTCCACTTCGTGTCCCTGGCCACATCGGAGCTCAGATACGTTTTGCCAGTCTTGAACACCCATCCGGCGATGCCTTCGTCAAGCGCCATGCGCCTGCCGATGAGTTTCTGAGCGCCCGGGCCGGCGCTGGCCCGAAACACCAGGTCCTCGCCGTCATGCATAAGAATGGACCCGGCCGCGGTGTTGGTAAGTTTGAGAATCACGGTGAGATAATTGGAGAGCAGGGTGTCCAGTTCATCAGGACCGATGTTCTTGCTGGTGAGCAACTCCTGCTTGACCTTCTGAAGCAGGACCATCTTTTTGAGCGCGCTCAGTTCGGCGCGGAGAGCCGTCTGGTTTTTCCTGGAAACCGATTTTTTCACAACAACCGGTTTCCTTGCCGCCGGCACGATGCGGCGGGACAGGCTCCCCGCCCTCCGGACCTTGCTGACCGCCTTGCTTTTTTTAGTCGCCATGTCCCGCCAGTACCCCCTGTTTAAGCGCCTTGACGAAGGCCGCGGACTTTTCGACAAGGTCTGGAAAACCGCCGTTCTCTTCGATCACCTTCACCAGAGCGCTGCCCACGATAACACCGTCGGCGCCCCACCGGGCAACCTGCGCTGCCTGGTCCGGCGTTGAAATGCCGAACCCGACAGCCACGGGTTTGTCCGTCATGGATTTGATCCTCGTGAGTGACTCCTGGATCGACTGCTGAAGCCCGGTCCTCGCCCCGGTCACACCGGTCAGAGAGACATAGTAGACGAATCCCTGAGACAGCTTCGTCACTAATTTTATGCGTTCGTCCGTGCTCGTTGGCGCGAGCAGGAAGATCATATCCAGTCCGGCCTTCTTCGCCAGCGGGGCAAGGGTCCCTGCTTCTTCAGGCGGCAGATCGGGAAGAATGATCCCGTCCAGACCCGCGGCGACCGCGTCGAGAACAAAGCGTTCCTCGCCGTAATGAAAAATCAGGTTGTAGTAGGTCATGAGAATGAGCGGTATCCTGCTCACGGTACGCACATCCGTCACCAGCGACAGGACGTCGGCGATGCTCGTACCATGCTTGAGCGACCTGATGGCCGCCTTCTGGATCGTCGGCCCGTCGGCCAGAGGGTCGGAAAAAGGAGCGCCGAGCTCGATGATGTCCGCGCCTGCCTTTTCGAGAGCAAGGACAAGCTGCTTTGTTGCGGCCATATCCGGGTCCCCTGCCATGAGGTAGGGAATGAGGGCAGTTTCGTTCTTTTTCGTGAGTCGGTTGAACGTGTTTTTTATTCTCGACATAATTTTCCTAAATGACACTTACCGTTTATAGATTTCTTTCCGATCCGTTCCTTGTTATCAGCATCAAGCTTCTGAATGTCTTTTACCGCTCTCCTCGTATAGACAAGCTCATACTTCATTTACCGAAGACCTCTTTATGGGTCTTCACTCGTCCTGCCTTGTAATCAGCTCTCGATTCCTTGATACCAACCAGATACTCGGGCGAGGTAGCGGCGAGCAGGTCTTCAAGAAAGACATCCCGCTCTTTCTTTTTCATATCTTTCACAGCTTTTATTATCTCTTCCTGGGAAACTGTTACTTTGACAGCGCTTAACATTTGGCGCCTCCCTGCGACCACCGCGTAACCTACCGTACTATCTTATACACTGCCGTTGCTTCTGTCCAGTCCGTAGGTTCAAGCTGGTTCAGTTTCTTGACCAGGTCGCTGATCATGCCTGTTGACTTCGCATCGTACACCTTGAACATCCCTTCCTGGAATCCCAGCGGCACGATCGCTTCTTCTTTCCTCGTTGCAATGACTTTTATTCGTTCCTCAGCCACCGTCCCCTTAAAGCTGGGAAGAAACATCGCCTGCAAACGCACCGGGCTGTTAGCTGGCGGAAATTCGTAGGCTTTCGAAAGCAGCAGCCGGTTGTCCCTGTTCGTCGAGTTCGGCAAGAGCAGCGTCACCGAACCGTCAGCCGCGATGGAGAAAATATAAACATAACAGTCGCTGTTCGACTGATAGATGATCGTTGTTTCCTCGCCCTCTTTAAGCACGGATTTTGAGAGGGCAAGCTTCAGTGACAGGCCCTGGCCCTTCTCCGGGTACACCGGATCGATGAGCGCCCTTATCTTCACCCGGTAGAGATTGCGGTCCTTCTCATCCCAGCCCTCGGACAGGACGTCCATCTTCTCGATCTTCCCGCGCACCGCCGCATAGACGAGATCGTCGGCAACCTGGAAGTTCGAGACAAGGGTGTGCGACTTGATGAATGCGCCCACCGCCTGTTCGACCGCCCTGCTCTGGGCATCGCGCTTTGCCCGGTCTTTGACTTCTTTCAGCGTATCATTATCGCTCTGCGATGCCTCGCCCGTGGCCTCGACCCAAAGCGGCCTGTCCGCGCCGGAGGACAGCAGGGGGATGGCGAGAAATGCAAATATTAAGCAAGCTCTTTTCAAGAATCCCCCCCTAATCTTTTCCCGGCCCAATCAACTGCGGCGTCTGTTCATTGTTGTACTGTTTCCGCGCAATGCGCTCCACCTGGGGCTTCATGTAGCTGTAGATGTCCTTCACTTTGAGAGAGCCATCAGGCCGCACCACGTCCTCGTTCTTGATGCTCTTCAGGAAAAAGTACGTAAACAATCCATGCCCTTTTTCTTCATAGGTTGAGCTTATCTGGTCGCCTGATGCTGCGGAAAGGACTGCTATCTTTTGAGGTATTTGCAAACTCTCCATCTGCATTACCAAGGGTCTTGCACCCTTTGCAAGGACACTCCTGCCGCCCGCGCCTGAAAAGCAGGAATCAAGCGCAACGATGATTTCCTTTGCCTGAAGTTTTCCAAGATTTTCATAGAGCCGCTTTAAAGAATATCCTGTCTGGTCAATAAATGATGGGTCGCCGTCATAGGGAACAAGGTAGGCATCACCTGTTTTTGGATTCGGCGCGCCGTGTCCTGAATAGTAGATAAAAACGGAACTATCTTTTTCGACATTATTCCAGAGCCACTTTTCAAAGTATTTTGCGAAATCTACATTAGTCGCATGCTCATTCAAAAGCGTAACTACATTTTCCTCAGGATAGCCCATTACCTTTGTGAGATATTCTGTCATTGTCTGAGCGTCCTGTGTTGCATAATCGGCCTTTGGAAGTTTCTGGCGGTAGTTCTCTATGCCGATGACTATGGCGAAGGAGTTCTTATTGGGCTTTGCTTTGATTGAAGGGAGCTCATCAACGTCGGATTTGATAGCCGATTTTTCCTCAAAAACAGAAGCAATCGGTTTTTTATCCTTTGCATAAAGGTTCTTATATTGCATTTCTTCCGCTTCTCTAAGTATGCGCACGATAACCGTTTGACCTTCTTTTTCTGCAAGTTGCAATGCCGTTCCCTTGGGGCTGCTTTGTGTGAGGTCAGCTCCCCGTTCAAGCAGGAGTTTCACGACATTTGCATTGCCATTACCAACCGCCAAATGTATAGGTTTCCAATTGTCCATACCCAAATTGGGATCAGCGCCTTTATCAAGCAAGAGGCGTACTATATCTAAAGAGGCGCAGCACTTATAGAGCACCGCCTCATATAAAGGCGTTACACCAAACAGTCCTCGTTCATTCACATCAACGCCTTTATTTAATAGGGCTTCCACCTCTTTAATATCTCCTCCATGTGCTGCTGTTCCAAGTTGTGTTATTGTTGCACACCCTGTCATCGTCATGCTCAAAACCAGGATAAAGATTACACCGATTAAAAAAACTAAATTATGCCTTTTCATCCCCCGCCTCCTACTCTCAAACTTAAAATTATTTATATACGTTCCCTCTGAAATCCACTACATCAACGAAGATTGATTTGGACTCGATACGCGGCTTGAGGATAATTCTGATTTGCCTTTCCGGATGCGATAATAACCTGCCCAGTCGCCTTTTAATTTCTTAACGTCTATATTAATATTTGAGCCTGTTATCTTAAGAATAAAATTTTTGATGGACCTCTCTGACTTTTTCTCTAACCCCATGTTCCTCTATAAAATCATCAGCTCTTTTTGAATATTCTACATTCCAGTTCATATGTTTATTGTTTCTGAATGAGCTGATCGTTTTTCCGGCTTTCCATAGTGGACTATAATCTCCCGCATTTCCTTATCAGAAACCTCCGGAAAAAACATAAGCCGCACTTTTGCTAATTCCTCTTCCAATGCCTCTTTCACCGATTCTTTTATAATAGTTTTTAGCTCCTCATGTCTTACAGTTTGCATATCGAGAAACCTCCTTTCTGCTCCTTCCTATTTCTAAAAGAGCTAAGCCTATTTTATCACAACCAACTGCGGTCTATCTCTCAAATCACCTATCTTTTCTTTCCCCCGAACAACTGCGGCGTCTGCTCGTTGTTGTACTGCTTCCTGGCAATGCGCTCCACTTGAGGCTTTACATAGCTGTACAGGTCATCGAGCTTGAGTGAGCCATCAGGCCTCGTTACATCCTCGTTCTTGATGCCCTTCAGCATGAAATACGTGAATAGCCCGTGCCCTTTTTCGTCATAGGTTGAACTGATCTGGTCGCCAGATGAAGCGGACAGGACAGTCATATTGATGGGAAGGACAGCGCTGGCATTAAGATTCATTACGAGCGGCCGAGCACCCTTGGCAAGTACAGATCTGCCACCGGCGCCGGAAAAGCAGGAATCGAGCGCAACGATCACTTCCTTTGCAGGAAGCTTACTTAATGCAGAATACATTCTCTTCAAAGAGTACCCTGTTTCGTCAATAAAGGACGGGTCGCCGTCATAAGGCACCAGATAGGCATCCGAGGTCTTGGGATTCGGCGCACCATGGCCGGAATAGTAGACAAAAACTGTACTGTCCTTCTCCACATTGTTCGGAAGCCACTTTTCGAAATATTTTACCAAATCGACATTTGACGCATGATCATTCAAGAGTGTAATAACATTCTCTTCCGGATAACCAAGAGCCTTTGTGAGATAATCCGCTACCAGCTCCGCATCCTGCGTGGCAAAATCTGCTTTCGGAAGCTTCTGGCGGTATTGCTCAATGCCAATTACAATGGCGTAAGAGTTTTTGTTGTGCTTGACTTTTACCGCGGGGAGTTCGTCAACATCCGATTTGATGGCGGGAGATACTTCTGAAGCAAGGGTTTCAGGCTTGCCTTTAGCAGAAGCATAGGCGTGTATCTCACTGGAAGAAACCATAAGCTTGACACTCTCTTGTAAAGCAGAAACCATTGCTTTCGCCGCTGCATCCTCAACGCTTCCCTCGCTACCAGCCGATCCACCAGCCCAATTGAATGTTTTCCCGGCTATCTTAGGCGAACTTACAGTTTTTTCCCATAGCAGTATTCCTTGCTTATCGATAATAGTATATTTAAGCGAGACGCTCGCCAGTGCTTTAGCAGGCGCATTAAAAGGATTTAAAGAACGAGCTTTTACAAACTCGTAATAGAATTCTCCAATTTCCGGAGTAATAATAATATCAATGCCTTCTATATCCGGGTTCCCTTTCACTATTGTTACATTGTTAAAAGCATGCAAAAATATAGATGAAGCTCCTTTTTTAAACAACTGCCCAAGAGGAAAAGTTCCTGTAAACCCCCAGCCCATCTGTGTTGCAGGCTTCCCGGTAAACGTGATATTTTCGATATTATCCGGCATTAGTAATGCTGCATTCAGAGGAATCTTTTGCATAATCATAGGGGGCGGAACAGTAAAGTCAGATGGCACTTTGGCGATATAAGTTGCGCACCCTGTCATCGCCATGCCCACAAGCAGGATAAAGATTACGCTGATTAAAGAAATTACAGCCTTTGAACCACTCAATCTTTTCATAACCCACACCTCCTAATGTCGAAGCCTTTGAACATGCACCCTCAGGGTCAGGTCTTGAATCTTGACATTCCCTGGCGGGCGGTAATTTCACCGTTTAAAATGCGTAGACTTGCCGGTTCAAGCTTGCAGCTTGGACCACATCGTCACTATTTCGGTTCAATCTTCAAGATTGAACCAGCGAAGCCGGCGGGCTATCTCGCTTTCGCCCGTCCACCAGTATGACTGGTAAGTCGTTGAGTCGAACGGGTTAAATCGAGCAACGACCTCAAGGCCTTGTTCACCGACTCTGAATTACCGAAGGCCTTGGCGACATCCGACTCCAAAACGACTACATTCGCGCCTTTTTCAACTAACCGTTTATGATACTTTCCGCGAACGGCTTTCGAATAGTCGAAATCATATTCGGGACACAATTCATCTTTGAGCTTTTGAGTTTTAGCTTTCATGCGGCAAATACCTCTTCATGGGCCAGTCGTTTTGCGGCATACAGAAGCGAGGCCTTAATATCGTCGTTTGTAAGAAAAGGATAATCTTTTTTGAGTGATTCGGCAGTTGCGCCAAAGGCGATTTTTTCGACGATGAGCTCGACCGTCAACCTCGTCCCCTTGATGACAGGCTTGCCGAGCATAATTTTCGGATCTATAACAATCCGCCTGAGAAGGGTCTCTTCATTCATTGCATATCCTCCATCATGGGCATTATTCTGAGTTTTTTTAGCGTTATCACGGTGAAATGATTTTGCAGTTTGTCGTAATGCTTTTCAAGAACCTTCTCCATCAATTTAACTTTGTCATCGGAGTTTTGACCCTTCACCCGAAAAAGAATTATTCCGACGGACAGCTTTTTTTGTAAGAACGTCAATTCGCCAAAATCCTTGTCATTGGTGATAAGAATTCGTTTTTCTTTCCGTGCAAGTGCCAAGAGATCTTTGTCGGGAATTTCGCAGTTATAATCGGGAATCCATTTTACATCATATCCACACCCGGCAAGAAAGTCCACGACCGGCTTTTCCATGTTCACGTCCGCCAGGAATTTAATTCCGGTCATTGGGTTCCATCTCCCGAGGTTCTGCATCCATCATTTCGCAGAACGCTTTGCGCAAAAGGTTCCCCAGGTAAAGCCATTCAAGCCGCTTCTCCATCGGCATATCCTGATAGCGCTTTAGTTGCCCTTCAGTCAGCGAATAATCGTTGTAGCGTTTTACCGGTCTCATCATTCCGCGATCCGCATTAGTTACAACTCCACACCCTTGATCTTAGCCACCTGCATCACGTCCTTGTCCCCGCGAACCCCCTCAGGGTCAGGTCTTTAATATTGACATTCCCTGGAGGGTAACTTCACCTGTTAAAATGTGCAGTTTTGTTGGTTCACGCTTGCAGCTTGAACCACATCGTTAGTATTTCGGTTCAATCTACAAGATTGAACCAACTAAGTGCCCAACATGGACTATAACAACCTTACAAATTCTTCCACACTCATCCCCGCTTGTCTGATAATGGCGCGAAGCGTTCCCCTATCAAGCTCCTTGTGATCAGGAACAACAACCTGAGCAAAGGGATCATTTCTGCGCAGGATAACGTGACTACCCTCCTGACGTTTGAACTGAAAACCGGCCTTCTCCAGAGCTTTGATGCAGTCACGCCCTGAAAGTCTCGGCAGCTTGCTCATACAGCCACCAGAAGAGCATCAAAATGGTCTTCCGGCACAGGAATTTTATCATCCTCCAGTGCTGCCACATAGCCACTGATCGCTTCTTTAACATTAGCGATCGCTTCTTCTTTGGTCTTGCCTTGGCTGATGCAGCCAGGCAGACTGGGGCACTCAGCAACCCAATAACCATCTTCGCCGGGATGTATAACCACCTGTCTCATATTTGGCCCTCCACGTGTTATCAAACGTTTTGCTGGTTTATGCTTGTTGCTTGAACTACATCGATGCTATTTTACTCCACAATCAAAAATCCGCATTAGTTACAACTCCACTCCCTTGATCTTAGCCACCTGCATCACGTCCTTGTCCCCGCGTCCCGAAAGATTGCAGATGATCACTTTGTCTTTCCCGAGGGTCGGCGCAAGCTTCAGGCAATAAGCAACCGCATGGGCGCTCTCGAGCGCGGGGATAATGCCTTCGAGGCGCGACAGGAGGTCGAACGCCTCAAGGGCCTCTTCATCGACGGCATAGGTGTATTCCACGCGGCCGGTGTCGTGATACAGCGCATGCTCCGGTCCTACCGCGGCGTAGTCCAGCCCGGCGGACACGGAATGGGTCAGCTCGATCTGGCCGTGTTCGTCCTGCAGCACGAAGGTCTTGCAGCCCTGGAGCACCCCGAGGGAGCCGCCGGCGAAGCGCGCCGCGTGTTTGCCGCGCTCAATGCCGAGGCCGCCCGCCTCGACGCCGTACATCTTTACCCCGGCGTCTTCGAGGAACTCGGAGAACAGGCCGATAGCGTTCGAGCCGCCGCCCACACAGGCGACCAGCGCGTCAGGCAGCCGGCCTTCAAGTTTCAGGATCTGCTTCTTCGCCTCGCGGCCGATCACGGACTGGAAGTCCCGCACCATCATGGGAAAGGGATGGGGCCCGAAGGCCGTGCCGAGCACGTAATGGGTGTTCGCCACGTTCGTGATCCAGTCGCGCATGGCCTCGTTGATGGCGTCCTTCAAGGTCTTGCTGCCGAGATCGACGGGCCGGACGATCGTGCCGAGGAGTTTCATACGAAAGACGTTCAAGGACTGGCGCGCCACATCATCGGTGCCCATGTATACTTCGCAATCAAGGCCGAACATGGCGGCTGCCGTGGCAGTCGCAACGCCGTGCTGCCCCGCGCCGGTCTCGGCGATCACCCGGGTCTTGCCCATGCGCTTCGCCAGCAGCACCTGGGCCAGGGAATTGTTGATCTTGTGCGCGCCGGTATGGGCGAGGTCTTCGCGCTTGAGGTAGATCTTCGCGCCGCCAAGATGGTCGCTCAGTCGTTTGGCATAATAGAGGGGCGTTGGACGTCCGACGAACTCCCGGAAGTAATAATCGAGCTCGGCCTGGAAAGCCTTGTCTTTCCTCGCCGCGAGATAGGCTGTTTCCAGTTCAGCTAAAGCCGGCATTAGCGTCTCGGGAGCGAACTTCCCGCCGTAGACGCCGAAATGTCCCTTTTTATCCGGGATACTCATGGTCGCGATACCCTCCGAACCTCGGTAATGAACTTCTTGAGCTTGGCATGGTCCTTAATGCCCTTTTCCCGCTCAACACCGCCGGCAACATCGACACCGTAAGGTTGAACGAGCTTCACTGCTTCGGCCACATTCTCCGGCGTGAGCCCCCCTGCCAGAATCACCCTGCCAAAGGTTTTTGCCACCACGGCCAAATGCCAGTCAAAAGTCGTGCCGGTGCCGCCGCGCACTCCGTCCTTATAGCTGTCCAGGAGGAAGGCGCCGACGTGAAAGTGCGCCATGTGCTTGATGCTCTCTTTGTCCTTGACCTGAAAGGCCTTAATCACGCGGGTTGCAAAGCGATCGCAAAACTCCGGGCGCTCATCGCCATGGAGTTGCAGCACCTTGATGCCGGTCGTGAACTGAATGTCCCGGATCTTTTCCTCGCGCTCGTTCACGAAAATGGCGACCGGCGTAATAAAAGGAGGCAGCTGGCGGATGATCTCGGCGGCCTTCCCGGGATCCACGTAGCGGAGGCTTTTCTTGTAGAAAATGAACCCCAGCGCATCGGCGCCGTTTTCGGCGGCCGCCAGCGCATCGTCCAGATTCGTGATACCGCAGATCTTGATCTTGATCATAGATAACCCTTCTTTCGCCAAATCTTACGTTCCCAGCAACTCTTTCACCTTTTTCCCGATATCCTGTTCCCGCATCAGGCTCTCGCCGACCAGGATTGCGTCCACTCCGGCCTTTTCGAGCATCACCACATCGTCCCGCGTCCTGATCCCGCTTTCGCTCACCACCACGCGGTCATCGGGAATGTCCTTCAACAGGTCCAGAGTCGTCTGCAAGGTCACCTCGAAGGTCATGAGGTTCCGATTGTTGATGCCCACGAGCACAGCGCCTGCCTGCAATGACTTATCCAGTTCCTTGTACGTATGCGACTCCACCAGCGCGTCAAGTCCCAGTCCGGCTGCGATGCCGAGGTAGTCCTGCATCTGGCCCCGCTCCAGGCAGGCCGCGATCAGCAGAATGGCGTCCGCCCCGAACGCTCGCGCTTCGTGGATCTGGTACTCTTCAATGATAAAGTCCTTCCTGAGCAGCGGAATATCCACGTGCTGTCTGATCCGGTCGAGGTAAGCCAGGTCTCCCTGAAAGAATTGTTTTTCCGTGAGGACCGAGAGGCAGGCGGCGCCGGACTCCTGATAAACGTCAGCGATTTTATCCGGGTCGAAGTCCTCGCGGATCACACCCTTGGACGGCGAAGCTTTCTTCACCTCGGCAATGAGCCGGATGCCCGTACCCTGAGCAAGCGCCCTGCCGAATCCCCGCGTGGGAGCTGAATCAGCCGTCCGCTGTTTTATCTCGCTGAGCGGCGTTCTGCGCTTCGTTTCAGCCAGCTCTTCTTTTTTATATGTGATGATATCGTCTAAGATCATAATAGGGTCCGGGGTCCGGGCTGCAGAAAGTTACCTGGATCCTGACGCCTGAACCCTGTCCACTTTTATTTATTCGTGAACGTCTTCAACTCTTCCAGTTTTTTCATCGCCGCGCCGGAGTCGATGGATTCGGCTGCAATGGCGACCCCGGATTTGATGTCCGCGGCTTTGCCCGAGGCGGCCAGTCCCGCGGCCGCATTCAGGACCACGATATCCCGCCGCGGCCCCTTCTGTCCCTTCAGGATATCCACGGTGATCGCCGCATTCTCCTTCGCGTCGCCGCCCTTCAGGTCTTCTTTCCTCCCCGTGGCAAAGCCGAAATCCGTCGGATGGATGAAGTAGTCCTTCACCGCGTTGTTTTGAAACTCCGAGACCTTGGTGCGGTCCGTGATCGTGACCTCGTCCAGACCGTCCAGGCCGTGCACCACAAAGGCATGCTGTGCGCCGAGCTTGCCGAGCACCTGGGCCAGCGGCCCGGTCAAAGCTGCGTCGTATACTCCCATGATCTGAGCGGTCACCTTTGCCGGATTGGTGAGCGGCCCGAGGATGTTGAAGATGGTCCGGATACCAATCTCGCGACGCGGCCCGATGGCGTACTTCATGGCGAGGTGCATCATGGGCGCGAACAGGAAGCCGATCCCGACATCCTGTATACACGCCTCGGCACGATGAGCGGGGATCTCGATGTTCACTCCCAGCGCCTGCAACACGTCGGCGCTGCCGCTCTTGCTCGACACCGAACGGTTGCCGTGCTTCGCCACGGTCACACCCGCGCCGGCCACGACGAAAGCAACGGTCGTAGAGATGTTGAACGTGTGGGCCATGTCGCCGCCGGTGCCGCAGGTGTCAACCTGATACCGCGCGTCGAGCTTGATCGGAACCGCCTTTTCGCGCATGACCCGGGCGGAACCCGTGATCTCCTCGACGGTTTCGCCCTTCATCCGGAGCGCGGTGATATAGGCGGCGATCTGGGCGTCCGTGGCCTCACCCTGCATGATCTCGCGCATCACCGCCTCCGCCTCGGCCTCGGTGAGATTTGTTCTTGTCACGACTTTTGCAATGGCTTCTTTGATCATAAGGACCTCTTTGCCGCAGATTTTCGCAGATGAACGCAGATCACGACAGAATCATTAGTCTTAAACCGTCTTTATCCGCGTGTGCGGCAAAGCCGCACCTGCGTTCATCTGCGGCCAATGATCACAGCTTCAAAAAATTCCTGAGCAGGTCCTTGCCCACATCGGTCAGGATCGACTCGGGATGGAACTGCACGCCTTCCACCTTGAACTGCTTGTGCCGAACGCCCATGATGATGTTGTCGTCGGTCCAGGCCGTCACTTCGAGCACGGACGGCAGGGTCTCGCGTTTGATGATGAGCGAATGATAACGCGTGGCCACAAAAGGGTCCGGCAACCCGGCAAAAATCGTCTTGTTGTCGTGGTGGATCAGAGAGGTCTTGCCGTGCATGAGGTAGGGCGCGCGGACCACGTCCCCGCCGAAGGCCTCGCCGATGGACTGGTGCCCCAGACAGACGCCGAGCACCGGCACCTTGCCTGCGAAGTGCTTGATCACGTCGATGGATATCCCGGCTTCCTTGGGAGTGCAGGGACCGGGCGAGATAACAATGCGCTCGGGCTTCATCTTCTCGATATCGGCGATCGTGAGCTTGTTGTTCCGAAAGACCTGCAGGCTCTGCCCCAGCTCGCCGAAGTACTGGACCAGGTTGTAGGTGAAGGAATCGTAATTGTCGATCATCAGTAACATAACTAAACCTCTAAATCAGTTCAACGTTCAAGGTAAACATTTACGCGAACTACGTTTTATTGCTGCCTGAACATTGAACCTCGAACTCTGAACATTGAACTATCTTCAATCCAAACCCTTTTCCGCCATTTCCACAGCGCGCATCATGGCCTTGGCCTTGTTCACGGTCTCCTGGTACTCTGCCGCAGGATCGCTGTCCGCCACCACACCGCCGCCTGCCTGGATGTAGGCCGTATTGTCCTTGATCACGAGCGTCCTGATCGTGATGCAGGTGTCCATATTGCCTGAGAAGCCGAAGTAGCCGACCGCGCCCGCATAGGGGCCGCGCTTCGTCGGTTCCAGTTCGTCGATGATCTGCATGGCGCGGATCTTGGGCGCCCCGGAAACGGTGCCCGCGGGAAAGCAGGCGCGGATCACGTCATAGGAGTCCTTGCCCGGTGACAGTTTCCCGCGCACATTCGAGACGATATGCATCACGTGGGAATACCGTTCGACCACCATCAGTTCGGAAACGGAAACGCTGCCCGGCTCGCTCACGCGGCCCACGTCGTTCCTGCCGAGGTCCACCAGCATGATATGCTCGGCCCGCTCCTTGGGGTCGGCAAGCAGCTCCCCGGCAAGCGCCTGGTCCTCTTCCTCGGTCGCTCCGCGTTTGCGTGTGCCTGCAATGGGCCTGAGGTCGATCCTGCCCTCCTCGAGCCTGACCATGACCTCGGGCGATGCGCCCACGACCGTCGCATTGCCGCAGCGCAGAAAATACATGTAGGGCGAGGGATTGATGAGCCGCAGCGCGCGATAGATCTCATAGGGCTCGACGCTTATCTTTGTCTGGAACCGCTGGGACGGCACAACTTGAAAGATGTCGCCCGCCTTGATATATTCCTTCGCCTTCAGCACCGCCTGCTCGTACTGCGGCTGGGTGAAGTTAGAGGTAAGAAGATGTGTCTTTGTTTTGTCTTTCCCCTTGCCCCTGGACCCAGGACCCTGGACCCCGGCCTTGATTTTTTTAACCAGCCGGTGGATCTTCGCAACCGCCTCTTTGTACGCAGCCTCGGCTGAACGGCCTTTTACATGCGCGTTAGACACGACCTTCAGCTTGTGCGTCACATTGTCAAAGATCACGAGCGTATCGGTGATCATGAAGAAGATATCGGGAAGGTCCAGCCCTTCTTTCGGTCTGGCCGGCAGGTCCTCGAAATAATTGACCACATCGTATCCCATGAACCCCACGGCTCCGCCGAAAAAACGCGGCAGCGACGGGTCGGGCACAGGCTGGTATTCGGCAAGCAGCGTCTTGACCGCTTCAAGCGGGTCGCGGTCAAACTGCGTCTTATGCTTTTTGCCGGCACGGGTGATTTCCACGACCCGGCCGGAGCTTTTGACAATGACCGAGGGCCGGCTGCCGAGAAAGGAATAGCGTGCCCACTTCTCTCCCCCTTCCATACTTTCGAGAAGAAAGGAATGACGGCCGTCGTCGATCTTCAGGAAGGCCGACACCGGGGTCTCCATGTCAGCGAGGATCTCGCGATAGACCGGGATCAGGTTGCCTTTTTTCGCCCGTTGCTTAAATTGTTCAAGAGAAGGCTGTATCATAAAATGCCGCATAACTCCTTGCAAAATGAAAGGTTTAAGCACTATATCAGATAATGAAAAGAGGTGTCAATCAGAAAGACGGGACAGGAAGCAGGCAGACGGAAATCAAGATTCGACCCGGTTCAATATTCCGGTCTGCATTTTGATGAAGCAGTAAAAAAATTACGATCAACCGCGAAGCTGAGTCGCTGAGAAAAAACTTGTCCATCAACAGGTTTTCTCGGCGACCTCCGCGGCTCTGCGGTTAAAGTTGATTGAGAGCTCGCTCCTCATGCAAAACCGGCGTCAGCTATATATCCAGCTCCGCATAGGACGCCCGCTCCTGAATGAACGTGAACCGCGCCTTCGGGTCCTTGCCCATGAGCCGCTCGAACACATCACCGGTTGCTTTATGGTCCAGCACCTGCACCCGCATGAGGGTCCGGGTCTTGGGATTCATGGTCGTCGCCTTCAGGGTCTCCGGGTTCATTTCGCCCAGACCTTTAAAGCGGCCCACATCATATTTCCTGTTGTTCAGCTTCGTAATGATCTTGTCCTTTTCCATTTCATCCATGGCATAGAAGACGTCCTTGCCCGCCTCGATCTTGAAAAGCGGCGGCATGGCAAGATACACATGTCCATGGGCGATCAGTTCCGGCATGTACCGGTAGAGCAGGGTCAGGAGCAGCACACTGATGTGCGCGCCGTCCACGTCGGCGTCGGTCATGATGATCACCCGGTTGTACCGGAGCTTATTGAGTTCAAAATGTTCTCCCACGCCGCAGCCGAGCGTGGAGATCAGGTTCTTGATCTCGTTGTTCTGCTGGATCCGTTCGAGCGACGCCACCTGTTCCACATTCAGGATCTTGCCGCGGAGCGACAGCACGGCCTGGGTCTTCCGGTCCCGTGCCATTTTGGCGGAGCCGCCGGCCGATTCCCCTTCCACGATGAAGACCTCGGTCTCGTCAACTTTATTGGAGGAGCAATCGGCAAGTTTGCCCGGCAGGTTCAGTTTGAGCGAAGACAGTTTCCGGGTGACATTGTCCTTGGCCGCGCGCGACGCCATGCGGGCTTCGGCGGCCAGCAGCACGCGCTTTACCACTGCGTCCGCCATGGTGGGGTTCCCCAGCAGCCAGGCCTCGCAGGCGTTCTTGACCGAGGCCTCGATGGGCGACAGGATCTCGGGGTTGTTCAACTTCTCCTTGGTCTGGCCCTGGAACTGCGGGTTCATCACGAGTACGCTCACAATGCCGTAAAGTCCTTCGTACACATCCTCCGATGCGATGGTCTTAATGGTCTTCGGGATAAGGCTTTTGCGTTCGGCATAGGCGCGCACCGCCTTGGTGAGCCCGGCCCTGACCCCCATTTCGTGCGTCCCGCCGTCGGACGTGTTGATCGAGTTCGCATAGGAATGTATCTCCGTGTCCGTGGCCGTGGTCCAATGGACGGCGCATTCGATCTTGAAGTCATCCTCTTTCTCGAAATAAAACGGCTCCAGGTTCACGAGCAGCGTCCCGGAGACGATCCGCTTGATATAGTCCTGAATGCCGTTGTCGTATTGAAAGGTGACCGGCTTCTCCCCGTCCCGCGCGTTTTCAATGGTGATCTTGAGGCCCTTGTTCAAAAAAGCCTTGCTTTCGGAGACATCGAGGATGTTCTTGTAGTTAAAACTTGTTTTGGGAAAAATCTCCTGATCGGGCCGGAAATAGATGGACGTGCCGTGCGCCTTGGTGGGCCTGCCCTTTTTGAGGTTCCCCCTGGGCTTGCCGCGCGAGAACTCCTGGGTCCACTCGAAGCCGTCGCGCTCCACCGTGGCGATAAAAATCTCCGACAGCGCATTCACCACCGAAGCGCCCACGCCATGGAGCCCGCCCGAGGATTTGTAGGCCGTGTGGTCGAATTTTCCGCCGGCATGGAGCGTACAGAGAATCGTTTCAATGGCAGGACGCTTCGTCTTGGGATGCATGTCCACGGGGATGCCCCGGCCGTTGTCCGTAACGGTCACGCCTCCGTCCTTCTCGAGCCGGAGCGTGATCGCGGTACAGTAGCCGTTCAGCGCTTCGTCCACGGAGTTATCCAGCATTTCCCAGACGAGATGGTGCAGTCCGCGCGCGTCCGTCGAACCGATATACATGGCCGGCCGCTTGCGGACGGGTTCAAGCCCTTCAAGGACCGTGATATCCTTCGCCGTATAGGTTGTTGCCAAAATAAACCCTCCTAAGCAGATGACAGATATCAGACTGAGAGAAGACAGACAGGTCTGAGTGTTGTTGACTTCTGTCTGTCGTCTGTCTTCTTACTTCTGTCTTCTGACTTTTGCGGCAGATTATAAATCATGAAGGTGGATAAAGCAATACGAAGTTTTCAGGCAGAGGCCGGTTTCGGGCAGACAAGGCCCTCACTCTGCGCGAGCTCAAAAAAAAGGCCCTTCGGTTGATCGAAGGGCCATGTACTTTGGTTCGCCTGCAAACTAGTGCGCTGCCGGTGCTGCCGTCGTGGTCGCCGTGGAAGTAACCGCGGACTCTACTGCGGGCTTCTGGGCCTCCTGCTTCGTGCATCCTGCAAAAGCAAAAGCAAGTACGAGAACAACGATGATTGCCGAGATCTTCTTCATATTCATTCACCCCCCTCCTGTTAAGCAATAATCAAAGCGGTGCGATTATAGTACTTTTCAGCTGTAAATCAAGGGAATTTTGAAATGAACCAAGAAAAAACAGAGAGGAGGCTGATAATATTCTATCCGGCATAGTTCTCGGCATAAATCAGATATTGACTTATCTGCATAATCATGCGATTATAAACAGAAATATGAATAGAAGGTCAGGGTCGCGGCAAGAAACGAGCTGGCGGTCCTTCATCATTCATTGTTGCACGATACCAGGGAAAGGCGCCATGAACAGCAGACAAAACCATCTGGAAAAGCAGGAACTGCTTAAGAAAAACAAGCTTGCGGCCGGCCTGGTGTCTGAACGCTTTCCCGGGGTTTCAGAAATTGTCTTTCGCATGACCTACTACCAGAAGAGCTCCCAGCCGGTCCTGATGGTGCGTACGCTGAATTTTATTGCCACGGATTTCGCTTATTTTCGCATGGAATGCATGCGGGACGAATGCACCAACGGGGGCTTTGACCTGACCTCGGTGGTCGCCTCCCTGGTCAGAAGCAAAAAGAAAACAATAAAGGGCAAAATATCCTGCTCCGGCAAGAACGAAACCCTTGCCCCCAACCATGCGAGCATTGCTTACGAGATAACCATCCAGAGCGATAACGGGAAAAAAGCAAAATAAACCCATTACCCGAGGCACACAAAAAAGGCTGTCAGAAACCAACCCTGACAGCCTTTTTCCGTCCTGATCACCATACCTGCACAGAAAGGCTTAATTTGCCGCTCCAGGATTCCATTGCCCTCCGCCCTGCTGGTCCAATGTCACCGATTGCACGATCGACTCGAAGGCTTGGAGGTTCGTGTCGAAATAATGCCGCTTCGGCGCGGAATACAGAATGCTGTAGAACATTCCGTCTTTCTGAAATCCATACAGCACCTCCTGGTACTCAAGCAGGCCATTGCTGCGGTATGAGTAGACCAGTCTGAACCCGGGGGTCCCGGCAATAGTCGCCGGTTTGTTTTCAATGACCTTGAGGTTCTTCATCGACTGGTTCAGCTCGAAGTCGCCCAGCACGACCTCGGCCATTTCCTGGGGCATCATGCCGGGAGACAATTTCTTTTTAGTATGATCGAATTCCGCGGTAATGAGACGTTTTTTGAATACGACCTTGTTCAGGGGAATGCCATCCCGGGTCATCAGCACTATTTTTTCTTTATTCTTTCTTCGGCCCCTGAGTTGCTCTTCTTTCGGCACGCTCCATTTGTCCGGGAGTACAAAGGAAAAACCTTCGAGGCTGACTGTTGTTTCTCCGTCAGCCGCGAAAACGGCGCCATGGGCGGCGATGATACCAGCGAAAACCAGAACAGCGATGACCTTTTTTTTCATGGCAATGTCCTCATGCAACTGTTAAAAAATGAATTTACCGGCACTCGTTTATATATTGCTGGATGTAGTCCCTGTCTTCGGCAGCAGGGCGAAGAGACAGATAAACCTCGAAATTCTTTTTTGCTTCCTCTTTTGATCCTTTTTTCAATGCCATCAGTCCCAGGGACCGATACGGTTCGGGATAGTTTCGGCGGAGAGAAATCGCTTTTTGATAGCTCGTCGCGGCCTCACGCTCCGCATCCGGCTGTCCGTTTTCACGGATGCTCTCGCCAAGCAGGAAGTATGCCCGCGCATCGTCCGGGTTCCATCTCATATATTTTTTAACACTGCGTTCTGCAACCTCAGAGCGCCCCAACTTCAAGTCAAGC
The DNA here is from genome assembly GCA_043731355.1 of Nitrospirota bacterium. GTDB lineage: Bacteria > Nitrospirota > UBA9217 > UBA9217 > UBA9217 > GWC2-56-14. The sequence goes on from JAYTJE010000024.1 coordinate 51,758, forward strand.
ACGGCATTGTCGAGCAGCAAAGGCGTTATCCGGCGCTGAAACTCCTCACTGTTCGTGATGCCGTGCTTGCCCTGGTATTCTCCGGCAATAAGCTCCTCATAGATCTTGATCCGGTCATCTATCCTGGGGTGTGTACTTGGCCGCTTCTTTTTTTCCCTGTCGATAGCCTCTTTCAGGAACTCATGCGATTTTGCAGCTTCGCGCGGATCATACCCGGCCCGGACGGCCCGGGCGAGGCCTTCCCGGTCCGCGTCCATCTCGAACTCCCGTGAATATCCATTCACCGAGACTTCTATAGCGATCTGTCCCAGAGACTCGCCGAAGCTTCCGAGCCAGGAATTTAACGTGACCTTGGATTCGCTGCGTATTTTCTGTTTTGTAAATTTTTGGGCGACATGGCGCTTGTATACATGGGCCATCTCATGCCCCAGCACTGCTGCAAGTTGCGCTTCGTTCTCCAAGGCGGCCAGCATCGCGGTATGGACATAGATCCTTCCGGTTGGATAGGCAAAAGCGTTTACGATCGGGTTTTTGATCACTTTCACGGTAATCGTTGGCCCTGTCTTCGAATTCCCATCGATTTTCCGCGCAACAGCATTCACGTAGTTCTCAAGCTCCTTATCCTCGTAGAGAAAACCGCTCCGGTCGAGCTTATTGATCTCCTCCTCTGACCGGTTCCAGAGCCTCCGTTCAATGTTCTCGTCAAGTCCCTCGGACCGCGTAACCGGCTGCGGTGGGTGTGCGCATGCGCCAATCAGTGCAACGCCCATCAGCACCAGAAGCATTATTTCCCGTTTCATTTCTGCTCCGCGAGCCACATATGCCCCAGCATTCTCTTCGTGACCTCGCTGACCTTTACCTCGTCCCGCAAATCGTAGGCCCGGTTGCTCGATGCTCCAGTATACCAGAGCACGCTGCCGTTCCGGTCGACCAAAGCCATGCTCACATACGTTCCCGGCCCGCCAAGCGAAGAGATGCTGACCCGGGTCGCTACCCGTACAAAAGCAGTAAGGGCCTTGCTGCGCTTGCGCGCTTTTGTGCGCGCTGCCGTTTCCATCTCGTTTACGCCGAACACCACGAGCAGCGCATCGATTTTGTGCTTGTTGAAAATAGGATCCAGGGGACCCAGGGAAAAATCCTTGCAAATCCGCACATCTTCGCATATCGAAAGGTTTCGGTAGGTTTTGTTCCACTTCATGCTTTCGGTAATCGCCCTGAACAGGTAGGAGATCTCTTCATCATCGGATGACGCTTCGAGCGCAATGGGTTTTACCTTTAATCCTTTGCCTTGTAGTTCCTTTTTCAACACCGCAGAAAAGTTCTGAGTGGCGGCTTCCACCCATTCGTCCATAAGTTCACGCACGCCGCCGGCGGATAATTCATAGATCATCATATCCGGATCAAGCATACCGATTGTTTTGATCGATCTTATCTGATTGTCGAAATCCATGCGTGACTGCTCCCGAAGGGAAGGCCCGCAGGCACTAATGCCCAACACAATGCAGATTATCCCGAGGACAGCTGCGGCTTTTGTCATGTTCATGGATTAACCTCTCCTGAATGCGATTTGCTGCTGGCGGCAATCGTCAACAAGGCTGTCAATAACCGGGGATTGTTTAGCACCACGACCCACGCATCGCTGTCATGGTATAAAAATACTATACCCCGGCGGAAAAGGCAAGGCGATTTCCTTCCAGAACAGCTGCCAGGGCCGACCCCGGTCATGTTATACTGTCAGCAGGTGCGCCTATGCTCGAAGGTTCTTTACTCATACGCTGCAGGTCCTGCAGAACGCTCAATCGCGTACCCCTCGACAAACTCGGAAGCCGTCCCGTCTGCGGACAGTGCAAAACGCCGCTCGAAGTTCCGCATAGTCCCCTGAACGTCACCGCGGCCGCCTATGACCGCGAAGTGAACGACTGGCCCGAATTCGTCCTGGTGGAGTTCTGGGCCAAATGGTGCGGGTATTGCCGCATGGTTGAACCGGTGGTGAACGACCTGGCCGCAGGCCGGGCCGGACAACTGAAGGTCCTGAAAGCGGATGTGGATGCCGAACCAAACCTTGCGCAGCGCTTTACGGTCAAAGCAACGCCGACGTTCATGCTCTACCGGAACGGAAGGCTGCTGGGACGGATGGACGGCGCGCCAAAGGAAAAGATCGAGCTTGTGCTGTGGCTCGAGCGATTCATGAAGACCTGATTTCCCGCAACCTGTTTTTTAATCCGCGTCCATCCGCGAAATCCGCGGACAAGAAGGTTTTTCTCCGGTTCACCCCGCCATGGACATCCTGAGCATCCCCAGCGGATTCGGTGCGGCTCGCGTGTAACCCTTTTCCTGCACCACCAGATCGAGCGGCAGGCTCATGAGGTCGGCAACGTCCGGGGTTGCGTTCCGAAGCAGTGCGGCATCAATGGTCTTGACGTAGGAACGGCAATGGTCGCAGGTCGTGATCGTAAACCCTTCTTCACCGTCGAAGGTGAGGCGCTTATGCTTGCGGTCATCGTTGTTGAGGCAGACCGGGCATCCTGCCGAGACTGGCGTCCCCGTTGTTTCACAGTAAGAACAATGAGGCAGCGGGAAACCTTCTTTGCCACTCGACAGGAGCGCCGGTCGGCCGCTGCAAACCGGGCATCTTCCCTGTTCCCATACCTGCCCTTCCCTGGGGAGCGCTTCACGGAGCAGCGAGAAATAAGGCCTGCTCAGAAGAAACAGCAGCATGGCAAGATCGTCCTCGTCATAGGGCAGCGAAAAAGCGGGCACTTCGCGGAACGGGAGACGGGTAAGGTCGATATCTCCCACCTCCATGGCCCGTTTGAGCGGCGCCAGCATGTCCAGCGGCGCCTCCGTGAGGACGGAAAAATGCTGGAACACCGAATCGATGACCGAACGCGGGTACGCTCTCACCTCACCGGGAGAAAACGCCTGTTCCGTTGAAAGCAGTTCCCGCACCGCCCTGTTGAACGTCGCAGTCCGTTCATAGAACCGGAACAGGTCCGTGAGATGGGGTTTTGTTGCGATGAATTCATCGGTATTCGTAGCTTTTCCCTGCTACGGCAGTTTCGGATATTGCAGAACGATATCCTCGCCTGACAGCGCTTCAACTAAGAACGTTTTAAGAGAAGCCTTTTCCGCCGCGCTCAGACCGAGCGGCTTGAGCGCCTCGTTCCCCTTGCCGCCTCCCTTATCGAAAAATTCGATCACTTCCTCAAGCGTCATAAAGATGCCGTTGTGCATGTAAGGTCCGGTCTTCGCTATCTCCCGGAGCGTCGGCGTCTTAAAGGCTTTCCAGTCTTTTTTATCTTTCGTGATGAGGTATCTGCCGAGGTCCTCGTTCAAGGTGCGATAGTCGTCGAAGTGGTTCAGCTTTGCCACGAAACGCCGGGTTGCCGTGATCCGGGCGTCGGTCAGGTGTTCGGGATTTTCGGGAACGTTCAACGCGTGGAACCGATCATCGGAAAGCATGACCCCGCCGTGGCACTCGCCGCACTTTCCCTTTACCATGAAGACCACGAGCCCCTTTTTTGCATCATCGGACAACACTCCTGTATTGCCCTGGAGATGCCGGTCAAGAGGAGCGTTCTTCGATATCAGCGTCCGCTCGAACGCGGATAGCGCCATCCCGATGCGCTCCCGGGTGACCTCGCCGCCAAAGACCGTTTGGAAGGATAGAGAATATTCGGGGACCGCCCTGATCACCTCCTCAAGGTAATCGAGGTTCCGGTTCATCTCGAAAGCAGACATCATGGGGAAAAGCGCCTGGTCCTCCAGCGTCTGGGACCGGCCGTCATGGAACAGGAACTTCTGAAAGCCGACGTTGATGAGCGTCGGCGCATTGCGCCAGTTCCGCGTTGTGGGGTAGTTCAACGAGATTTCAAGACCATCGGAAAATCCTTTATCCGGCTCATGGCAGGTGGCGCAGTTCATGGTGCCGTCCCCCGAAAGCCTCCGGTCGAAGAACAGTTTTTTCCCGAGCTCGATCTTTTCCGCTGTCTGGGGGTTCTGCTCCGGCACGGGAACGGAGGTGATGGGGAGAAGGTTGCCGGCAATTGCCGTACCTGTCAGGAGCAGCGCCAATGCGATCAATACAAACGTGCGTATAAACATGATTGACCTCCGCTTATATTGGGGAGACAATTAATTCGTCTTGAACTTCCTGGGCCCCGTACACTCCACAAGCTTGTCCAGGTTCTGAAGCGTAAGACACTTAGTGACGTTGTTTCTATATATGCTTCCCCCCCCCGGACTACCCGATCCACACCACGTTCACCAGGTGTTCCACCTTCCTAAACTCGGGGTCCCCGGTCACAATACTTGCCTTCTGTTCCATTGCCGCCGCGAGCGCGAAACAATCCGCGTAAGAGATGCTGTGCTCGGCCTTGTATTCCGCTGCCTGGAATACGAGGCTGTTCGGCACGGGAAGCACGGTGAAACCCAGGCGCTCGATATGAGCAAGGATCTCAACCTTCTTCCGGTCGCCGAAGACCCGCCTGGTGATGTAGATGATCTCGCCGAGGTTAATGGCGCAGATGAGCTTTTTCGCCCGAGTGCGGTGCGCGTGCTCAAGCAGGCGCGCGACCTGCTCGTGTCCTGGTTCCTTTTGGAAAAACTTCAGGAGCGCGTGGCTGTCGAACAGCAGCGGGCCCCTCGGGGTCACTTGTAGTCGCTCCTGCGCTCCCGGAGCAGCTGCCCGGCAAGTGATGGGCGCGACGGCAGAGACCCCTGGGCCGCCTTGATGGGGTCCTCTACCGGCGGAACCAGGTAGATGATCCCGCTATACTCCATGATCTGAAGTTCCGTGCCGGGCTCGATGTGGTACTTTTTTCGCAGTCCGGCGGGAATCACAATCTGGCCCTTGGCAAGCGTTTTGACGAAAGACATGGCAGGTTGACCTCATTTTAGAGTATGTATGTTTAACAAATTTCCAATATTGTATAACCAGTTCCCGCTATTGTCAACAGAGTTTCACGAAGTCCCGAAGGGGAAGTTGAATCAGCACGTGCTGGCCGATTATAGTACATGGTCTGTAATTGTCAAGGTTTTCGACGGGTTTTGCACGGGTTTTGGGGTTATCGACAGGACTTTCTTCGATGGATCAGCGAATGCGCACTCAGAAATCAGCGCGAAGTGCGCAGTTCTTCATCGATAATCTTCTTGAAATATTCAAACGGCCGCTCGCCCACGACCCTGCGGCCGTTGATGAAAAACGTCGGGGTATTGTAGAGGTCCATGTCCAAGGCGAGCTTTTTGTCCCGTTCGATCTCCGCCGCATGTTTCTTTTCGTCAAGGGATGTTGTGAATTTTTTCAGGTCGAGCCCCAGTTCCTGCGCATACCTGATGAGGCCGGCCCGGTCGAGCACCGGGGAGCGTTTAAACAAGAGGTCATGCATTTCCCAGTATTTTCCCTGGTCCCTGGCGGCAAGCGAGGCTTCGGCGGCGATATGGGAATAATCGCGGTAGATATAGGGATAGTTTTTGATAACGAGCCTGATCTTTCCCTGATAGGTCTCCATGATCTTTTTGACGGTCGGACCGGCCGCCTTGCAGTGCGGTCATTGGAAATCGATGAATTCGACGATCGTCACCAACGCGTTCATGGGACCGGTTGAGGGAGAATCGCCGAGCGGTACGGAAAAGCGTTTCTCCTCGGCAACGGCGGATATTGCAATAAGGACACCGACGATGATAAGAGCAAGCTTTTTCATGGAATAAGTCTCCTTTCCATTGACCTTAAAAAACGGCGGTAGGACGCGGATGTACGCTGATTTTCGCGGATAAGACCAAACCATTCACGTGAAAAGGACTTTTACCACGAAGTGCGCGAAGTTAAAATCAATACTTTGATTTTGTCTTTTTCATTTTTTCGTGAGCTTCGCGCTCTTCGCGGTGAAAAGGCTTTGCGGTGGCTCAACTACTCATCGATCCGGTACCCGAGCTTCTCGATGCTGTCTTTGGTGATCTTCGTCAGTTCTTTTTCATCCAGCGCGGTCTCGTCGAACCGGACCGCTATCTTCCCCTGCTCTACGTCGACGGACTCCACTCCATCCATACCGCCGACAAATCGCCGCAGCGCCAGAGAGCACTCTTCGCAGAGATTATTCCTTACGCTAAACAGCGCAACTTTCATGGATTTCGTCTCCTCCTTCACCGGTCATATCAGGCAACAATTGCCTGCGCGTCATTTATTGTCCTCGTCCACGGCTTTTTTCAGCATGTCGAGGATTCCCGGGATGGCCGAGGTCACCCGGTTCCAGTTCGGGATAAGCGGGGCGACCATGAGATTTTCCATGAACGCTTTCGATGCCTGGCTGATGGCCCGGGTAAAGGCTTCAACCGCCTTCGCCTCTTCGTGCCGGTCGAACTCCAGACCGTTGATCGCGGCATCGGCCTCGTACTTCATGATCGTGTCCTCGGCCTGCCTCAGGTAGGCGACGGACAGGGACTTGAAAAATCCGTCTGAGAACACGACCCCCTCGGAGGCGAGCGTCCTGAAAATGGACTTGCAGATGTCCACGGTCATCTTCATCAGGCCTTTTTCCGCGTCATCGGGCGAAAGCGCCTGATGCTTATGTTCGTACGTCTCGGCGATGTCCACCTGACACACCCGCCGCGGCGAGTAGTTGCGGTATACTTCGGCCAGCGAACCGACCTCCAGGCCCCAGTCCCAAGGTATGCGGTTGACCCTCGCGAGGTCGATGTTCATGGCAAACTCGCCGGCCAGCGGATAGCGAAAACTGTCGATGAATCTGAGGAACCGGTGCTCCCCTCCCAGGTTCTGGAGAGACCGCACGAGCGGGGTCACAAGAAGACGCGTGACGCGGCCGTACATCTTGTTCGTGACCCTGCTGTAATAGCCCTTGCAAAAAACATAGTCCAGGTTCGGATTGGCCACGGGATAGCACAACCGCGCAAGAAGCGCCCTGCTGTAGTTCACGATATCACAGTCATGGAGCGCGATGACGTCGCAGGCCCCGCTCGCGAGCACATACCCGTAGGCCAGCCAGGCGGACCGCCCTTTGCCCCGCTCACCGACATCGAGTCCGTTCCGTTTGAGCGTATCGTAGATTTCCATGATGCGCTTGCCGTCATTATGGATGATCCTGACGTTGCCCGGGATCGGGGCCATAAACTCCCTGGCACGCTGAAACTCCTTGTCCGAGGCCTTGTCCAGCACCAGCACGAGCTCGCGCAGGTATCTCACCTTCGACAGTTCCTGCACGATCCCCGGCATGGCCGGTCCCTCGAACTCGGAGTAGAGCGCGGGAAGGACGAGCGCGACCGGACGGGTCTTGGAGAACTGGAGCAGCTCCCCTTCGAGCCGCTCGAGCGAAGGCTTGCCGAGCTGGTGGAGCGTCGTAATGATCCCGGTCTGATAAAAATCGGACATGGGCCTTCCTCCCGTCAGATGTGTTCGATATCGTCCTTCGCCCCCTTCGCGCTTTTTTCCACGCTTTCCCGTTCTATCATCCGCCTCGCCGCGTCAATACCGCCCACGCCGAACGCTATGGCGAGGGCCGCGACGATGCCGCCGAAGATGATCGAGAAGGCGGCGAGCACGATGCCGGGCGCGACCTGGAGCTGTTCCAGGACCATGGCAAGCACCAGGACGGTCAGGAGGAGGCGTATGGCCTCCGCAAGCATCCTGGCATAGTGAAATCCGTTGTTCACGGCCGCGATCAGCGCGGCCCGGCTGACAAATCCGGCGAGAACATAACCGATGACCAGGATCAGGACCGCGGAAAAGGCCCGGGGAAGATACTGGAAGAACTGGGCAACGAGCTGATCGACGACCGTGATCTTGAGCGCGTTCAGGCCGCCCATCAGCACGACAATGATCAACAGCCAGAAAACGATAGCGCCAAGCGCGAGCGAAGGCCTCGCCCAGAGATCCCCCTTGCGAAGCAGCGCGGTCACCCCCATTCTGTCGGACCAGCTGTCAAACTTGACCGCCGCCAGGAACCTCACAAAAACGAGCCTGACGACCCTGGCCAGCAGTATCCCGAGGAGCAGAATGACCAGCATGGCCAGCAGGTTGGGCAGGAAGCTCTTTATCATGAGAAACACTTCCTGCAATGGTTCGAGTATCAGATTAAAGAAATCCGTCATGGCGCGCCTCCCGAAAGTTATTTCCAGTTTGTTGCCAGATATTCCTTGTTGCGCTCAAAGAACTGGCAGAGTTTTTCGATCTCCGCCTCCGCCTCTTGCTGACCCAGCTGCTCCACCTCCAAGATGAACGACGCGGTCTTCCCGAGATACAGCGGCGTCAGGGACTTTATGAGATGTTCGGCCGGCAGTTTCTTTTTGTGATAGGCCAGGGCATAATCATAGATGATGCGCGTCCAGAGCGCGAGCGGGAAACGAAACTCCCGGTCACCCAGTGTGCCGAGCCTTTCCACTTCCTTGAAATCGCCCGCCCCGAGAATATCGGTCCAGAGGGCGCCGAGGTTTTTAAGGCCTTCCCGGAACAGATGCAGCATTCTCGGAGTATTCACGTTAATCGGCTCCAGTCCGACCGAGTACTCAAAACCAAAGGCGCCCACCGGTTCTGACCCGCGGACCGGCTTCCAGGCAGCGCTGTAGGTTTCCATGAGCCCGAACGTGGCGCCGACCACCTGGTAGAGCATGGAGCTCAGATCTGAACCGGGGTCCTTGGCATCATGGATCTTGGCGCCGAGAAAAGACTGGGTCACCTTGAACTGGTTCGCCAGGGCGGTCGTGGTCATCCAGATGTCGATGCCGAAGCGGGCCACGTCGGTCTGCCAGACGTCCTTGGTGAGATAGAATTCGGCAAGCCTGCCCGAGAAGCCGAAATCGCCGCCGATGGGCTGGCGCACACGCTTGCCGTACAGCGCCCGGGTCAGCGGATACACGATGCTGTTCGTGATGGTGCCGTCGTACTTATGCCGGTGGTACAGCGGCGCCACATAATCGAACCCGCCCGCAAGCACCGGCTTCACTAAAAGCTCCACCCATTCAGGGGTGATGCTCCTGAGGTCCGAGTCCACCACAACGCAGGCCTTTGCGTCGAGCGCCCCGGCCACTTCAAAGATCGTGCGGAAGGCGCTTCCCTTTCCCGGGATGCCGGAATAGGGGGTCGCTATCTTGAACAGAGGCTCCACGCGATGGTGAAGGAGGAGGGAGGCATAGTTTTCGATGGAGGTGCTCCGGACCACCTCGAGCGTATTGTCCGTTGAACCGCCGTCGGAATTGACGAGCACACTCTTACGGTCAGGGAAATACTTCGCCAGGCCTGCCTGCACGGCCCTGACCACGTGGCCGATCGTACGGGCGTTGTTGAAGCTCGGTATGCCGACAACGATGTCGGCGGACCCGACCTGCTTGACAAACTCCCGGACCTCCTGACGTTGAACGAGCTCAGCCATAGGCGCCTATCCCTGTTTTTAGTATAGCCCAATGAAAGGTCCCTGTAAATCCTACCCTGCTATCGCTGGATCAGAATAATCTGGATATCCATCACGTTCGTACCGGTCGGTCCGGTCATAAGGTGGCGCTTTTCCTTGTCCAGAGCATCAAGTTTGCTGAAAAAATAATAGGAATCGTTGTTTCTTAGATACGGTTCGGGATGGACGCCGTATTCCCGGGCCTTTTGGGCTGTTGACCCGTCCACGAAGGCGCCGGCGGCGTCTGTGGGGCCGTCCGTGCCATCCGTGCCTGCCGAGAGCAGGGTGACGCCGGGCGTACCCGCGATCTCGATCGCAAAGGCCAGGGCAAGCTCCTGGTTCCGTCCGCCTTTGCCGTTCCCGCGAACGGTGACCGTTGTCTCGCCGCCGTACAAGAGGCAGCGCCGCTCGCCCGGACCCAGCTCATCCCGTGTCTGCAAGGCCTTCCGCGCCATCAGACGGGCCGCATCCCGCGCTTCGCCCTGAAGCTCCGCCGTGACCACTTCCGCCCGCCATCCCAGGGACGCAGCCTTCTCCCGGGCGGCGGCAAGGGCTTGAGCAAGGCTTCCGACGATAACGTTCCTTGTGTTCAGGAAACAAACGTCGCCGCTTTTCACGGTTTCCGGCTCCTGCCCAGCCTTTCCTCGTTCGAGGAATAAGACCACCTGCGATGGCGCCGCGGCTTTTAATCCATACTTTTCGATAACCGTTGCGGCATCGGCAAAGGTCGAGGTATCGGACGCCGTAGGCCCTGAGGCGATCACCTCGAGCCGGTCGCCGATGACGTCGGAGAGGATCAGCGTCACCACCGTTGCCGGGTGGGCGATCTGCGCGAGCCTGCCCCCCTTTACCGCCGAAAGGTGCTTCCGCACCGCGTTCAGATCATCGATGGTCGCACCGGCCCTGAGGAGTAATTCTGTCGTTCTCTGCTTATCCTCCAGCGTGACCCGGGGGAGCGGCGCTACCAGCAGCGATGAACCGCCTCCCGAGAGGAGACAAATTACCAGGGTCTTCGCATCAGCGCGCCGGACCAGCTCAAGGATCCTCCGGGTGCCCTGAACTCCCGCTTCATCGGGAAGCGGGTGGCCGGCCTCGATCTGTTCGACAATCCGGAGCCCCGCAGTATGACCTTTTTTCACGATGATGAGCCCCTCGCTGATCCGTTCGCCCAGCGCGTCCTCCATCGCCAAAGCCATGCGTGCCGTTGCCTTCCCTGCCCCTACGAGGAGGATACGGGTGTAGGCGCCCAGTTCATACCTGGCTCCCGCCGCATAAAAATAGCCATTCTCAATGTGTGCCGCCCTGGTCACCGCAGTGTAGGGGTCAACGGCAGTGAGCGCGGCAGTATAAATTTCCCTACAATGGTCCCGCAGAATAGTACTCCTGGCATGTCAAGATGATCACAGCGAGCTGCAATTGCTTCCCGGGGGGGCAAGGACGGAACTGACCTCACGCAACGACGATCAAAGAGAACATGTCCCCTCCCCCGGCCGGACCGGTGTGTGCATCAAAGGTCTTCTATTTTGCTTTCTTTGTTCTGGCCGAACGGGGTTCTTTTTCGAGATCGGCGATCTGCGCATCGAGTTTTTTTATCTGCGCTACGAGGTCCTTCACCTGGGGATCGAGCGCAGGGTTCTTGACCCGGGACCCCATGAGCGCATAGACACGGGCGCCCAGGTCGGTCACCCCTTCATGCACCTTCGCCTTGAGCGTCAATATCTTATACTGACGCTTTCCCTCATCGGTCAGTTCCCCTGCCGTCTTTTGAGCGACGATGGCCCCTTTTTTCATGGCCGCCATGCCCTTCTCCATGCCCTTTTGCAGGTCTTTCTTGATACCTTCCCAGTCGATACTTTCAAAATAACCCATGGCAATGCCTCCTCTTGCAGAGATAGGATAATTTGACCTGGTGATGCCGTTCTTTATGAGTATACCATGCCGAGACTACGGCAGCTCGTTGATCAATTTTATCACCGCTTCGTTCCACCCGGCGGGACCGATGCCTTCCGTCCGCACCAGACACGGGATGTCGATCCGGGCATCGTGCCTGTTGTTTTCTTTTTTAACCAGGACCGGCACGTCGACGCTCAGGAGGAGAGGCAGGTCATTCAGACTGTCGCCGATGCCGATGGTCGTAACGGGTCCGTCTCTCTGTTCATAGAGCCTTCTCAGGATATTCATTGCCCTGCCCTTATGGTGGTCCCCCATGAAATGGAAGAACCTCCCCTGCGTCCAGCGGAGCCCCGCGCCCTCGATCTCCCCCAGGAACCGGTCATCAGGCTTGTCAGGAAAAATAAAAGGCTCCTCAAAATCTCTTTGTTTGGCAAGACGGGCTTCTTCAAAGGTCAGTCCGGTCAATGCGGCAACTTCTCCGGCGCTCATATCGCCAAAACCGCGGACCGCGATCCCGAGGCGATCACGCATTGCGACGAACCGTTTTCGTATTTCCCCATAAGGCGAACCCAGGGAGATCACTTCATATCCGTCTTGTTGCTCGCCCGACTCGTGTGCGGGGAAATACCCCTTAGGAAGATAAATTCCCCCGCCGTTTTCGGAAATAAACGGATGGATATTGTCCAGGCGCTTCCGGTACACCTCGAGCTCCGCACACGTTTTGCTGGAGCAAAGGACCAGCGGAATTTTCCTCTGCCGTACCAGTTCGAGCGCCGGCCCCGCTTCTTTAAAGGAGTAGGTCCGGGGATGCAGCAAAGTGCCATCCAGATCGGTGACAATTAGCAGGCGTTGGGAAAAAGTTCGCTCACTCATGAAAGTCTTTCTTCTTCGCGATTTTTTTAATACTTTTCCTCAAAGCCTCGGCCAGGCTTTTCGGATGAGGCTGGTATTCGACAGCGCCGATATTCCTCATTTCCTTCCCATGAGCAACCACGAGTGACGACGACAGTGAGGATGACCAGAATGAAACCTCCCAGAAGCCCCTTGAGAGGCGGCCATATTTTCAACCGGTGGCTCGTACGCTCGAAAAGACGAAGAAGCTCGATCAGCAGAAGAGAACAGAGTCCGAAAAAGATTCCCGCGGCGCAGACCTTGAGGAAGAAAAGGCTGCTGAACAGGGGAACAAACCGGATCGGTTCATGAAAATAGGTGATCCCCAGGGCGGAGGAAACCTGAAACGACACGATGCCCGCCACAAACGAGGGAAGCAGTACTTCGTAAAGCATGCCGCCGACGAACAGGACCTCGACGCCAAAGATCGCGCCCGCGATCGGCGTACCGAACACCGCGGCAAAACCGGCGCTGATGCCGCAGATGACCAGTTTTTTCCGGTCCCTGTCGTCGAACCGCAAAAGATCGGAAAATGCCGAAGATACCGCCGCCCCGATCTGGGCAGCCGGGCCTTCCTTGCCCGCCGATCCTCCGAAAGCGATCATAATGATGGTGGCGACCAGCTTCACCGGAACCACCATGAGCCTGATCTTGCCGGAACGCTGATGAACAGCCTCGATGATATTTTCCGTTCCATGCCCCTCGGCATCAGGAGCAAGATACTTGACGGTAAGAGCGGTCATGAATAAGGCAACGGGCAGCAGCAGGTAATAGTATTGATAACCGCCGGCCGCGGATATGCCGAACCCGAGCGCCTTCAGGAAGACCGTTGTGGACAAGCCCACAAGAATGCCGGCGCAGGACGCCAGAAAAAGCCATTTTAGGATGCTGGCGAACAACACCGAGCTTTCAAGCACTTTACGTCGCATAATCACCTCAACCTATTCCCTTTTGGATGCTATCCCTGACCTCAATTTCTTTTTTTTATCTTGAACCATTTTGCCACGAGCAGCGCGGTAAGCGCCGCACTGCAGCTCAGCATGGCGCCCATTTTTGCCGCCCCCTGGAGGGCAGGGTCAATGAAAGCTTCGCCGGCCACGAACAGCGCGACCGTGAACCCGATTCCTGCAATAATGCCGACCACGAGCAATTCCTTCTTATGGACGTTCTTGGGCAACGGAAAACCGAGCCAGACGGCCAGCATTCCCAGCGAAAAGATGCCGATGGTTTTGCCGATGAGCAGAGCAGCCAGCACAAGCCAGGTCACTGTTCCGACCTGAGAGAATGTGACACCGGCATTCGCGAGCCCAAACGTGAAAAGGCCGAAATCCACGATGATCTTCCATTCATGCTCAAATTGCTCAAGAGCGGAATGGTCCGCCCGGTCTTCCTCAAAAAAATGCTTTTTCTCCCATGCGGCGTGGGGCAGGAAGGGGACGATAAAAACAAGGGCGAGCGCCGGATGAAGGTGCGACAGAAACAATCCTGTCCAGGAGAGGCCGCCACCGCAAATAATATACGGCCAGTACGATCTGACACGGGCCCTGCGGAGCATATACGCCGCAAGCATCCCTATCGCTACCAGTGCCAGCCACCACGGCTCGACCGGCATAAGGGGATTCTGATAAAAGAGCGCGATGATGGCCAAGCCTATGCCGTCATCAGCAACGGCCAGAAGAAGGAGGAACGATATTGCAGGATGGTAGCCGCCGAAGATGATCCGCGCGACCAGCCAGGCAAAAGCAATGTCGGTCGCTGTGGGGATGCCCCAGCCCCGGGAAAGCGCTGTTGTTCCCATGTAATTATTGAGGACGAGATAGACGACAATGGGTCCGAGCACTCCTCCCGCGGTCGCGAGCAGCGGATTCACCGATCTTTTCAGCGGGTGGAGCTCCCCGCCCGGAAGAAAGCTCTGGGTGATCTCCACGGTCGCAATGCCGAAAAAAAAGACCATGAAAATGTCATTGGCAAGGAAATGGAAGGTAAAGGCGCCCCAGTAGGGCTCATGGAGAAATCGCTCGTAGCTCGTGAACGAATAGTTTGACCAGGCCAGCGCGACAAGGACGCCGATCAGGAGCGGGACGGAAAACTCGCGAAGCAAATTGATGTGCTTTTTCATAGATCGTCTCCGGACACGAACGGTATCGAGGTGCTTTTGCTATCGTAACAGCGATGGAGCCGGGATGTCAAACAAAAAGGCCGGAAGGTCTCCCTTCCGGCCGGCTGAATCTTATTCAGGTGTCGGGAAAAGACCTACAACTTTCCCTTCACCAGGTTGTCCACCACCGACGGATCGGCGAGCGTCGAGGTATCGCCGAGCTCGTCCACCTGGTTGTGCGCGATCTTCCGGAGAATGCGGCGCATGATCTTGCCGCTCCGCGTCTTCGGCAGGCCGGGCGCGAACTGAAGTTTGTCCGGCGTGGCGATGGGGCCGATGACCGAACGCACGTGACCAGTCAGGATCTTCTTGAGCTCGTCGGTCGGTTTGTAACCGTCCTTGAGCGTCACGTACACGTAGATGCCTTCGCCCTTGATGTCGTGCGGATACCCGACGACCGCAGCTTCGGCGACCGCCTCGTGGGAGACCAAAGCGGATTCCACTTCGGCCGTGCCGAGCCGGTGTCCGGACACGTTGATAACATCGTCCACGCGCCCCATGAGCCAGTAATCTCCGTCCTCGTCCACCCGCGCTCCGTCTCCGGTAAAGTACTTGCCCGGGAACCTGCTGAAGTAAACTTCCTTGATGCGCTTGTTCTCGGGATCTCCGTAGGTGCCGCGCAGCATCCCGGGCCAGGGTTTATTGATGACCAGGTACCCGCCCTCGTTGGCGCCCGCCGGCGAACCATCCTCTTTTACCACCTGGGGCACGACCCCGGGGAAGGGCCTTGTCGCGGAACCCGGTTTTGCCGTTATGGCGCCCGGAAGACCGGTAATCAGGATCCCGCCGGTTTCCGTCTGCCACCACGTGTCCACGATCGGCACCGTTTCCTTGCCGATATTCTTGTGGTACCACATCCATGCCTCGGGGTTGATGGGTTCACCCACGCTGCCGAGCACCTTGATCGAGGACAGGTCGTAGTTATCCACCCACTTCTCGCCTTCTTTCATGAGCGCCCGGATGGCAGTGGGAGCCGTATAGAAGATATTCACCTTGTGCTTGTCCACAATGTCCCAGAACCTGCCCGGATCGGGATACGTCGGAATGCCTTCGAACATGAGCGACGTGGCCCCGTTCGAGAGGGGACCGTAGAGGATGTAGCTGTGGCCGGTGACCCAGCCGATGTCGGCCGCACACCAGTACACGTCGTCAGACTTGAGGTCGAAGATCATTTCGTGCGTGAAACTGGTTCCCGGAGGCCTCCGAGCGGGCTCCGGAAGGCGGTTTGACAGCCACAGTGACAGCCACGGCGGTGCATCTCGGTGGGACGGGATGCAGCCCGTGGACGCGGTGGTTGACGTCGGGTCGCGCGGTACTACGAATCTCGTAGTCGCCCTTCGTACTCGAGAGGCCGATACGAGCCGCTCCGCACCCATCCCGCCTGAGCCCGAGTTGCTGATCCTCCTGAGCCTGGCGTCGGGTGAGATGCACGGCCATGCCATTGGTGGCCGACGTCGAGAGCTTCAGCGGCATCCGTGTCGGACCCGGCAGCCTATGCGGCG
>JAYTJE010000025.1:0-14618 GCA_043731355.1 Nitrospirota bacterium
TTACGAGATGAAGAGTATCTCCGTTTGAAAATCTTAACGTGCATGTTGCCGCCACTGTAAAAGGTCTCAAAAACATGTTATCGACACGGAGAAGACCCAAAATTCAAGATTCACTATTTTGAATGTTGACTATTCAATCTTGGATCGTTAGTAACTGATCAACAGCTTCATGAGCTTTTCGTTCATGGAGTGCACGTTCTTGCTGGCGATTCGCGCGATGGTTTTCATGATCTTGTACATCATCATGGTTTCGCTTTTTTCAAGCGCTTTGAAATCCTCGGTCTTGAACCGGTAGACTTCCGTGGCTTCCAGCGCCGCCGCGGTAGCTCCGTGCACCTCGTTCTCTTCGATCACCGCAAGCTCTCCGAAGATATGGTTTTCCGCGAGCACGGCGAGCGTCTGTTTCCAGCCGTCCGGTGTTTTTTTGGAAATCTCGACCTTGCCGTTCTTGAGCAAATAGATCCCCTTGGTCGCATCGCCTTCTTTAAAGATCTCCTGCCCCCTGGCGTAGTTCTCGGTCACGATCTTCTGCGCGATCACGCCGAGCTCCGCTTCGGTCAGATCGCTGAACAGCATCTGTTTTTTAAGTTCCGCTTTATCCGGCATTGTTTTCTCCTTACTTCACGCCTTTTCTATCCTCACCGCCGAGACCTTGAACGACGGTATCTTCGCAATCGGGTCGAGCGACGTGCTGCTCGTCAGCACATTGGCCGCCGCTTCCTTGAAATGAAAAGGGATGAACACCACGCCCGGTGCGGGCCGTTTGCTCACCCGTGCTTTTACCGCTATCGAACCGCGGCGGGAAGTGACCTTCACCAGCATCCCGTCGCTGATGGACAGGTCCCGGGCGTCTGCGGGATTGAGTTCGATAAAGGCCTCCGGCGATACCGCATTGATCGGCTTTACCCGCCTCGTCATGCCCCCGGTATGGTACTGGAACAGCAGGCGGCCGGTGGTAAGAATGAAGGGATAGTCGGGGTCTGTTTGTTCAACGGATGGTTTATAGGCAACCGGGGTGAACCTTCCCTTGCCGCGCGGGAAGCCGCCCTTGAACAGGAACTGTGTGCCGGGATGGTCAGGTGTGGGACAGGGCCATTGCAGGCCGCCTTCCTCGAGCCTGACATAACCCATGCCGGCCATCGCCGGCCAGGCGCGCCCGAGCTCGCGAAAAATCTCGGCCGTGTGCGAGTAATTCATGTCATACCCCATACGCTTCGAGAGCTCCATAATGATGAGCGAATCTTTCCTGGCCTGACCAGGAGAGTTCACGGCCCGCCGGACAAGCTGCACGCGGCGCTCGGTGTTGGTGAACGTGCCGACCTTTTCCGCAAACGATGAACCGGGCAGCACCACATGCGCAAGCTCCGCGGTCTCGGTCATAAAGATGTCCTGGACCACGAGCAGCTCAAGCGCCTTGAGCGCCTTTGCGGTATGCGTGGTGTTGGGATCGGAGACCGCCGGGTTCTCGCCCATGATGTAGATGGCCTTGAGCGTTCCCTTCTCCGCCGCGGGCAGCATCTCCGTCGCGGTAAGGCCTTCCTTGCCGGACAGCTTCGCTTTCCAGAGGGCCTCGAACCGCTCCTGAACAGCGGGAATCGTGACCCGCTGGTACCCCGGATACATGTTCGGTATGCAGCCCATGTCCGTGGCGCCCTGCACGTTGTTCTGGCCCCGGAGCGGGTTCACGCCCGCGCTTTCCTTGCCGAGGTTTCCGGTCATGAGCGCCAGGTTGGCGATGGAGAAAACATTCTCCGTGCCGTGGGCGTGCTGAGTGATCCCCATGGTATAGTAGATGCCGGCGCGGTCCGAGCTTCCGTACATGCGCGCCGCCTTCACGATCGTGTCAGCGGGCACACCGGTGATCTTCGCAGCGGCCTCCGGGGTGAAGGTTTCGAGGTTCTTTTTAAAATCGTCATCGAACCCTTCGGTCATCGACGCGATGAAGTCCTTCTTGATCAGCCCTTCCTTCACGAGCACGTGCATCATGCCGTTCAGGAGCGCCACGTCCGTGCCGGGCTTGTGCTGCATCCATATGTCCGCGAACCGGACGAGCGGCACACGCCTCGGGTCCGCGATGATGAGCTTCGCGCCTTTTCTCTTGGCCTTGATCATCCGGAGCGCGATGATCGGATGGTTTTCCTTGGTGTTCGAGCCGATGACGAACAGCGTGTCGTTGTTCTCGATCTCGGCGATCGAGTTCGTCATTGCCCCGGAGCCGAATACGGTGGCCAGACCGGCCACAGTCGAGCTATGTCAGAGACGCGCGCAGTGATCGACGTTGTTTGTGCCGATTCCCGCGCGCATGAATTTCTGGAACAGATAATTTTCCTCGTTCGTGCATCGGGCGGAAGCGAGGCCGCCGATGGCGTCCGGACCGTGTTTCTCTTTAATGGCAATGAGTTTCTCGGCGATGTAGCCGAACGCCTCGTCCCAGGACGCGGGCACGAGCTTGCCGTCTTTCCTGATCAGCGGCGTCGTAAGGCGGTCGGGGCTGTTGATGAAGCTGTAGCCGAACCGGCCCTTCACGCAGAGCCAGCCTTCGTTGATCGTGTCCTGCCGCGAGGTGACCCGCACCACTTCATTCCTGCTCACATGCAGGGTGAGATTGCAGCCGCAGCCGCAGTAGCCGCAGACGGTGTCGACTTCCTTCACGTCCTTCTGTCTGCCCTTGCCGAGCGACTGTTTGCTCATGAGCGCGCCCGTGGGGCAGATGCTGACGCACTGGCCGCAGAACTCGCAATCGAGGTCTTTTTCAAAGGGCGTGGAGACCTTGGCGCCGAAACCGCGGCTTGAAATGTCGATGGCGCCGACTCCCTGGATCTCGTCGCAGACGCGGACGCACTTGCCGCAGAGGATGCACTTCTCCATGTCGCGCTCGATAAATGGATTCAGGTCTTTTTTTGTGTACTGGCGGCGTTCGCCGTAAAACCGGTTCGACCGGATCTCGTAGAAGTACGCCAGTTCCTGGAGCGTACAGTCCCCTGCACGTTCACAGACCATGCAGTCGTTCGGATGATCGGACAGAAGAAGTTCGACGATGGTGCGGCGCTGGCGTTCGATCTGCTCGTTCGAGGTCTCCACCTCCATGCCTTCGGTCACCGGCGTGGTGCAGGCCGTCACCGGCCGGGGCATGCCCTTGACCTGGATGAGGCAGAGCCTGCAGCCGCCGTGCGGCTCAAGCCGCGGATCGTCGCAGAGCGTCGGGATGAAAATGTCGTTCCGCCGCGCGGCGTCAAGGATCGTTACTCCGTCGGGGACGGTTATTGGTTTGCCGTTAATCGTTAATTTCATTATTGCTACTCCGCTGCCCACTCAGTTTTAACTTCCGGACTTTCCACCGAACTCTTCACTCCGAACTCCTCACGCCCCTCAGCCCTTCTTGATCGCCTTGAACTTGCACGTCTCGAAGCAGGCGCCGCATTTGATGCAGATGTCCTGCACGATCTTGTGCGGTTTTTTCTTCTCACCGATGATCGCGCCCGCGGGGCAGACCCGGGTGCAGGCGGTGCAGCCCTTGCAAAACTGTTCGGTGATGCTGTACGAAAGAAGATCTTTGCACACGCCCGCGGGGCAGCGCTTTTCGTAGATATGCGCCTCGTACTCGTCGCGGTAATACTTAATCGTGGAGAGGACCGGGTTGGGCGCTGACTGGCCCAGGCCGCAGAGCGACGAGGTTTTCACGTCAATGCTGAGCGTTTCCAGGAGGTCGATATCCCCTTCCCGGCCCTTTCCTTCGGTGATCCTGGTCAATATTTCGAGCAGCCGCTTGGTGCCGATCCTGCACGGAACACATTTGCCGCAGGATTCCGACTGGGTGAACTGCAGAAAATACTTGGCCACGTTCACCATGCAGTCGGTCTCGTCAAGCACCACCATGCCGCCGGACCCCATGATCGAGCCGACCTTGCCGAGCGATTCGTAGTCGAGCGTGGTGTCGATGAGGCTGGCGGGAATGCACCCGCCCGACGGCCCGCCAGTCTGGACGGCTTTCAACTTTTTACCGCCCTCAATGCCCCCGCCGATGTCGTAAATGACCTCTTTGAGCGGGATGCCCATCGGCACTTCGATGAGTCCGGAGTTCAGGATCTTTCCCGTAAGGGCGAAGACCTTGGTGCCCTTGCTCTTCTCCGTGCCCATGGCCGCATACCAGGCCGCGCCTTTGCGTATGATGGGGGGAATGTTCGCGAGCGTCTCAACGTTGTTGATGATCGTGGGCTTTCCCCAGAGGCCCTTCTGGACCGGAAAGGGCGGCTTGGCCCGCGGCTGGCCACGTTTTCCTTCGATCGACGCGATAAGCGCCGTTTCCTCGCCGCAGACAAAGGCGCCCGCGCCGAGCTTGACCTTGATATTGAAACTGAAGCCCTTGCCGAGAATGTTCCTGCCGAGGAACCCGCGCTCATTTGCCTGCTTGATCGCACGGTGGAGACGTTCGACCGCGAGCGGATACTCCGCCCTGATGTAAACGTAGCCATGCGTCGCCTGGATGGCATAGGCCCCGATGAGCATGCCCTCGATCACCGCATGAGGATTTCCCTCGACCACCGAGCGGTCCATGAACGCGCCCGGATCTCCTTCGTCGGCGTTGCAGATAAGGTACTTGACCGGCCCCGGGGTCTTGATCGCCATGTCCCATTTCGTACCGGTCGGGAAGCCCGCTCCGCCGCGGCCGCGCAAACCGGAAGCTTTTATGAGCTCGACGAGCTCCTGGGGGGCCATGGCGCCGAGAATGTTCTTCGCGGCGGCATATCCCTCGCGCCCGATATAGGAATCGATGTCTTCGGGGTCCACCTCGCCGCAGTCGGCCAGCACGACCTTGACTTGTTTGTCATGAAAGGTGTGGTAGTCGTCCTTCACCAGCCATTCGGCCACCGGCGCGCCGCCCACGATATGCTCGTCCACGATCCGGCTGACCATGTCCGGCTTGATATACTCATAGGTGGACTTCACACCGTCAATGACCACATCCACCAGCACGTCGCGCGCGCAGAAACCACGGCAGCCGACCTTGTGCGCCGAACATTTTTTTTCAGCGGACGCCGGAATGCGCGCCGCCCCGAGCGTCTTTTCAAAGGTTGCAAGCACCTCCACGCCGCCCGCGGCGATGCCGCCGGTGCCCATACAAACCTTTATGGAAATGTCTTTCATCATGGAAACTCCGTAAGCCCTGCTCGTGCGGCCGCACGTTGCGCTTTTCTAAATATAATCCGTGTATTCGTGCTTGTCCTCTTTGAGGGTCTTCATCTCTTTCATGAGCTTGTCCGGCGTCATTTTGCCGTGCACGGTCTTATTGATGATGATGACCGGCGCGATGCTGCACGCGCCGACGCAATTCACTTTTTCCACGGTGAACTTGAGATCTTCAGACGTGTCCTCGCCTTCGGGAATTCCCAGCTCCCTCACCAGGCTGTTGATCAACCGCTCGGACCCCTTGACGTGGCAGGCCGTGCCGCAGCAGGCGGTCACCACGTTTTTTCCTCTCGGCTTAAGGTGAAACTGCGCGTAGAAGGTCGCGATGCCGTAAAATTTAGCCGGGGGAACATCAAGCCGTTCAGCGACCCAGAGGATCGCGTCCTCGCGCAGATAGCCGAATTCACTCTCCAGGTCCTGCAGGATCGAGATCAGGTTGCCTTCGTTCTCGTGGTACCGCGCGATGACGCCTTCGAGTTTTTTTTCCATCGTCTTCTTCCTTAGTAAGACAAAAAAGGCCGCCATCTATACCCGAGCGGCCGAAAATTCGTAGGAAGTAAAAAGTAGGAGTGGAGAGAAGGGCGTTCTCAGTGCCTGCCCCTTACTCCTGACTCTCCACTCCTGACTGGTTTAGAACATCGGGTCCATGGTGAGCGCCGGATGGCCCTTGGCCGTCAGGAACTCCATCATCTTGTCCGAGTCTTCAGCCACGGTCTCGTCCGCGATCTTGTCCAGCAGGTCCGGCACACCCTCTTCCTCGCCGCGTTTTTTAAACTCCTCGGCAAAGGACTCCTTGAGGTTCTTGGTCATCCAGACAATGCGTTTGAACCCGCCTTCCGCGGAAAGAAACTTTCTGCTCGTCAGGAAGTAACGGCCGATGCCCATGAAGCCGGGCGTCTGCGCGCCGCCGCCCACCGTACCGGCAAGGGTCGAGAACTTCATGCCGATGGGGGTCATGCCGGTGTAGCCGCGGTTCACCACCATCACGCCGTTCGCCTCGGGCACAATGGCCACGATGCACTCGAAACAGCCGCAGGAGGTCATGGGCGCGTCCATGATGCTGTAGGCGTTGAAGTACTCGAGCGCCTGGTGTGTGTTCGTGTACACATACTCATCCACGCCCTTCCAGCGGCCCTTGGCCGCGTCGAGGGTCTCGCCCTTCTTGACGGGCTGGTTCGCGCCGTTCGGATCGATTTCGTAGGCCGCCTTGGCGTCGAGCCAGTTGTAGGCGCCGCAGAGCCCGAGCCGCTCGGGGGAAACAACGCAGACGTGGTTCGGCGCGAAGCTCTGGCAGAGGATGCAGGAATAGAAGGTGTCCACGGAATCATCGGTCATGGTGGCGAGCCGGATGTCGCGCTCCGTGTAGGCCTTGCGTGCCTCTTCGAGCTTCGCATTCACATCGGCGTCATCAACATAAAAGGTCACCTGGACCTTGTCCACGATGTTATTGAACCGGTGCTTGAGCTGGGTCGTTAGAATATCGCCGAAATGCTTCAGCACGAAGCCGTCCTTGAGCGCGGCGATGCTGACCCGGAACCAGTTCTGGTCGCGCTGGCCCATGTGCCAGATGCCCTGCGCTTCATTGATGAAGTGGTGGATCTTGCGCTCCAGCACGGGTTCGAAGTCCTTCTGCATCTTGCGGCCGCCCACTTCGACCAGGACGCCGAGCGGCATCTTGCCGCCCGCCTGGTAACGGGCCTCGGCATCGGCGCCGACGATCGTCACTTTGCCGTCCTCAATGTCGTTCAGGTCGGCCATATGGAGCCACTCGAAAGCCGGTGTGCGCTGGCCGCCGAATTCGATATGCATATCTTCCTTGCGGATGCGTTCGCCTTCAAACGCCGGGCCGTAGGCCACCGGGATCGGCGGTTTGGAAACCGTGATCTTGAGCCCGCGCACCTCGATGCACTTCTCGACGATCTTTTTTGGGTCAAGCTCCTTGGCCACTTCTTCGTAGATCGTAACGCCCGTGGGATTGATCACGGGGATATCGGTGTTGGCGATGGCCGGGAAGCCCATGTTGATCGCGCCGGCGCCGGTGGTCCAGATGCGGTCGTTCAACGGCCCGAGCACCATGGCGAAGGCGAACACCTTGTCCTTGGAGTACTTGAGGATCCGTTTGAAATCGCCGCCCTTCATGCCGCCGAACGTGATGCCCGCGCGCGCCGCCCAGTTCAGGGCATAGATGGCATGCTCCACCTCGGGGCCGAGCGGAACGAGACGCGTGTCCCAGCCGAGCTGGACGCCCTTCCGGAGGAGCTGCTTGGTCATGCTGTTGCCGTCGACATTGCCGCACATCAGCGTGAGGATATTTTTCTGCTGGAGTTCGCGGGCGATCTCGAGCGCGTGGTCGTCGTCGTTCGCCGCGCCGATGATGCACACATATCCCGGCATGGAACCGTCCACAAGCTGTACGCCGAGGTTCCGAAGAATCGTGTCGGATATGAACCCGTTGTAGGTGAGGCCGATCGAGTCGTCCTTCACCGGCTCCTGCCCGTAGATGTACCGGATGGCCATGATCATTTCCTGGGCAAAGAGGGCCGCCATGCCCGCGTCGAGCGCTTCTCCCAAATAGGGCACATACAGGCTGGCAACCGGCGCTTCCGTGAGCAGCGGCTTTATCTTCTCGTTCAGCGCGGTCCTCATATCGCCCACCGTGCGGACCTCGAAGCCCGTCATGGCGAAGAGCTGCGGCAGGAAGTACGCCGTATCAGGGAACTCGAACTTGAAATCCGCGCCCTTCTCGGTGACGGCCTTCTCCACAAGGGCCTCGGCCTGCTTGACATAGTAATGGGAACCCAGAATGGCCCCGGTGGCAATGACTTTTGACATGGTTTGCTCCTTATAAAGTCTTCTGAAGGTATGAGGGAAGGAAGTTAAGAAGGAAAGAAAAAGCAATGCCTTCTCTTATCTTCCTATCGTTCCCTCTTTCCTTCTTACGTTCTTATGTTCCGGTACTTACGCTCTCGCCTTCAGGAACGTCGGCAGTTGGTTCGCTTCGCGCGGGCCCACGGTGATCTTCCAGCCGGGCAGTTTCTCTTCCAGAGAGCCGGAAAGGATGGCAACGTAGCCGGGAATGATAAGCTCCTTGTGGCCGATGTTCTTTTCAACGCCGCTTTCGGTGATGAACTGGGCGATCTTACTGGCGGTAAACTTTCCCGCCGCCCAGGCCGTGAGCACCGACAACCCTTCGTTGTCCATGACCGCGAGCCACGAGGGGACCTTGCTGTTCTCGACCTCGCCGCGCACGATGAAGTACGAGAGCGAGAAGTTGGTGGTGATCAGGAGCGGCGAATTTTCCTTGGCCTCGCCGACCTTGTAAATGTTCTGGGCGACCTGCATCGGGACCTGCGGGTCGGTGTAGATGTTCTGGCGCAGGGACAAGAGCGCGAGCATCTTCCACTTCTCGACATTACCCAGAATGATGATCGATGCATATTTCATGGTGCCGACGGCCGCGGCCATGGTCTCTGATACTGAGTTGTCCCGGGTCGCGAACGTGATGACCGGATACCCCAAGGGCTTGAAGTTCTTCTTGATGGCCGCGCGGCGGATGATCGTGTAGTGCTCGATCATGTCCTTGGCCTTGCGCGCGCCGGAGTCGAGGACCAGATCGTCCACGCCCAGGGCCTTCACTTTTTCGGAAAGCGCGGTCAGCGCGTCGAGGCCGTCGGCTGCAACGGCAAGGGAGGCCTTTTTTTCCTTGGCGATCTTTGCCATGGCTTCGGCGTTCTCGGCGGTGGCTGCATAGATGAGCGGCTTCTTGTCGGCGCAATGCGCGATGCCGGCCTCGATCGTTGCCGGGTTTTTGCTCACGAGAATGATCGGCACGCCCGGGGCGCCGTCCACAACCTGTTTCACGACCGCGGCGAATTTCGCCGCATCGCCGCCTTCATCGGTGACGGCAATGGCGTCGACCCGGAGCTTCTGGCCCACGCGGTCGATCTCGGAGGTTTTGACCGCCTCGATCTTCTTTGCTGCCGCGTCTCCGGCTTCGGAGGCCTTGATCGCGACGGCGAACACAGTGGGATTGAAAAACTTCTTTTCATGGCGGAACATGCAGAGCTCTTCGCCCACCTTGACGGCCTTGTCGCCCGTGCCGATCGAAACGCCCCGGACCGGCGGCGCCGCGGACTCGCCCAGGATCTGCTTGGCGGAATCGGATGCGTCCGGGCAGGCGTCGAGGCTCGCCTGTTTTGCGGCCAGCTTCATGGCGAAAGCAAGGCAGGTTGGGTGCCCGCATTTTTTGCAGTTGGTCTTCGGCAAGTGCTTGAATATTTCAATACCAGAAAGTGCCATATGAGAAAACTCCTTTCATTAACTTCAAGAAGGTAAGAGGGTAAGAAGGAAGGAGGGTAGGCGAAAATAGAATTCCGTTCTCGCTTACCTTCTTACGTTCCTACCTTCTTACCCTCGGTTCTTTACATCAATTCCGCGATGAATTCCTTCGCCTTTTCCGCCGCGCCGGGATGGCGCATGATCAGCATGTCCGCGCCGGCTGTTATCATAGCCGAGGCAGTCACCGCTTCCCAGGCCAGGGCGCGGTCCGCAAGACCGCCCCATTCAGGCATTTCAGCGTCCGGCGCAATGGCCTCTTTGACCTTCCAGACGTTCGCGCCGATGTCGCAGACGACGGGGGTCTGCATCATGGCGTCGTTCTGCAGGAGCGCTGCCAGGCGAATGCGCTCCATGACGCTGTAGGTATATTCAAGACCATACCCCAGGGCGGAGGACATGGGATCCATGATGATCCGCTCCTTGTCAAAACCCATCTGGGTAAGCAGGATGTTCAGCTGTTTGGCCAGGTTCACATCGAGCTGGCTCATGGCAATCAGTTTGTGGTCGTTCGCCATGACAGCGGCCGCGACGGTCTTGTAATTTTCCTCAACCGCCTTGCCGATAGCGCAGTTCTTGCCGCGCGTTGCCGCTGCAACCGCCTGGAGCACCTGCGTGTCTTTTTCCACATGGCCGCTGCCGAGAATGACGAGCGGGATGTCGATTGCCGCCGCGACATCGGCCGCTGTCCTGGCTGCTTCTTCCGGGGTCTTGTTCTTCTGGTCCGGATGGGTGCCCATGAGACGGAGCGCAACCATATCAGCGCCGTTCTTCTGGCAAAACTTTGCCCACGAAACAGGATTGGCGGCCTCGTTGCCGATCGCTTTTTTCAGGGTCTCGGGCCAGTCATCAGGCGTGATATCCATCACTTCAAGCGCCACGGCTGGCCTGTTCGGGAACACGCCTTCGAACCCGAGGAACGGAAGGGCGTTCGCGCCGCCGAGGGTCACGGCCTTTGCGCCGCTGCCGAGCTGTACAGAGTAGATTTTGCCGCTATAGGTTTCTTTTGGTATTACGAGCGCCATGAAAGCCTCCTCGAGAAAGTAATGCACATCCTATCAGATTTACCAATCAAGAACAACAGGAAAGCGCGATGAAATGCGTCCGGTTACCCTTCGTTCAGCATTCCACACTCCGAATTCCGCATTTTCTACATATCCAGATACGAATGGGCGTACATCTTCCTGCCCATAATCACCTCGACGGTCTTGACCGTGTCCATCATGTCCTTGTCAAGGGGATCAATGATCGCGGCGGTAAGTCCCTCATAGATAAGCATGGTAAGAAAATTCCGGTTGATGATCGGACGAACATGCTTGGGCGCGCCGTTCGAGATATTCGAAAGCCCGACCACGGTCTGCATGGGGGGGTCGTTCAGCTGCTGGAACATCTTGACGGCGCGGATGGCCTGCAGCCCCTGGTCCTGCATGGTGCAGAGCTGAAGGATGAGGGGGTCAAGAAAGAGGTTCTCCATCGGCACACCGTTCTCCATGGCGCGGGCCATGATCTCAGCCGCGATGCCGCAGCGGTCCTCGGCGTCCGCGGGGATGCTGCCCTTGCCGAGCGTAAGCGCGATGATCTTCGCATTGTATTTGCCGGCAAGCTCCATCATCGGGAACCGTTCGGGCTCGTTGGAGGTGGAGTTGATGATTGGCACGCCCCATTTGTTGTTGTGCGCCTTCAGCCCGGCTTCCATGGCCTTGATGTTCGTCGTATCGAGACAGAGCGGCTTTTCCACAACTTCCTGCAGCACCTTCACCGCCCAATCCATGAGCTGGGGGCCGTTCTCCTCGGCAGGACCGATGGAGATGTCGATAAAATGCGCGCCGGCCTTGTCCTGTGCTATGGCCAGTTCCTGCAGCGGCTTGGGGTCCATTTTGCCGAGGGCCTCACGCACCTTCTTTGCAATAACGCTGATCTTTTCTCCGATAACTAACATGTTTCTCTGCTTCTCCTTTCAAAGTGGATCAAAAAAATCTTTATAACAAAGCTGCCGTACCTGCTATTCTTTGACCAGCTCCAGCAGGTCCTTTGCCGTGTCCTGCGTAATGCTTCCCCGGTCCCTGGCAACCGCAACCGTCTGCCTCGCCAGCGCCGTATAAAGACCCACCAACTCGGGCGTTCGTTTCCGCATCGCCGCAAGATGGTCGTGGACCGTTTCCCTGTCGCCCCGCATGATCGGTCCGGTCAATGCATCCGGTATGCCGAGGGTCTCAATATTATGGAGCGTCCCCTTGATGAGCGGAAGCACGGCCTTGAGCGCTTCCTGCTTGTCCGCGCCCAGCGCCTCGTAAAACTTCAACCCGTAGGCAACGACTGCAACGACGTAATTCGAGACCGCCACGGCCCCCGCGTGGTACAGCGCTGCGGAATCCTTGTCCGGACTCCACTTCGGCATCATCAGCTCAATGCCGCCCAGCGCCTTGACGAGCTCCCGGGCTGTCGGCTGCGCCGCCTCATCAGCTTCGATCCGGAAATAAGAGCCGGGAAGCGTCCTGACGCCCTGCTCTTTGCTTGCAAGCGACTGGAGCGGGTGGAGCACCGCCCGGTTTCTTCCGCTCCTCTTTGCCGCGTCGAGCAGTCCGAGCGAATGCGCGCCTGACATATGGACCACGAGCGCGTCCGGCTTCAGAACTTCCGCCGCGACGATTGTTTCGCAAACGTCCCTGATTACCCGGTCCGGGGTCGTAATAAAAACGACGTCAGCGCCGACAGCCGCCGACACGACATCCGTGCTCGGCTTCCCTGCGCCGATGAAGGCAGCTGCTTTCCCCGCGGAGGCCGCCGAGCGCGCGGCAACCGAAGTCACTGCATACCCTGCCTGATTCAGCAGAAAACCCACTGAACTGCCGACACGACCTGCGCCGATGATGGCAACTGTTTTCTGACTCATAGCCCCCCTCACCCCTGCCCTCTCCCGCAAGGGGCGAGGGTGTAGTCCCTCCCTTGATGGGAGGGATTAAGGGAGGGTGAACACATGCTGCTACGGTATTAATTTGTCCAAAATACCGTAAATCGCCGTCAGTGCCTTCGAATCGGCCGGAAGCTGCACTAGCGGTTTGCCGTTCAGATCGTATTCAAAGATCAGCTCGTCGGTCGGAACGAACCCCGCGAACTCCACGCCCTGCAGCGCGATGGCCGACTGAAGCGCCTTGTCCTCGCTCGTTCCGTCCTGCACCCGGTTCACGACCAGGACTACGCGCTTGACGTTCAAGCTCAGTTCTTTGACTAATTCACCGATGCGGCCGGCGGTCATGATCCCGCGCACCGAGGGGTCGCTGATGATGAGCAGCAGGTCCGTGTCCTGCGTGGTGCGGCGCGATAAATGCTCGAGGCCGGCCTCATTGTCCATGACCGTATACTGATAGGAACCGGCCAGCTTATCCATATATTTGCGGATAATATTGTTTGCCGCGCAGTAACAGCCCGCGCCTTCGGGCCTGCCCATCACGAGCAGATCAAAACCTTTCGCCTCGACCAGCGCCTGCTGGATCTGGTAGTCGAAGAGCTGGTCCATGTTCATGCCGCCGGGCCGGGGCGCCGCTGTTTTAATGGCCTCCAGCGACGTTTCCCGCAGCGCGCCCACGGTCGCATGGACCTTGACGCCGAGCACGTCGTGCAGGTTGGCGTTCGCGTCAGCGTCGACAGCGAGGACCGCACCCTTCTTCTTCTCTGTCAAATATCGTATGGTAAGGCCGCACAAGCTGGTCTTGCCCGTGCCGCCTTTGCCTGCAACTGCGATGGTAAAGCCCATGTCGTAACGTCGGGGGCCAGGGTTCGGGGTCCGGGGTCCAGGAACTGCGTTGCCTTCCCTGGCTCCTGGCTACTGGCCCCTGCCTCCTATGCTTTCTTCACTCCAAACTTCTTCCGAACCTCTTCGATCTTGCCGCAGGTCATCTTGCCTTCGGGGCAGGCCGTGTACAAACAGCCGGGGCCGGACTTGGCAAAGATCGTCGGTGCTACGTTCTTTACGAGGGCCAGCATGCGGTCGGCCATTTCCCGGATCTCCCACTGCGCCCGGTTGCAGCAGCGTACGCGGAAGAAGTGCAGAAGCTCCCGCGCGTTCATGGTAACGACTATTTTTGTCTCCGCCGCGTTCGGCAGCAGATAGCGCGCATCCTGCTGTCCCGTCTCGCCCTTGTACCCAAGTTCTTCGAGTCGTTTCAGGACCTTGGTATAGTTCGCCTGGGCCTCGTCCATGCACTGTTCGAATTCTCTGGCAAGTGCCGCGTCCTGCTTGATGCTCGGCGGGATCACATAATCGAAATGCTCTTCCCTGACATAGCGCTGGCTCTGCTGCGAATAGGACGCCACGCGGTGGCGGACCAGCTGGTGCGAGCATGCCCGGGAAATGCCTTCGATGCCAAAAGAGAAAGTCACATGCTCGATCGGCGAGAGGTGCCCGATGGAAGCCAGCTTCTCCACAAAAGCTGCCTGGTCCTTGGCCTCTATCTTCTGCTTCAGTTCATCCACACCCGACGGGCTGTAGCAGAGCTTCGCGGCCATGGCCACAACCTCTTCCGGTTCCGGCGTATACCGCAGCAGTACAACATTCAATGGCGCTTCAGGCATGGTCCCCTCCTCTCAGAATGTCCCTTAGCACCCCGCGGCAAGAGAAAAGGGGTAAAAACGGATGGTAAGGGAATGATATTATAGCGAGCACCTATCTCGTGAGTCAAGAAAAATGGAAGCGTTTTAGACAATATTTTTTAATTAACTTATAAATTTCATTGATAAAAAGCGAGGTCGCTACAAAAAGTAGCCGGGCGCTTGCTACTAAAATCTACAAGCTATTTAGTTGTATGATTATTTAAGATGCATTCGTAAAAAGTCGCTTCACAGCGACTCAGTAAAAAATACTCAAAATAACCATGAAAAACTCGGATTTCCTTTGCAGTACAAGGCGTTTTGTGATACATAAGGTCATCAAACATCGCTTTCAAGGAGCCCTGATGATCAAGATCAAGGACCACAAAACCCCCGACATGTTCGACCCGACGCCCTTCCTGGGGCCAAGGCGCAAACACCTTATGACGGCCTCCTGGGCGCAGCTTTTCCGGGACGAAATTCTCCCGACGCTGCCGGTTGAAAAGATC
>JAYTJE010000026.1:0-10195 GCA_043731355.1 Nitrospirota bacterium
ACGAAGGTATTGGGAGCGCGTTCCGTTTTCTGGCCGCAGGCCGGAAAGAGGAGCGCCAGGGCAAGTATGAAGAGATACGGTCTGGTCATCGGCATCTCAAGGGAATCCTCAATCATGCACCCCGGACATATAAAAAAAGGGTAGGCAAGGCCTACCCTGAATAGATACGTATGAAGGACGCTTCCCGCTCACTGTTCAGCGGGGTTTACGGGCTACTTGGAGGCCGGTGCCGGAGCAGGCGCCGGAGCAAGCGGCGCGGAGGGCTGTGTTTGCTGTATCGGCTGCATACCCTGCATGACCGAACTTTTTTTGGACGCGCTGATGGCCAGGGTAAGTGACGTGAGCATGAAAATAACCGCCGCGCCGGTGGTAATTTTCGCCAGAACGCTCTGCGCGCCACGCGGCCCGAAAATGGTCTGCGATGCGCCGCCGAAAGCGGCCCCGATGTCCGCTCCCTTGCCCTTCTGGAGCAGGACCATGAATATCAGAATGGTCGCGACCAGGACGTGAAGTGTTGTGAGTAATGCGGTAACCATGAAAAGCCTCCTTGAATTTAACAACGGAACAACTTCCCGAACCTTTGATTATTTGAAGGTCACCAGCGCCGCGAACGATTCCGGCTTCAGGCTGGCCCCGCCGACCAGCGCGCCGTCAATATCGGGCTTGGCCATGAGCTGTGAAACATTGTCCGGAGTGACGCTGCCGCCGTACTGAATGCGGAGCGCCTCAGCGACTTCGGCGGAGTACATCGCTTTCACCTTTGACCGGATAAAGGCATGGATCTCGTTGGCCTGGTCCGGTGTTGCGGTCTTGCCCGTGCCGATGGCCCATACCGGTTCATAGGCAACGACGAGCTTCTGCATCTCCGCGGCGGCCACGCTCTTGAACGCGCCCGATAGCTGGCGTTCGATCACGTTGTTCGCCTTGCCTGCCTCGCGCTCGGAGAGCAATTCTCCAACGCAGACGATGGGCAAGAGCCCTTTATTCAGGGCCTGCCGAATCTTCTTATTCACGGTCTCATCGGTCTCGCCGAAGTACTGCCGCCGTTCACTGTGGCCTATAATAACATACTTGCATCCCAAATCCAACAGCATTCCCGCCGATATTTCGCCGGTGAAGGCCCCCTTGTCCTCCCAGAACAGGTTCTGGGCCGCCAGAGCCAGGTTCGTGCCCTTATTAATGGCCTCGGCCACGGTCTGGAGCGACGTAAAGGCCGGGGCCAGCACGATATCCCGGTCCTTGACACTTGCCACGAGCGGGATGAGCTTCGATGCGAGCTCACGCGCCTGCGTGGCGGTCATGTTCATTTTCCAGTTGCCGGCGATGATGGGTTTTCTATTCTTGTTCATTTGGTTACCTCTTTCCTCATGAAGGTAAGAGGGAAAGATGGTATGAAGGTAAGAAAAGGCAATGTTGTTGCCTACCTTCTTACCCTCCCACCTTCTTACCTTCCTGTTTTATTCTTTGTCATCCGTCAGCGCCGCAAGCCCCGGAAGTTCTTTGCCTTCGAGCAGTTCGAGCGAAGCGCCGCCGCCGGTGGAGATGAAGGTGATGCTGTCGGATACACCTGCCTTGTGCACGGCCACGTCCGTGTCGCCGCCGCCCACGATCGTGGTAGCGTACGCATCCGCCACCGAGCGCGCGATGGCGAACGTGCCTCGCGAGTAGGCGTCTTTTTCAAACAGGCCCATGGGGCCGTTCCAGATAATGGTTTTGGCATCCTGGATCGCCTCGGAAAAAAGACGCACGGTCGCCGGGCCGATGTCGAGGCCGATCCAACCTTTCGGGATCTCCTGGGACGTCACGATCTTGGTCTCCGCGCCGTCATTGGCGTTCTCGGCCACGACAAAATCAACGGGCAAATAAAATTTAACGCCTTTTTCGCGCGCACTTTTTCTGAGGCGCTCGGCCATTTCCAGCATGTCAGGCTCAACAAGCGAGTTGCCCACTTCCTGGCCTTGTGCTTTGATGAAGGTAAACGCCATGGCGCCGCCGACAATGATCTTGTCGACCTTGTTCTGGAGGTTCTCGATGACGCCGATCTTGCCCGAAACTTTGGCGCCGCCCAGGATCGCAACAAAAGGCCGCACGGGATTCGCCACGGTCTTCTGCAGATATTCAATCTCCTTCTTCATCAGGAAACCGGCTACGGATTCCTTCACGAACTTGGTAATGCCGTAGGTGGAGGCATGGGCGCGATGGGCCGTGCCAAATGCGTCGTTTACATAGACGTCGGTGAATTTTGCAAGGGCTTTGGAAAAGCCCTCATCGTTCTTTTCCTCTTCCGCATGAAATCTGAGGTTCTCGAGGAGCAGAACGTCGCCCGGCCGCATGCCCTGGACCAGATGCTCCACATCGGGGCCGATACAATCCTTGGCGAATTTCACCTCTTTGTTGAGCAGCCGGTTCAGCCGCAGCGCCACCGGGGCCAGGCTGTACTTCGGGTTCGGCTTACCCTTGGGACGGCCGAGGTGCGAAGCGAGGACCACCTTGGCTCCGGCATCAAGCGCGTAGTTGATGGTCGGCAGCGTGGAGCGGATCCTGCCGTCGTCGGTGATGTTGCCATTCTCGTCGAGCGGCACATTGAAGTCCGCGCGGATAAAGACCCGCTTGCCCTTCAGGTCCACTTTTTCTATTGTTTTCTTATCCATGATGCACCTCGCGAGGGAAGGAGGGTAAGAGGGAAAGAGGGTACGAAAGCCCCGCTTACCTTCCTAACCTCCTACCTTCTTACCCTCATCTGTCGTTCTTACAGCCCCTTCTTCGCCACCAGGATCGCCAGGTCGCGGAGCCGGTTGGAATAACCCCACTCGTTGTCGTACCAGGAAACCACCTTCAGCATGGTGCCTTCCATGACGCTGGTGAGCGCGGCGTCAATGATGGAGGAGTGCGGATTGCCCTTGAAGTCGATCGAGACGAGCGGCGCTTCCTCGAACTGGAGGATGCCCTTGAGCTTGCCTTCGGCGGCCGCCTTGAGCGCGGCATTCACCTCTTCTTTCGTGGTCTTTTTGGAGACCTCGAACACGACATCAACGACCGAGACGTCGGGCGTGGGCACACGGAGCGACATGCCGTCGAGCTTGCCTTTCAATTCCGGCAGCACCAGCGCCACGGCCTTGGCCGCGCCGGTTGAGGTCGGGATGATGGATACGGCGGCCGCGCGGGCGCGTCTCAGGTCCTTGTGCGGCAGATCGAGCAGCTTCTGGTCGTTGGTATAGGAATGGATCGTATTCATCAGGCCGTGCACGATGCCGAAATTCTCATGGACCACCTTGGTGAACGGCGCGAGGCAGTTGGTGGTGCAGGAAGCGTTTGAAATGATATGGTGCTTCGACGGGTCGTAGGTGTGCTCGTTCACGCCGATGACGAACGTGGCGTCCGGATCTTTTGCGGGCGCGGAGATGAGGACCTTTTTGGCTCCCGCGGTGATATGCTTGCCCGCGCTCGCCTTGTCGAGGAACAAACCGGTGCACTCGAGGGCAATGCCGATCTTGAGGTCCTTCCAGGGAAGCTCAGCGGGGTCCCTCTTGGCCAGTACGGCGATCTCTTTGCCGTCCACGATGATCTTGCCGTCGCCGGCCTTGACATCATGTTTGAATTCGCCGAAGGTGGAATCCCACTTGAGCAGGTGCGCAAGCGTCTTGGTATCCGTAAGGTCGTTTATCGCGACGATCTCGATGTCCTTATTGCCCTGCGTAGCGCGGAACACGTTCCTGCCGATCCTGCCGAAGCCGTTGATTGCAACTCTTACCGCCATGATATTTCCTCCTTGAGAGTATAGGGTCCAGGGGCCAGGGTTCAGGGGCCAGGTATGTGGGATGCTTTTAAGCATTTTCCCGGACCCTGTACCCCGGACCCTTATTCTAGTTTATGCATCACCAGCCCCGTCAGGAGCTTGGGAAAGAAGTACGTTGCCTTCTGCGGCATGCGTTCACCCGCTGCGGCCACTTCCTTGACCTCCCGCACCTTCGTCGGGTTCATGAAGAATACGAGTTCCGCGGTGTTGTCGTGTATCCGTTTGTCCGCTTCAGCCGCATCCTTGAGGTATTCGATGTTCAGGCCGAGTTTGTGGGTGTCCATCCTGATCCCGAGCAGTTTGTCGATGATCAGGTGGTGCAGGATCGAGACGTCCAGTCTTCGGTAGGCCGGCGATTTGGCCGGGAGCAGGGCATCCATGTCCGCTTCGTTCCGCAGGGTCAGCAGGTAGTAGCTGTGCTCTCCCTTGATCCGCATGCCGAACGCGTGCGCATGGTCGGCGCGGTGCGACAGGGTGTCCAGAATTGTTCGCAGGTCCTTGTGCTCCGACCGTTTGTCGAAGAAGTCGATGCGCTCGATATTGAAATACTGGTCCAGGTCATTCTCGAAGCGCCGGGGATGAAAGTCGGCCAGGTTGAACAGCGCGCGGTGGGCAGGGAGCACCGTAAGCCCCGGGTCTTCCAAACGCGCCAGGAACATGGCCGTATAATTGAAGCCTTCTTCTCCGGTGAAGGAGCCCGCTGTTTTACGCCGCTCATTCCGGTAGGTCAGCGCCGTGTCATAGCGGTGATGGCCGTCTGCTATGAAGATGGGCTTATCAGCCAGTTCGCGGACAATGGCCTCGATATCCCGCGCCTCGCCGCGGGACCAGATGCGGTGGGTAACCCCGTCGTCGCTTTTCACTTCCAGGTCAGGTTTGCCCGTTGTCCGGCTGAGGACCCCTGCCACGGTTGCCTGGGGGTCGGAAAAGAGCGAGAATATCTGGCTGAAACTTGTTTTGCACGCACGGAGCAGGTTGAGCCGGTCCGTTTTGGGCCCCGAGAGCGTCGTTTCATGGGGTTTGATAATGCCGGAGTCGTAATCTTCGAGCCTGACTAAACAGATAAGGCCCCGGAGTTTTTTGGCGGCTCCCTTTGCCTTGTACTCCATTTCGTATACATAGAAAGCGGGAGCCTGTTCCTGCTTTACGATAGCGCCGCAGGTCCAGTCCTCCAGGACCGCGGCCGCACGGGTATACCGGTTGTCTTCTTCCGTGTCACCGGGGCTCGAAAGCCCGTATTCGAGCCGGACCACGTTGTTCGGGCTCTTCCGATACAGTTCCTGCTGGCCCTCCGGCGATATGATATCGTAGGGAGGACAGACAAGATCGGCGATTTTGCCTGCTTTTTCAGTATTATAAATAGTGCCCCGGAAGGGGGTTATAGTTGCCATCGATCGGTCCTTTGTTCAGGTCCCTGCCCCTGTCCGTGCGGGATTAAGTGCCGCAAAAGACTTCCTTTATAGCATAGCGCCTGATTTATTGTCAATACATTTTGCGCGGCCGAAGGTTGACAATTATACGCTATTGTGCGATTATCCCTGCGCACATGAGAATTATTCGCGGCATAAAAAGCTTGTCTGAACAGCTTCCGGACCCGGTTTTGACCCTCGGGAACTTTGACGGAGTGCACCTGGGACACCAGGCGATCTTC
Organism: Nitrospirota bacterium; assembly: GCA_043731355.1. GTDB lineage: Bacteria > Nitrospirota > UBA9217 > UBA9217 > UBA9217 > GWC2-56-14. The sequence continues at coordinate 5,448 of JAYTJE010000026.1, forward strand.
GAAAAAGTGATCGAGCGCGCCCGGGCGACCGGAGGGACCAGTGTTGCGTTTACCTTCGAACCACATCCGCTCAAGGTGCTGACTCCGGAGCGTTCCCCCCGCCTGCTGAACACGTTTCACGGGAAAATGCGGCTCCTTGAGCTTGCCGGCCTGGACGTGGTCATCTGCGCCAAATTCACCCGGTCCTTTGCCGACCAGAATCCGGAAGATTTTGCGCGGGAGGTGCTGGCCAAGACCATCGGCGTCCGGGAGGTGTATGTAGGGTACGATTATGCTTTCGGCAAGGGCCGCGAGGGGAGCATTGATTCTCTTAAACGGATGGGGAAGACCTACGGCTTCGAGGTGGGAGTTATCGAACCGGTCCGTATTGACGATATCGTCGTCAGCAGCTCGGTCCTTCGCGACCTGATCTCGAACGGCAAGATCGAGGAAGCGTCAAAGCTGCTCGGCCGTCCCTATGCGATCGAAGGAGAGGTCGTTCATGGCGCCAACCGGGGCCGGACGATCGGGTTCCCGACCGCCAATCTGCATACCGCCAATGAGGTCCTGCCCGCTTTTGGGGTCTATGCCGTTCACGCCTATATCGGGGGGCGCCGTTTTCAGGGAGTGGCTTCCATCGGCATCCGGCCGACCTTCGATGCCGGCCCGGTCTCCATCGAGGTCTATTTGTTCGGGTTCGAAGGCGAGCTCTACGGCCGGCAGATGGAGCTCCAGTTCGTGAAGCGACTGCGCGGCGAAGAAAAATTCCCTGATGTTGATTCCCTTGTGCGCCAGATCCGCAAGGATGTCGAGCAGGCCAGGCAGGTCCTGGCGCGGTAATCCCGCCGACAGGAGTTCTCCTTTCGCAGCATCCCCGGTTTTTCAAATTTTATCCTGAGCAATGGAAAAATGCAGGGTGAGGCGGTCGGAGTCGCGGAACGATCAGTTGGTCAGATCACTCCGGTCTTTCTTGCATTGTTCAGTGCCTCCCCCCGGCCCTTGGCATGGAGCTTTTCATAGATCCTTTTGATGTGCGAATGCACCGTATGCGCGCTGATGGACAGCTCCTCGGCGATCTCTTTATAGGTTTTGCCGTGCTCCACGCACTTGATGATCGCCTTTTCCCGATGGCTTAAAATGAACTGCTCGCTGATATCCTCATCCTGAAACTCATGGACGATCCTTCGCGCGATCCGGGGACTCATGGGGGAGCCGCCTTTATAAAGCTCATAGAGGGCCTCGATGAGTTCCCGGGGGCTGCATCCTTTCAAGAGGTACCCGGAGGCGCCGGCCTTGATGGCCGAAAAAACATTCTCGCGGTCATCGAAAACCGTATGTGCCATGAACTCGAGGGCCGGCATCCTTTTCTTGAGAGTTTTTATCAGTTCGATCCCCGGCATGCCGGGGAGGCCGAGATCGCACAAAACCACTTCCGGCGCGGTTTTTTTTATGCCGCGCAGCGCCTCTTCCGCCGAAGGATATGCTCCGGTAACGGTGATGCCGGGCTCCCCGCCCAGCAGCAGTTTCAGGTTCTCGCGCAGCATGGGATCATCTTCAACGATGGCCAGTTTCATGGGTGGTATCCTTTCTTATCTCCGGGAATCGCCGATCATTGCGTGTTCCTGAACGGGTCTTGTAACGGAAGGGGGATCTCGAGGGTGACGCACGTTCCGCTCTGCGACGTCAGCGTGAGCTCTCCGCCGAGATTCCTGCCGCGTACCTGCATGTTGGTCAGGCCGCGTCCGCCAACCCTGCCGTTGCCCACGCCCACACCGTCATCCTGGATGACCAGTTTAAGGCCGGTCCTGTTGATAGAGAACGCCGCGCTTACCGTTTTCGCCTTTGCATGTTTGATAATGTTTGTGAGCGCTTCCCGGTAGATCTTGAAGAGATTGAGGCAGAACAGGCTTCCCGGCTGGTCGTCGGTATCCTCGATGGAGGCTTTCAGGTTAAAGGACATTCCATGGGGACCGAGCATGGCGTTGCCCTGGTTCCTGAGCTCGGCCAGCAGTGTTTGCCAGTTCAGGTCGCGGGCATCGAGGCTGTTCATAAAGTTCCTGATTTCGGACAGACCTTCCCGGGAAAGCTCAGATATGGTCGAAAGCGTTTTTTTAATGTCCGGGAGGGCGCCGGAGCTCTTCGCCATTTCGGCCAGCATGCTGATGTTCGTCGTAATGCCGCCGATCCCGTCATGCAGGTCCCTGAGAAGCGCTTCTTTCTCCGCCAGATGCCGCTTTTCTTCCTCGATCCGGTCCTCATACTGTTTGACGCTTTCCTCGTAGAACCGGATCGTCGTTTCTTCAGCTTCCTTGCGGTCGGTAATGTCAAAAATGGTCCCGATGATCGCCGGTCCTCCCTGATACTCGATGACCCCTGCCGTCATATTCACCCAGCGCACAGCGCCGCTCTTCGAGACGATCCGGTATTCATATTCCTCGACAAGGGCCTCTCCTCGCAGGCGCGCCGAGCCCCGTTCCCTCACCAGGGCGCGGTCGTCAGGGTGGATGACTTCCCAGAAATCGAGGGTGAGAAGGAACTCACGGGTGTGCCCGGTGATGTTTTCAGATGCAGGGTTCACGTAGATCAGGCGCCCGCCCTGATGGATCACGATGCCGGCGGCGGTGGTCTCAGCCAGGGTGCGGAACTTTGCTTCGCTTTCCTTCAGGGACAGGAGCGCCTGCTGAAGTTCCTGGTAGTATCGCTCCCGCTCTTCTTCCGCCTTTTTTCGGGCCGAAATGTCGATGAGCGTGCCGATAACCGCTGGTTGTCCCTCGTAGGTCGTGATGCCCGCGGTCATGAGCACCCACCGAAGCTCTCCGTTCTTCCGGATGATCGGGAACTCATACTGCGGCGGTGGTGCGTTGCCCGCCAGTCGTTCCTTGGCACGCGCCTTGATCATGTCCACGTAATCGGGATGGGCAAGGCTTAGAAAACTCATGCTCAGATATTCATGTGGCGCATATCCGCAGATCTGCTCGGCTGTTCGGTTCGCGTAGAGAAAGTTCCCTCCCTGGTGGATAAAGATGGCAACGGCCGCGGTATCGGCCAGGGTGCGGAATTTTGCTTCGCTTTCCTGAAACGACCTGTTCATGCGGAGCGTTTCATCGAAGAGCCGCGCGTTCTCGATCGCAACTGCCGCATGGCCGGCCATGGACACGAGGAGGTCTATATCGCTCTGGACATAGTGCTCCCTGCCCCCTTTTTTCCCGATGGTCATGAATCCGTTGATCTGTCCCTTATACACGAGGGGAACGATCAGCTCAATTTCGGTTTGGGAGAGGGCACGGTACAGTCGCTCTGACTCCTCGTCAGCGGAGGCCAGTTCGTGTTCCTGCCGGATCAGGACCTGTTTCGATTGTTCCAGCCATCGGAGGGTCGTGTCGTCAATCGGCGGAACCAGCGTCGTGCCGCAACTCTGCTGTATGCGGTAGGCGCCATCCGTTCCTTTGAGGAATAAATGGATTTGCTCGGTTTTAAACCCGCTGCTGATACTGCTGATGAGATACGCAAGCAGCTCATCGAGGTTCAGTATGGTAACGAGAGCATTCGTTGATTCCTTCAGGAGCCGCTGATAATCATATTTGCCCTTAACAACAATGCTCGCGACCCAATCCTGAACGCGTATTCTGAACGGTGTCCCGTAAAGAATGAAGCCGAGGAGCGAGAGGGAGATGAGGTCCGAGGAAAGTTCTCCCGCGAAGGGAGTGAGCAGCGCTCTGACGCTGAGATGGATCAGCGTTACAATACTGAGCAGAAAAATAACGGCGAGTGCACGCGAGACGACGATGCGGATATCAAATAAGCTATAGCGGATGCAGGCGTAAAAGGTAAGGACGACCCAGGGAAAACTGAAAAATGCCGCAAGGCCCGGTTCAAAGATGCCGCCGCCGAACAGTTGCAGAAACCCGGCGGTGAACGCCGCCCCCCCGGTGAAGATCAGCAAACCATAGAAAAAGTAATTAAACTGTGACATGCGTATGCCGACCATGCTTTTCTTCAGGCGTACGCACTCGTAGAGGAGCCACAAGGCCAGCGCGCTTCCGAATAATCTTCCGGCATGCTCCAGCGGGCCGTAATGGTTGACAAAAGGAATCACGGAATAGCCGGGGGCCACGATCAGGTCGGTGAACAGGCACAGACCGAGAATAAGCGTCCAGAGGGGATAAAGGACATAGCCGAGCATGCGTCCGAAGCGGCCCCGGTCATCTTTCAGAAAAAAGAGGATTTGGAGCGCAGCGGGGACCGTGAACCAGCCAATCCAGTTGATGCGGGCCGCGAGGTCTATCGACAGGCCGAGCGAGGCGCGAAGATACATGGTCCCCGAGTTAATGGAAAAAGCGGCAGAGAGCAAGGCAAGGGCGGTAACGGCCTTCTGAACCGGGTTTTTACTGGGATTGTTGCGAAGAAGGACAATGCCGAGGAACAGCTCCAGGGCGCCGATGAAAAGCAGGGAGAAACCGATGATTTCGTAGATGGTCATCTATACTCCTTGGTGCGAACGGGGCGCGCAAGCTGGCCGGCCTGGGAACTTGCCAGCTGTCATAAGATGGTCATGCAGGGCAACGGATACGAACAGGCTTTATTTTGTTGCAGTGATAGTATATGATAAGGTTGTAACGGGAGTCAATGCTTAATTGGTATGACAATAAAAAGTGAGGCACAAGACTTGGGAAGACTTGGGGACGTTGTTACTTACGTTGCGTTGTTGCCTAAACTCCAATCTTCTCAACCATGCAACCATGCGCATTAAGCGTTATGCAATGTAAGTA
>JAYTJE010000027.1:0-20027 GCA_043731355.1 Nitrospirota bacterium
TTTCAAAGAATAGTGGCATTCGCCGATCCAGTACTGGGCATTATCAGCCTGGCTCGCATCGGGGAATTGCAGAAGATAGTTCTGGAACCCGGCAAGGGCAAGTTCGAAGGCGCTTTTATCGTAATCGCGCTTGGCCTGACGGTAGGCTTCGGAAGGCTCGACCCTGCCTGTCGCCACAGTCCGTTGTTCTTTTACTGTTGTCGAAGGCGCCGAAGCCACGGCTCCGGCTGCCAGCGTCTTCATCCTAACATCAAGGTCGTCAACGCGCGCCGCCAGTTCGGATACCTTAAAACCGCGGTCGTCGATCTTCTGCGCAAGGTCGGAAATGCGGTAATTGTTCTCTTCCAGTTTGCCCTGGACCAGTTGAATGTCCGTGGAAAGCTGGTCAAAGTGGGCGCCTGCATCTGCCACGGCCTTCTCAATATCGTTCGCGCTCTTTGCCGACACTTCCGCCGCAGCTGCTCGTTTTTCCGCCATCTCAAGCCGCTGTTCTATGGCGGCAAGCCGCTTCTGTAAATACTGCACGGTCGCATCAACAGCCTTGGCGTCGGCGCGGACCTCGGTGAGCTCGGAGCGTGTTTTCACTAACTCCGCCTGGGGCGCGCAAGCCGCCGTGAGCATAAATAACGATATAACCGCGGCAATTTTTATCATCATGAATTACACTCGAGGACTCGATCGTGAATACGGTCAGTCGGCGCCCTGCGGCGCCGACTGACCTGACATGTTGCTACTGTGCCGCAACGAGCTCGCCCCTTCTGTTCTTCTGCCAGCACTCTTCGGTCTGCTCGCTGCAAACCGGTTTTTCCTTGCCATAGCTGATAAGCGAGATCCGGCTCGACGCTATGCCGAGGTTGGTAAGATATTTCTTGGCCGCGGCGGCGCGCCGCTGACCGAGCGCCTGGTTGTACTCGATGGTGCCGCGATCATCGGAGTTCCCTTCGATCTTCACCTTTACTTTCGGGTTCGCCTTGAGCCATTCCGCGTTCGCCTTCATCACCGGACGCGCATCATCGCGGATAAAGGACCGGTCGAAGTCAAAATAGATCGGCTTGAGACCCGCCTCGGCAGCGACCGCGGCGCGTTCCTTGACCGCGGCCTCTTCACGGGCACCGGCCTCTGCCGCGGCAGCGCGTTCCTTTTCCGCATTGGCCTGCGCCAGTGCTTCAGCTTTGGCAGCCTCCGACTGCTCCGGCGTCACCGCGGGCGCGGGCTGCGCCTCGGGAACGGCCGTAACCTCGGCACTCTTGGGACAACCCCAGAGAGCGAATATGCTTACGAACAGGATAAGGACAAAGGATAACATCGTGCTGGTCTTAGAACTATTTCTCATGGCAATTCCTCCTATAGAAGTAACGTTCAAATTTTGACAAGAAAACCATCTGAAACATTCTGTGCCGTGCCCTGACATAACCTGTGACATCAACGAAGACACCATAACATACTGCTAAAACCTTGTCAATGTTCCAGCGCTTACCGGGCCGGGGGTGATACCGTCTCGTTATCCATCGGTGTATCCGGGCAAAGTTCGTTACCAGCGGTTCTCGTGCACCCGCGACGCATCGAAACGGTCTCCGGCCTTTTTTTCTTCATCAGGGAACCCGAGGGGGATAAGGGAAAAGGGGACGATCCGCGCGGGAAGGGCAAGGAGTGTGCGGATATTTTCCACGCGGTCCGCGGTGGGATACACGCCGCACCAGACTGCGCCAAGCCCTTTGGCATGGGCAGCCAGCAGGAGGTTTTCGGTCGCTGCCGCGCAGTCAAGGACCCAGTATCCCGGGTGCTTCTCGATCGTCGGATCGCCGCAGACCAGGATCGCGGCCGAGGCGTGCTTCAGCATGGCTGCATAGGGATGGAACTTCGGGATCCCGTCAAGCAGGGCGCGGTCGGTAAGTACGACGAAATGCCAGGGCCGTTCGTTCCCTGCCGAGGGCGCGCACATGGCCGCCTCCAGGACTTCATGGATCAGTTCGCGCGAAACCTGTTTGGAGGTATACACCCGGATACTTTTCCGGGTCAGGATAGCGTTCATGGCTTCCATCGTTGATACTCCTTTCATCGGCGACTATTCCATTTCGCACACGTCACGTACCGTCATTGCTGCCGGACCATCTCCTCCACGCTCCGCTGGAAATCCTCCCTTGGCTCCCAGGCGAGCAGCGTTCTTGCCCGGGCGGGGTCGAACAGGATATCCGAGGACAGATAGCGCACGTAGTTGTTCAAGCTGAGCTTCACGCCGAACAGTCCGAGGAAAAGATCGAGGCACTGCGCGGGCTTCCGCATCAGCAGCGGGGGAACGGGCAAGATCCTGAACCGTGTATTCGACGCATCGGCAATGGCCTTGAAGAAATCGAACCAGGTGTGATGCAGGCCGTCGGTGATGTTGAAGACCTGGCAAACGGCAGGGGTCCGCATTCCCGCGAGACAGATGGCCTCGGCAAGGTCATTGACGTGCACCAGGGGCGCTGCATGCCTGCCGTCGCCGATGAACGGAAAACCGAGGGGGCCGAGGCGCTGCACCGAGGAGACCATACTTCTCAGGTAGCGCGAACCCCGACCGTAGACCATGCCGGGCCTGATGACGACCGATGCCGCATGGGACTGATCGGCAAGGATCTTCTCGCAGGTCCGCTTGTACCAGGTGTAATGGTCTTCCAGCAGGACGGCTGGTTTCGTCTCCTCCGTAGCCGGCGCCCGTGCAGGGATTCCGGCAACGCTGAGGGAGCTGACAAAGACGATCCGTTCAATGCCCGCCATAGCGAGTTCGTCCACAGCCCATTCCAGCGCCCGCACGTTCATTTCTGCCGCGCGCCGCGACGTGTTCCTGATCTCGCCGAGGTGGTACACGACATCCATGCCTTCCATGGCATCGAGGAGCGACGACGGGTCGCGCAGGTCCCCGTGGTAAAGCGTCACGCTTTTGCCCTGGAGCCGGGGCGGAAGGTCCCGCTGTCTCGAAAAAAGCCGAACGATATGCCCCTGCTTCAGAAGAAGATCGACAACCCGACTGCCGATAAAGCCCGTACCGCCGGTAACCAGAGCTCTCATCACCCGGCTCCCTGCAAACAAGGCGCTGAAAATATCCTTAATACTTCAAATCGCATATTGGCCCGTCTCCACGTCCGGCACGAATGCATCAATCATAGCACAGGATAATGACTCGTGCGCCTTAAAACCCTGTTTCCAACCGCGGAAATTCCGGCCTCAGCGCCTAAACCTCCCGTCCCAGCATTTTGCTGACGCTCCCAGCAAGTGCCCGGTGATCAGTAATCGGTTCGCCGCAGTGTGCTCCCATGCAGGGGATAACGCGGCCGTGGTCCCTGCCATAACGAATGGCCGTGTACGTTCCGGTGAATCCTCTGGCCGCCCGCGCAAGCATGCTCTCCGGGGACGCCTCCACGGTCAGCGTAATGAGGTGATACCAGGCGTCGAGCCCGCTGTAATAAGCGCCGCCATGGATGCCGAACTCCCCGGCAGCTGGTCCGAACAGCGACAACGCCCTGCCGGCGGCCTCCAGATATCGCTCCTCTCCGGTCAGGCGATGGAGCTTGAGCAGCAGCATGACAGCCGTGCTGTTGGCCGAGGGGTGCGGAATGTCGTCCACGCGTTTAAGCCGCACACCCAGCACTTCCTGCCCGGTGTCGAAGAACCCTCCTTCGCTGTCCTGGAATATTGCAAGCGTGACTTCCATAAGTTCCTCGGCCAGCGCTTGGTATCGCGCAACGCCCGTCGTTTCATAGGCCGTCAGCAGGGCTTCGGCCAGATGGACGTGATCCTCAAGCAAGCCGGGAATTCCCTCCGTATGCAGCAGTTCAGTCCCGTGGTAATGCTCCCGCACGATGCGGTCCAGGCTCAGGAGCGAAAATTCCCTGAGCCAGGGATCGGCGAGTACACGGGCTGCCCGGAGACAGGAGGTAATGAACATTCCGTTCAAAGAGGTGTAGAGCGTACGATCGATGAACGGCGCAAGACGCGCATTCCGCGCATGGAGGAGCTTTTCTTTTCCGCTCGCGATGAGGTGCTGCACCGCATCAAAAGGCATCGCCAGTTCACGGGCGAACTCACGGGGATCCCGGGCGGCAAAGAGCACGTGTCGCGACGGGTCGTGGTGCATGGCTCCACGCGGGTCGAGCAGCAGCCGCGAAAGGACCGAATATTCCTCGGCGGTCAGACTATCCCGGAACTCATCATCGGTCCAGGTGAAGTACCCGCCTTCGTCATCGGGCGTCACATCTGCGTCCTGGCTGGCAAAAAATCCGCCTGCGGGGTCGGACAAGACCTCGCGGCTGAACCGGACGAGCCCCTGAGCAACCTGCTTGAATTGGTCGTCCTTGAACAGGGCATAGGCATCACTATAGTTTCTGAGCAGCCAGGCATTATCATCAGCCATTTTTTCAAAGTGCGGGACGATCCACGCTTCATCGACGGAGTACCGGTGGAAGCCGCCGCCCAACTGATCGTGAAATCCGCCGCGCGCCATGCTCTCCAGGGTTTTCCGGAGCGCCGCTTCGACGAACGATCCGTCCTGCATCAGGGGTTGCCGGTGGATCAGAAATTCCAGCGCGCCCGGCATGGGGAACTTCGGCGATGCTCCGAACCCTCCGTTCTTTGGGTCATACTGCGTCAGGAGCTCGGCCACCGCGTCAGAGAGAGCCTGCTTTCGCAATTCGCCTGGCTGGACCACCTCGGGCTTCAACGCTTCGAGAAGATTGCTGGCATAAACCTCAACCTCGCCCCGCCGGGACCGGTAGAATTCGCTCACCGAACTCAGCACTGACCTGAAACCCCGGCGTCCATACCGGTCCTCGGGCGGGAAATAGGTCCCGCCGAAAAAAGGCTTTCGGTCCGGCGTCAGGAACACGGAAAGGGGCCACCCGCTGCCGTTGCCCATGGCGGCAACAGCCTGCTGAAAGCGGCGGTCTATATCGGGCCGTTCGTCGCGGTCGAGCTTGACACACACAAAGAGCTCGTTCATCAGCCGGGCTATTTCTTCATCCTGAAAGGTTTCCCTGGCCATGACATGGCACCAGTGGCACCATACCGCGCCCGTGCTCAGAAAGACCGGTTTGTCCTCCCGGCGCGCAAGTTCGAACGCTTCATCGGACCAGGGCCGCCAGTCAACAGGCTGGCCCGCTGCGTGCCGGAGATAGGGCGATCGTTCGTTTGCAAGAAGGTTCATAATGGTTTCTCTCACTCCACAATCCGAAATTAAAAAGTCTTCGGGTCTTCCGGCGGAAGGCCTGCTTCGTCAAAGGGCAGGACCCCGAGCTGGGTCATCACCGATTCCAGACCGGCAACAATGGGTCCGGCATCGAGCACGTCAATATCTTCTCCGAGCGCACGGTCGGTGAGGCGGTCAAAAGCATCATAGTCGAAGGAGCCGTCGAGCACTCCCGAGCGGACCAGGATGCGGTACAGCTCATGGTCGTTGTTCAGGTCATCGCCCGCGCGAACAATGAGTTTCCTCCGGCGCTCCGGTTCCGCTGCATACCACTCCAGCGCCGCACTCAAGGCATCGTACAGCGCCGCGATGCCGGCGGACCACTTCCCCTGCCGGAGCCGCCGTTTCCCTCCCCGGATATGGAGACGGGCCCGAAGCAGCGGACCTTCCACCGGCCCCAGGGCCAGTTCGTTCATGAGTCCCGCATGCGGCATGGTATCACCTGCTCGTAAAAAATAGAGGATAAACTTGGTGCTGATTAAAGTATAGCACAGGGGGGATGGTAAGGAGCCTCAGGGCAACAAGGCGGGTGAAGAGAATAAACACCAAAAAAACATTGGCTCAAGTACAACTGAGCGGGTAACCTTGAGCCGTTTTTCAGAAACCGTAATTTCTCCGCAAGTGTCTGAGCGTTCTTTTTCGTCATGCAGAATCAGGTCCAGCATCCCGCATGTCCCGGAAGAACACATAGCCTCCGTTCAGGGCGACCAGGCAGGCGATGAATAGTTCGCGTCATTCGGCGTGATCCGCTCAAGGTCAGTGCCGTCGGCATTCATGATGTAGATATTGGACCTGCCTCCCCGGTTCGAACTGAACACGATCTGCCTGCCGCTGGGAGACCACGACGGGTTCTCGTCATTCCCCGGGCCGCTGGTCAGCAGGCGCGGTCCAGAGCCGTCGGGATTGATCGTGGCGATCTTGAACAATCCGGCGATCTGGGAAACGAAGACGATGCGGTCGCCGCGCGGCGACCAGTTCGGTGATGCGTTGTAGTTTCCCTCGAAGGTCACGCGCCGCACATTGGCGCCGTCGGAGCCCATGATATAGAGCTGCGGCGTCCCCCCCCTGCCGGAATTGAAAACGAGCTCCCGGTTGTTCGGCGACCAGGAAGGCGCCACGTTATCGGCAATGCCAAAGGTAAGCCGCTCCAGGTCGCGGCCTTCGCGGGTCATGGTGTAGATCTCCGTGCCGCCGTCCTTGCTGAGCCCCACCGCCAGCCGCTTGCCGTCGGGCGACCAGGCCGGAGAAATGTTCAGGCCCTCAGATCCCGAAACCTTCCATCGCCTGCCCGTTCCCAGGTCAAGCGCGAAGAGATCCGGGTTCTTGTCCCGGTACGAAACATAGGCAAGGAGCTTTCCGTCGGGACTCCAGGCGGGAGACAGGCAGATCGAACGGTCCGCCGTGACCTTCAGGGAATTTTTGCCGTCATAGTCCATGACGTACAGCTCTTTATTCCCGGTCTTGTCAGACACATAGGCGATGCGGGTCCGGGCCACGCCCTTCTCACCCGTGTACCGGGCAACGATCTCGTCGGCAAAGGAGTGCGCCAGGCGGCGAACGGAATCAGCCCCCCCATTGAACTGCACACTTGCCAGTTTTGCGCCTGAAGCGGCATCGAAGAGCCTGCCTTGCAAACGGAGAGCGTTCCCGTTGCGCTGGAGCGACGCCCAGACCATACCGGTCAGCCCGAAAGCGCCGCCCCGCTTCACGAGTTCAACAGCCGGCTCCTGCTGGCCGGAGTAGGCCAGGTCGAGTTTTTTCGGGTCCAGCACGTCGAAGATCTGCGAGCGGCGCAAATCGTCCTGGAGCACACCCAGCGCTTCGTCGCGAAGCGCGGGCACGCCGGTCCCGTCCACAACCGCAAGCACGGCGAGCGGGATCTTCTTTGCCTCGCCCTGGATCACGCCGATATAATATTCGGCATGCACAGCCGCGGCTGATGACAGCAGCAAACAGAAGGTTATGAGCTTCAGGACAGGTTTCATAATCGTTAACTCAGGGTACGGTGGGCTGGGTACAGGGTTCAGGTAAACTTGACCAGGATCTGTTCAATTTTTTTCAGCGAGATCGACGCTGATCTCCAGATACTCCCGGGGATATTCCTCCGGCAGCTGCGGAAAGGGGCTCGATGAAAGTATCGAACGGTTCGCTGCCTGATCGAAATAAAAGTTCCCGCTCGACTCCTGAAGTTTCACGTCGCCGACCCTGCCCGAACGGAGGATCCTGAACATGACCTTGGCTTTGGCTTCCCTCACCCCCGGCGGAGGGTTCCAGTTGCGGGCGATCTTTTCGCGGACCAGGGGGAGATAGCCCGAGAGGCCGGGAAGCTGGTTTTGCTGTCCCGCTGAGACGGCTACGGCCTCTTTTTTTTCAGCGGCGCCAACAGGGGAAGCAGGTCCCGGGGGCGCTGATAGTTGTTCTTTTTCCGCTGTCGCTTCAGGCTGCTCCTCGATCTTTTTTTGCGTTGCCTTTGACGCGCCAAGATCGGGCATGGCGCTCTTTGGTGCCGTCGGAGGCTTTGCCCTGGGTGCGGCTGCAGACATCTTTGGCGAAGTTTTTTTCTGAACCGGCGCCTCCGCAGGTTTTGGTGACGGCGCTGCGGCTTCCTGGGGCTGAGCCGTTTCGACCGCGGTCGGGGCGCTCACCAGCGTGACCTGGTAGGAGATCGGGACCGAGACCTTCGAGGAAGCTACAAGACTGACCACCAGGAATGCGGCAATGAGCAGTCCATGGATGACAAAGGAAAAAAGTATCGCTGCAACAAGCTCCTGACCCGACTGTCCGATCCTTTTCCAGCGGATCAGCCTCATTTTCCGGTCTCGCCTCCGGCTGCCGGTTCAGTAACCATGCCGAGACGGTCTATGCCCGCCCGCTTGACGATATCCATTACCTGCACCACGGCGCCGTAGGGCGCGTCGCGGTCGGCCCGGAGATAGACATTGATCTGCGGCTGCGTTTTGCGGATCGAGTTCAGCACATCCCCGAGCTTGCTGATATCCACGCGCTCCTTTTCCACGAACAGCTCCTGGCCGCGGGTGACGGTCAGCACGATGCGGTCCTCGGGCTTGACAGTATTGGCCCCCGACTTCGGCAGGTTCACGTCAAGCCCCCGGCTCATCATGGGAGAGAGGATCATATAGAAGAACAGCACCACGAGCAGCACGTCAATGAGCGGGACCAGGTTCAGCTCACGCATGATGGCGCTGTTCCTGCGCTCAAAGCTCATGGCTGCCTCCGGACCAGCGTCCGCTGGATGAAGCTCAGAAATTCCATGGAGAAGGAGTCCATCCTGGTCGCGATGCTGCGGATCTTTTCAGCGAAATAGTTATACGCGATCACTGCGGGTATGGCGACGAACAGGCCCATGGAGGTGTTGATGAGCGCTTCAGCCAGTCCCGGCGCCAGCGCGCTGATGTCACCCGACCCCTTCAGCCCGATGCTGTAAAATGCGTCCATGATGCCCCAGACCGTGCCGAAGAGCCCGAGCAGCGGGCCGACCGTGCCGGCCGTGCCGAGGAACGCCAGGTAGCGTTCCATATACGAGATCTCGTCCTGCGTGGTGACCTTGAGCGAGCGTTCTATCTCCTCGCCCAGCATCTTGCGATCATCGTCGGTCACCGTATTGTTCGGCAGCGACTTGACAATGGATTCAGCCTCGCGAAAGCCTTCCAGAAACAGCGCGGCCATGGGACTGAACTTCTTTTTTTCCGCGTACTTCAGGAGCTCCTGGGCGTCCTTGGTCCTGCGGAACTCGGTCATGAACAGCTTCGACTCCCGTTCCGCTTTCCGCAGGTACTGGTACTTCATAAGGATCATGGCCCAGGTGACGACCGAGACCCCCAGAAGGACCATCACGATCACCTTGCCCACCCAACCGGACTCCAGGAACAGGCCGAAGATGCCGCTTCCCATACCCGGTGTCGTACTTACCGCCAGTGCGAACATTCGTTAACCTCCGCTAAAAATAATTCAAAATTCAACGCTCGAAATTAAATTGGGATGACTCTTCCCATTTCAGAAACATCATATCCTCCCATGCTCCTGATCTGATCGCGGAAAGCGGCGTCATCACGGATGATGCCGAGCAGCGCCTGCAGCATGGGGTCGTTGTAGTACTCACCGAGGATCGCCAGATCGTACCGTTCGTTCGCAACAGGGACGAAATCGAGGTCCAGCGCCTGGGCCGCCGAAAGCACGCCAAGCCCGGTGTCCGCAGCATTGGACAACACGGACGCCGCCACCGCCATGTGCGTAAATTCTTCGTGATGATACCCTTTTACCTTCGAAGGGTCAATTGCTAATCGTTTCAGAGAGAGGTCCGTCAAAAGCCGGGTGCCCGCCCCTGCCTGGCGGTTCACAAACGTGACCTCGTCGCGCACCAGGTCCTCGAAACCGAGGATCTTTTTGGGGTTGCCTCTCGGCACGATGAAACCCTGGGTGCGGTGCACCAGGTTCACCAGCACGACCGGTGTGCCGGGAAGAAGTTTTTTGATGGAGCTCACATTATACTCGCCGGTTTCCTCATCAAGCAGATGGGTGCCCGCGCAATGGGCTTCCCCCCGCTTGAGCGCCAGCAGGCCGCCCATGCTGCCCACGTGGGCGGATGAAAAGGAAAGTTCCGGATGTTTCTTTTTCAAAAAATTGGCAAGCACATCGAGCGCGTTGTCGTGGGACCCGATACAGACGATAGTGTGCCTGATTTCGCGCGGAGACCTGAACAGTTCCACCGGGACATCGTACCCCGCGCCAAGACCTTCGCTTCCCGCGGGAATCCGCACAACACCGTCTGCGCGCACCAGCGACATGAGCGCGCCTGCCCCCCGGCTCACGGGCGTTGCGATCAGTTTGCCCGAGACGCTGCCGACCTTCACGCGGATGAACTCCTCAGCGCCAAGCGAGGACGCAACCTGGCGGCTTAATTTCGCCATCATGGTTGCCGGACCGGGTGACGCCAGCCCCAGCAAGGCATAGATCAGCGGCTTCACAAAGAGATTGAACGTAAGCGCAGCCGAGACGGGATAGCCGGGAATGCCGATCACGGGCTTGTTCTTCACAATGGCGAGGATCACCGGCTTGCCGGGTTTGATGGCCACCCCGTGCACCAGGACCTCGCCGAGTTCCGCAATGACATCGGCGGTAAAATCCTCCCTGCCCGCGGAAGAACCTGCGTTGATCACCACCAGATCGGAGCCGGCAAGAGCGTCAAGAATGGATTGTTTGAGAAGAGCGGCATCATCCTTTACGATATTCTTACGGACAGCCTGGGCTCCGCACTCCGTTGCCATGGCCGCAAGCATGGTCGAGTTGAAGTCGATAATATCGCCTTTTTTTAGCTCGCTCCCGCCTTCCACCAGTTCGGTCCCCGTGGGCAGGATGGCTACTACGGGTCTTCTGCGCAGCATGACCGTGGTGTGACCGCTTGCGATCATGGCTGCCATGTCCGCAGGCCGGACGGTATGGTTCTCTGAAATAATCAGCTCCGTGGCGACAATGTCCTCGCCCACAAGCCGCACGTGCTGCCACGGCGTGGCCGGTTTCAGGAGCTCGATCTCGGATCCGGCCATCTTCTCCACCTCTTCGATCATGATAACCGCGTCAAACCCGTCGGGCATGGGGTCGCCGGTATCGACCGCCACTGCCTGCGCCGGGACAGCGAGGCGCTTCGGTCTGGTCTCGCTTGCTCCGAACGTGTCGATGAACCGGACGGCGTAGCCGTCCATGGCGGCGGAATGATAGAAGGGCGAAGAAAGCTTCGCGATCACCGCCTCCGACGTAACGCGGCCGAGCGCCCCGGCGACCGCGACCAGCTCGCCTTCAAGCGGCGCTCCGGCATTCGCTTTTTTCAGGGCTGCGTCGTACTTCGCAATCGCTTCGGCGAGCGGCAGGTTGTCGAGATATTTTTTTTGTTTAAAAGCCATGTATTACCTTACCATCGTTTTTTTAATGAAGCAACCCCTACGGAAATATGGAGGGCGCGTCACCACTATCGTACCGAACTCTTTATCACCCACGGCAGGGTAACCAACGCCCGTCGCTGCAGCCTCAAGGGACTGGCGCGTCTCTTCTGAAATGAGGGTGTAATAGACGAACTTCGGCCATAATTTCGTGTCGTTCGGCTGCACTACGTTGAAGCCAGTCGAACATACAAAGTGATCCCGTGCGTCGGAAACGAAAGCAACAGCTTGCAGGTTCGGCCTGACGGACGAGATTACAGTGCTGTTCTGCGCAACGCAACGCCGAGCACGTGACGGCGCGTCCTCGTAACGCAATCGCTCGATAGCTCCAGAATCAACGATACCATAATAGTTCACATTCGAGATTTCCAGATAATCGAATTCGTAATCTGGATCGGTATCAGCTGAAAGTGATGAAGAGTTGATTGCTGCCACATCCTTCAACCGGTCAAACGTCCAGCCTTCCGGTAGCGTATCAAGAAAGCTGTCGCGCTGGGCAATCATCTCCGTTCCTCCAGCTCAGCCCGCACAACCCCGGCAAGCTGTTTGGCGGTCGGCAGTTTCCCCTTCAGTTCGTCGGGCAGTTTCGTTTGCAGGTGATACGCGGCCACGCCGATGGGGTTTGCTTTCGTGCGCAGGGCGTACTCCACCTCCACGTCGTCCTTTTCCGCGCAGAGAATGATGCCAATGGAAGGCTTGTCGCCAGGACCGCGTTCCTTGTCGTTCAGCAGGTTCAGGTAGAAATCCATCTTCCCGGCGAACTCCGGCTCGAACGGCCCGACCTTCAGCTCAAAGGCCACCAGCGCCTTGAGAAAGCGGTGATAGAACAGGAGATCGATAAAATATTCTTTGTTACCGAGGGCGATGCGGTGCTGGCGGCCGACAAAGCAGAAACCGTAGCCGAGTTCGAGAAGGAACGCTTGTAAACGGGAGCTCAGCTGGTCTTCAAGCTCCCGCTCCTTCACTTCCCGACGAATGCCGAGGAATTCAAGATTGTAGGAACTCTTCATCATTTCGTCCGCTTGTTCTGCGAGATACTCCGGCAGGGCGAGGGGGAAGTTGTGCGTTTTTTTCTCGGTTACCGCCCGTTCGTAAGCCCCGGCCTTGATCTGGTTCAGCAGGACATTGCGGGACCAGCCGAAGCGGGCCGTGGCGCGGAGATAGTACAGGCGGGCGGCGGAATCAGTAATCTTATTTAGGATCAGAAGATTATGCCCCCAGGGAATTTCGGCGATACGCTGTCGCAGAAATTCGACAACCGTCTCCCCTGTCAATTTGGCTACAGGTTGTAGCCAAATATCCCTACCTTGTCCTGCCTTGTTCAATTTGGCTGCAGCTTGCAGCCAAATTGCGGAATCTGAATACGCGAGGTAAAACTGCCTTACGCTCCGCAGGTTTCGCGGAGAAAAACCCGTCGTGTTCGGAAACGCTGCTTGTAAATCGCGCGAAATCCGGTCACTTACCGCCTCGCCCCATCCGAGTGTCTTTTGCTTCTCGACGATCCCGCGCCCGATGTCCCAGTAAAGCAGAATGACATCGCGGTTGACCGCTCGCGTAGCGGACAAACGGGCGGCAGTAACACGCGTTTTCAAATCCGCGATGAATTGACGGTAGTCCGGAGAACTCAGCAAGTTGTCGTCGGCCGAGGATTTCATTGAGCGAGGCCCTCCAACATTTTCTCCGCTTCTTTCTCTAATCGCCAGAATTCCGATAGCAAGTCTTTCGCTGGCGTGGGCGGCTGGTAGCGGTAGAAATATTTGTTCGGTAGTATTTCATAACCGAGCTGCGGGCTGTCATCCCATCGGATAATAGGCTTGGCGATTTCGCGTTTTAGGAACGCTGCAATGTCCTCGCCGTGCGGAATATACTCGTCGTCCTGCACGTAGTTTTTTAAGTTCCTTCTCTGTGTGCTTGGGACGCTTTTTTCCTCTTCGGTTCACTCTTCGCCATGCTGCTCTTTTTTATCGGCTCGATAAAATTCACGGCAAGCAGTCGGAAAACTGAAAAAGCCGTTGATCTTCATGAAAACATAGTATACATTGTTTGCGAAGGCCTGCTTGGACTTGTTCAGTTCGATAATCATGGTGATCATAAACAAGGGCTCTTTGTCTTAGCGTTTTGCATTAAAAACGATGTCTATCTGGCCCTCGTGCGCCTTTTCCGTCTTTTTATAATCCGCATTGCCTCTGACCGTCAACTCCTCCACGATGTAGTCGTTGATATTAAGCTGCGCTTGCATAGTCCACCTCACCGATAACCGTAGGGAATTTTTCCGTATTACTCGGCGGTCCGTGCTCGGCTATACGCTGGAGCAATGCCATGACCTTCTTCTGATCCACCGTTTCAAGGCTGTCGGTAAAATCCTTTATCAAACATCAAAACAATCTCACATCCACTTCCTCCCCGGCCTCGATCCCTATCTTGTTGACCGGCACCACGACCGTACCCACGGCTTTGACCAGCGTACTGATAAGCCCTGACGCGCCGAACACAGGCCTGGCCCAGAGAACGTCGTCCTTTTTTTCGAGCGTGACCCGCACGTGGTCCTCGCGCCCAGGGGAGGAGGAAATGCTCCTGGCCAGCTTCGCTTTCACCACGCGATACGCGGAGATGCCCGCAAGCGCGGGAAGGGGAACTTCTCCGGTCATGCGAGTAAGAAACGGCTTTACGAAAACTTCAAAACAGATGCTGACCGCGGCAGGGTGTCCCGGCAGACCGAACACCGGCACCTGCTTCGATGGCGTAGTAAGCACACCCATAATGATCGGCTTGCCCGGCTTGATGGAAACTCCATGCACCAGCACCCCGGGCCTGCCCAGATCATTGATCACCTTCGCAGTCAGGTCCATGGCGCCCACGGAACTGCCGCCGGTCATCAGGACCAGATCGCAGTCGATGAGCGCGGCGCCGAGTGTTTTACGCAGCGGGCCGTATTCATCCGGGACAATGCCCTTCTTGACCGGGATGCCGCCTGCTTGCGCGACAAGCCCTTCAAGATTGTAGGAGTTGATGTCGCGCACCTGGCCGGGAGCGGGCGCTGTATCGGCGGGCACGACCTCGTTCCCGGTATTGATGATCGCCACCCGCGGTTGTTTAAAAACGCGGACGCGCGTGATGCCGACGCCTGCCAGCGCGCCCATGTCCTGAGGCCGCATCCGGTGGCCGCGGCCCATGATGACCTCGCCCTTTTTGATGTCATCTCCCGCCTGGACCACGTTCTCCAGCGGCGCAACAGGCTTCACCACTTCGAGCTGCACGGTGTCGACAGCCTGGGTCTGCTCAAACATGACCACGGCGTCTGCCCCTTGCGGAAGCGCGCCGCCGGTCGCTATCTTCATGGCTTCGCCTTTGGACAGTGCCCGGTTGGGCATGGCGCCCATGGCGATATCGCCCACGATCGTCACCAGCGCGGGCCGCGACTCGGCCGCGCCAAAGGTGTCGGCGCTCCGAACCGCGAACCCGTCCATGGTGGAACGGTCGAACTCCGGGAGGTCTTCTGGCGAGAGAATTTCTTCTGCTATGATCCTGCCGAGGGACAGACTGAGGGAAAGCTCTTCCGAAGCGGGCGGGGCAATGGTCAGATGCTGATCGAGTGCGCTGAGCGCTTCTTCCCGGGAGATCACGCCGGACCGGCCGAGCATGTCCTTGAGCGTCATGTTCTTGTATATCTTAAATCTTGAATGTTGAATTTTAAATTGATGATGCTCATTTTGCTTCCGCCTTCGCCTTGATCTTGCGCACGTACGATGCGGCCCGCATTCCGGCAACGGACCCTTCACCCGCCGCGGCGACGATCTGCATCCCTCCGCAGGTGCAGTCGCCGGCAGCGAACACCCCGTCCAAGTTCATGCGCTGGTGTTTGTCCACGATCAGGCAGCCGCGGTCGTCGGAAAGACCGCCTGCCCGCAGAATGAGCTGCGATATGGGCGTCGAACCAAGGGCAATGAACACCCCTTCGAGCGGAAGCACGGTTTCAACGCCGTCCCTGCCGATCTTGAGCCCCGTGACTAATTCATCTCCCACGACCGAATGGATCTTCGTCACGGGAAGGAGCTCCACATTCGGTTTGGCCTTGAGCCTGGCCAGGACGGAGCTCACGATATCCAGCTCCTTGTTCGGCACCACGGTGACCTTCTCGGCGAGCTCGGCAAGGTGCAACGCCTCCTCGGCAGCCTCGTTGTCGGAGCCGACCACCGCGACCTTCCGACCCTTGAAAAAGTTGCCGTCGCAGGTGGCGCAGTAGGACACGCCCTTGCCGAGGAATTCCTTGGCGCCGGGAACTTCGAGCTTTTTTCTGGCCACCCCGATGGCGATGATCACCACGTGGCCTTCATAGACCTCTTCACGGGTGCGCACGCGCTTGAGCTCACCCGTAAGCTCCATGTCCACGACTTCCACCGGATAGATGATCGTAGCGCCGAATTTCTCCGCCTGCTTTGCCATGATCTGGGTCAGGTCCATGCCGTTGATGGTCTCGTAGCCGGGATAGTTTTCAATATGGGAGATCTTGGCGGTATACCCGCCGACAAAATCTTTTTCGAGCACTACGCATTTCTGGCCCGCCCTGCCGAGATACAGTGCGGCGGTAAGCCCCGCCGGACCGGAGCCGATGATGATCGCGTCATATACTTGTGCCATGTGCAATTCCTCCCTCGTACAACGAATGGCCCATTCTATCCAAGAGCCTGAAACAAGTCAACCCCGGAATCGGCCCCTGCCGTCCGGTTCAGCCTGCACGGCGGCGTGGCAACGATCGCATCGGGCAACAGCACTTCCGTGCTTGCGCTCCGCATCATGCTTCGTGTACTATTACCATGGTGCAGAGAGAGAACGGTCAAGGAGGCTGGAATGGATCAAGAGGGTATTATCGACGTGGTAAGGAAGACTGCTGTTGAAAACAGATTGTCCTGCGAAAAAGCCCGTGCACTGGCGGAAGAGCTGAAGGTCCCGGTAAGCGAGATTGGCAGGATCTGCAACGTGCTGAACATAAAAATAACCACCTGCCAGCTTGGCTGTTTTTAGCTCAGTGGCGGTTTGGATCGGTCTCGGGCGTCGGCATGACGCAGCCCCGGGTATAACAGGTTACCTTGTTTTTCCCTTCAGCTTTTGACTGGTACAGCGCGATGTCGGACTCATGCACCAGTTCGTTCACTGATTTCTCATTGCCCGGTCCCATCGTGGATACGCCGAGGCTGACCGTCACCGGCTCCCCGGGGTGCAGCGCCTTGACGGTAAAGGGGCACTCATCAACGCTCCGCCGCACACGCTCCGCAACGGCAGCGGCGTCCTCCATGCCTGTTTCTCCGAGAAGGATCGAGAATTCCTCGCCGCCGTAACGGAAGCAGACGTCGGTGCTGTCCTTTCGGCAGGAGGCCTGCAGCACCGGCCCGATCTGGGCCAGCAGCCTGCTCCCCTCGAGATGGCCGTAGCGGTCGTTGATCCGCTTGAAGTCGTCGATGTCGATCATGATAAAGGAGAACTCGCGTCCGGTCCGCGCCTGCCGCCGCGCCTCTTCATCAAGCTTTTCCAGCAGCACCCGGTAATTAAGCAGCCCCGTCAGCTCATCGACACGGGCAAGATCGAGTGTTTTCCTGAACAGTTCGGCCTTTTCAAGTCCCACCGAAATCAGATGGGAGATGGTCCTGATGAGCTCAAAATCCTCGGTGCGGAACGAGTTACACGTGCTGTGGCTCAACCCGATGACACCGACGATCTGGGTATCGTTCTTCAAAGCAACGCCCATATAACTTCCGCCCTTCCGGGCCTCGTCAGGATGATGAATAAACCCCTCGAACCCGGAGACATCCGTCAAAAAAAGCGGCTCGCCTTTTGCAACGATCCGCCCCGGCGCGCCGTTGCCGAAAAAAATCGAACCAAGCACCCTGCCCCGGAATAGAGGGCCCTGAAAATAAAAGGGCTCCAGCGTCGTCATGTCCTTGGCGACCATGTAGACGATGGCATCCTCAAAATTAATGACTTTCCCGGCCGCAGTGATGACTTTCTGGACCAGATCGTGGGGTTCGAGTTCAGAAGCGATGGTTTTTCCCACCTCATAGAATAAATGCGTTTCCATGAGCTTCCGGTAAAAAAGCGGTTTAAAATCCCGCGCGGTTTCCGGCATCGCGTCCTGGGGGGTCTTCTTTTTCCTGGGCATGCACGTCCTTCTTCGCACCTGCCGGGAGCGCTCCCGGACGGATAAGTTGTTTAATTCTATACCATATCATCTTCAGGCGCAAATGAAATTATTGGCCGGGACCATGGCCCGCTGGAGTGAAAAACCCCTATGAAACCGCAGCGGAGCGGGCCCGACTGTTGAAGACCAGCCGCCGGTCGTTTCGGTCAATGACCACGAGCGATCCTTCCCGGATCTCACCCGACAGGATCTTCGAGGCCAGGGGATTCAGAATCTCTCGCTGGATGACCCGCTTGAGCGGCCGGGCTCCGTACACCACGTCGAAACCTTCCTCGGCCATAAGCTCCCTGGCCCCTTCGGTAAGCTCAATTTCGATCTTCTTGTCCGCAAGCCGTTTTTGCACCAAACCCACCTGGATACCAACGATGTGCCTGAGCACTTCCGCGTCCAGAGAATGGAAAATGATCATGTCGTCCACGCGGTTAAGGAACTCCGGTTTAAAGTGCTGCCGCATCGCCTCCATGACCCGCCGCCCCATTTCCTCCTCGTCGTTCTGGATGTCCTGGATGTACTGGCTGCCGATATTGGAGGTCATAATGATCACGGTGTTCTTGAAATCAACGGTCCTCCCCTGGCCGTCGGTCAGCCTGCCGTCGTCGAGCAATTGCAGGAGCGTATTGAACACTTCCGGATGCGCTTTTTCGATCTCGTCAAAAAGCACCACGGCATAAGGCCTTCGGCGCACGGCCTCGGTCAGCTGTCCGCCCTCCTCGTAGCCCACATAACCCGGAGGCGCGCCGATTAAGCGCGATACGGTATGGCGCTCCTGGTATTCAGACATGTCGATGCGGATCATGGCCTGTTCGTCGTCAAAAAGGAACTCGGCAAGCGCCCGCGCCAGTTCTGTCTTGCCCACGCCCGTAGGCCCCATAAAAATAAAGCTCCCGATCGGCCGGTTCGGGTCCTGGATCCCTGCCCGCGCGCGCCGTACCGCGTTGGACACGGCAACGAGGGCCTCGTCCTGGCCGACCACACGCTGACCGAGACGGTCTTCCATGTGAAGCAGCTTCTGCATGTCCCCTTCCAGCATTTTGCTCACCGGGATGCCGGTCCACTTGGAAACGATCTCCGCCACATCCTCCTCGTCCACTTCTTCCTTGAGGATCTTGGTCTCGGACTGGATCTCGCTCAGTTTTGCTGATTCGCGGACGAGCTGCTTTTGCAGCTCGATCAGCTTCCCATACCGCAGTTCGGCCGCCCGCCCCAGGTCGCCCTGACGTTCAGCTTTTTCCGCATCGATCTTCGCCTGCTCCAGCTGTTCCTTGATGGTCCTGATCTTCTGGATGCCCTCTTTCTCGGACTGCCACTGCGCCCGCAGCCCCCCGCGTTTTTCCGAAAGATCGGCTATCTCCTTCTCGATCTTCGCCAGCCGGTCCCGCGACGCGGGATCGGTCTCTTTCTTTACCGCTTCCCGCTCGATCTCGAGCTGCCGGATCCGGCGCTCCACCTCATCAAGCTCGACCGGCATGCTGTCGATCTCCATGCGCAGCCTCGATGCGGCCTCGTCGATCAGATCGATGGCCTTGTCCGGCAGGAACCGGTCCGCAATGTAGCGGTGCGACAGGATCGCCGCGCTCACCAGCGCCGCGTCCTTGATCTTCACGCCGTGATGCACCTCGTAGCGCTCCTTGAGGCCGCGCAGGATGGAGATGCTGTCCTCGACCGAAGGCTCGCGCACCAGCACCGGCTGGAACCGCCGCTCCAGCGCCGGGTCCTTCTCGATGTATTTTCGGTACTCGTTCAATGTAGTCGCGCCCACGCACCGGAGCTCGCCCCGCGCCAAAGCGGGCTTCAGCATATTGGACGCGTCCATGGACCCTTCGGCCGCGCCCGCGCCGACCACGGTATGCAGTTCGTCGATGAACAGGACCACTTCGCCCTGCGCTTCGGTCACTTCCTTCAGCACGGCCTTCAGCCGGTCCTCGAACTCGCCGCGGAACTTTGCGCCGGCGATGAGCGCGCCCATGTCAAGGGAGACCACTCGCTTGTTCTTCAGGCCCTCGGGCACGTCGCCGGAGACGATGCGCTGCGCCAGTCCCTCCGCGATGGCGGTCTTGCCCACGCCCGGCTCGCCGATCAGGACCGGATTGTTCTTGGTCCTCCGCGACAGGACCTGGACCACACGCCGGATCTCCTCGTCCCTGCCGATCACCGGGTCAAGCTTGCCGCGACGCGCCATGTCGGTCAGGTCCCGGCCGTACCGGGTCAGGGCCTGGTACTTGTCCTCGGGGTTCTGGTCGGTCACGCGCTGGCTGCCGCGGATGTCCACCAGGACGGTAAAGATCGCGTCGCTGGTCACACCGTGACGGACCAGAATATCCCTGGTCGCGCCATCTCCGTTCGCCGCCGCGATCAGCAAATGTTCCGTGCTGACGTACTCGTCCTTGAGCCGCTGCGCTTCCTGCTCGGCCCGTTCGAACAGTTTGTTCAAACGCGGGGAGAGGTAGGTCTGCACCAGCCCCTCGATCTTCGGCAGCCGCGAAAGCGCGCCGTCGAGGTCCGCTTTCAGTCTGCCGGGGTCAACGCCGAGCTTCTTCAAAAGCGGCAGCACCACGCCGTCCGTCTGTTCCAGCAGCGCCGCGAGCAGATGCTCGGTCTCGAGCTGCTGATGGTGAAGCTTGCCGGCTATTTCCTGCGCCGCCTGCACCGCTTCCTGTGA
>JAYTJE010000028.1:0-78698 GCA_043731355.1 Nitrospirota bacterium
TATTGATTTCGTCTTCATAATGCCCACCTCCGCCGTCGCTTTAACCTCGATGTTTCCGCCAATAGCCAATCTCCGCCTTATCCATATCCCATCCCGTTATGACTCGCGCCACGCCGCTTTTTTTCAATGCAAATACGACGGTAAGGTACCGTCCTTCCTGTGTCGGTCCCATAGCGACGTAGTGGCTCTTCTTTGTTTTTCGATATAACGGCTTGTTCGCGAAGACTTCTTCGGCCTCCTCGGGTTTTACGCCATGACCAAGCTCAATGTGAACGACATTACCTTCGTCCCATTCAAATTCTTTGATGACCAATGAACGCCCTCCGACGGTAATACATAGTATTACTTTATTTCGCGAAAGTCAAAGAGAATGAGATAAACATTTCGCCCGGTAATTCCAATGTTTTTCCCATGATCTTTTTCGCAAGAAAGATTTTTATCGGTGATTGATCGGGCGCATCGCGTTTGTTGGGTCGGCCGCGCCACCGTCTTTAACTGCCGGACAGCTTATTCACTGCATTTTGAAGCCTGCTAAAATTGGCCTCCACCCTCGTCTTGAGCCCCTTACTTTCCAGTCCCTCAGCATTTGCTTCGCAGTATTGTCTGAGATCTGATATCCTTACGATCGCCTTTTCCCGTAATTCCTGGATTTCAGTGTCTTTTGTGTAGACTTTGATAAACCTGACGTGAAGCGTGGCAAGCGTGCTGACTATTACGGTAGTCGCCGAATCCAGGGTTGCTCCCTGCTCGGAGGAGCCCTCTTTGCACGTGGAGAGAAAAAGCTCGTAAGCATCCAAAAATTCCGTAAACAGGGTTTTGGCGTTGTTTCGCGTGTTCTTTCGGTCGAGGTAGTCGATGGTATTTTCAACGTAATCCTTGGACTCGTTCATGTTTCGCTTGATCTTCGCGTTCAGCGCTTCCATTTTGCTTCTGAGTTCGTCCCGCGTTCTGATTGCATCGTCCGCGTAGTCCTTGTTCGCGATCATCTCATCCAGAATGCGATAGACCGCTTGCGCGTCCCTGTCGAGGTCTTTGCAGCGGTCCAGATTTGGAAAATTTTCCCTGTTCTCCGACTCGATTCTGACGCGCAGCGCAGTTACCGCAGGCGGTACCCGGAGGGGCGTTTTAGTCTTTGGTCCCTTGTCCTTGATCTTTTCTTTTTTCCCAAAACCGAACAGATTAGAAATGTTCATGGTTTCCCTCAATCTTCAAACTTTCCTTGTAGACTTCTTTTTTCGGCAGCCCAAGCTCTTCCGCCGCAGTCGCGATCGCTTCCTTCTTGCTTAGCCCCCGGTGCAGCATAAGGTTCTTCAGATATTCACCCGTATCGATGTCCTGCTTCAGCGGTCCTGCTGACGCGCCGTGCACAATGACCGTGAATTCGCCTTTGATGGGGCCTTCGTTCAGGCGCTTCAGGATATCTGAAAGGTTGCCCCTGATGGCTTCTTCGTGGATCTTGGTCAACTCGCGGGTGATGACGGCATGGCGGTCGCCGAGAACGGAAAGAATATCCTCGACGGTATTAATGATCTTGTGCGGAGCTTCGTAGAAGATCAGTGTGCGTTCTTCTTTCACCAGGTCCTGGAGCCGTTTGAGCCGTGCATTGTGTTTGGCAGGGAGAAAACCCTCAAAGATAAACCGGTCGGTCGGCATGCCCGAGATCGAGAGGGCGGCAATGGCGGCGGTTGCGCCGGGGATGGGTACCACGGGGACCTTCCGGTCGATGGCGAGGCTGATAAGAAAATAACCGGGGTCTGATATACCGGGAGTGCCGGCGTCGGACACGAGGGCCACGCTTTTACCTTCAAGCATACGCGCAATGAGGACTGGAGCTTTCTCTTCCTTATTATGGTCGTGGTAGCTGGTGAGCTGCGTGTCGATCTGGTAGCGGTCGAGCAAATGCCTGGTGTGGCGCGTGTCCTCTGCCGCGATGAGGTCAGCTTCCTTCAAAATACGGATAGCCCTGAGGGTCATGTCCTCAAGGTTCCCGATGGGGGTGGCGACTATGTAGAGAATGCCAATGGACATAGGGTTCAGGGTCCAGGGTCCGGGGTCCAGGGTAAAGAGTATAGGATCCAAGGTACAGATCCGGGAAACGAGCAAATGTTTTTACTGGCCCCTGGCTACTGGACCCCGGACCCTGAATCTAAAAGCTTTTGTAGCGGTTCGTAATCGGAAATCTTCTATCCTTGCCCAAGCCCCTCGGCGTGATCTTGACTCCCGGCGGCGACTGTCTCCGTTTGTATTCGCTGGAATCCACGAGCCGGATCACGCGCTCCACTGTCTTTTTATCAAAGCCCATCTTGAGCATCTCCTTGAATGGCCGGTCATCCTCAACATAGGCCTTCAGGATGGGGTCGAGCACCTCATACTCTGGAAGAGAATCGCTGTCTTTCTGGTTCGGGCGGAGTTCGGCGGTCGGTGCCTTGACCAGCACCCGTTTCGGGATGATCGTTCTTTTTGCAAGGCGATTGATGCATCGGCAAACGTCGTAGACCATGGTCTTGGGCACGTCCTTGATGACCGCAAAGCCGCCTGCCATGTCGCCGTATAACGTCGCATAGCCCGTGGACAGCTCGCTCTTGTTCCCGGTCGTGAGCACCAGCCAGCCGAATTTGTTTGAGAGGGCCATGAGCGTGTTGCCCCTGATCCGCGCCTGCAGATTTTCCTCGGTCACGTCGGTCTTCGTTTTCGAGAATGTATGGCGGAGCGTATTGAGGTAGGCGTCGAAGGTCTGCTGAATCGGAATATCAAGAATCCTGATGCCGAGGCGCTCCGCCAGGTCGCAGGCGTCTTCGCGGCTGTCGTTCGAGCTGTACTGGGAGGGCATGAACACGCCGATAACATTTTCCCTGCCGATGGCTGCCACGGCCACGGCCGCCACCAGCGATGAGTCAATGCCGCCGGAAAGGCCGATGACCGCGGACGTGAAACCGTTCTTACCCATGTAATCCCGTGTGCCCAGCGCCAGCGCTTGATATACTTCCTCGCAGACCGGGAGCGGCCTGCTCCGGCGCTGTTTCGGGAGCAGCTTCTTTTTGCCTGCAGGCTTGTCCGAGAGAACGAGGTAATCGATATGGTCCTGATACTGGATGAGGTCCTCGGGAAGCGACGGCTTTGCGCCGGGTACGCGGATATCCACGGTTATCAGCTCTTCTTCGAATTGCCTGCCGACAGCCAGCAGTTTGCCGCTTTTGTCGATCGCCATGCTCTGCCCGTCGAACACTAATTCGTCCTGTCCGCCCACCGCATTGGTGTAGGTGATGACGACCCCGCTCTCCTTGGCCCGTTCGGCGATCATGGCGCGCCGTTCTTTTCCCTTGCCCTTATGGAAAGGGGAGGCATTGACGTTTACGATCACTTCCGCGCCTGCAAGCGCCTGGATGAAGGTCGGTCCTTCAGAATACCAGATGTCCTCGCAGATGTTCACGCCGATTGCAACGCCTTTGACCGTGATGACGTGGCAGCGGTTGCCGGGCTTGAAGTAGCGGTACTCGTCGAACACGCCGTAGTTCGGCAGGAATATCTTCTGGTAAGTGTAGATATGTTTCCCGTTGTCCAGCACGGCGGCGGCGTTGTACAGTTCCTTGTCGTGACCGTCGATGAAGCCGACGACAGCCGTGATTCCCTTGGCCGCTTTGGCGATCTCCTTGAGTGTGCGCAGGTTGTCCTTCACGAACTGCGGTTTCAGCACCAGGTCCTCGGGCGGATAGCCGGTCACGGCCAGTTCGGGGAAGGAGACGAGATCGGCGCCGAGTTTTTTCGCGCGGCCGATGGCGGCGATGATCTTGTCCCGGTTCCCCTTGAGGTCGCCGACGATAGTGTTGATCTGTGCCATGGATATGCGGATAGTTCTCATTTGGGTTCTCGCTAAAATGAATAGTAATTAATAAGTAACTGCTGAGGTCAATATGTTTTTCCGCAGATTACGCAGATGTCGCAGATTAAAGCAAACCTGATTCGTTCTTTTTTATCTGCGTCCATCTGCGTAATCTGCGGATAACAGGTTACAGTATGGTTTTTCTTTTAGCTTTTAAGGGAGAAAGCCGTTCTCGCTTCTTCCATCACCTGCTTCAAAGGCACCTGCTTTTCCTCCGCGATTTTCCGACAATCTTCATACTCCGGGGTAACCGTCAGTATCTCCTCACCCCGCTTGCTCACTTTGACCCTGATTTTCCCGTAGGTCGTATCAACGATCTGTATCTCACGGCTCAGCTTCTTCCTGCCCACTTCCCGGATCCTGACCCCGATGCTCGTGGTTTCGCGGAATATCGTATCCAGGATTGCGCTTTCCTTCACTCCATCCGTCAGCACCGAGAGCAGGACCGCCGGCCTTCCCTTTTTCATGATGATCGGCGTGAGATAGGCGTCATGGGCGCCTTGCTCTATGAGCTTGTCGATAACATGCTCATAGAGCTGCGGGTTCATGTCGTCGATGTTTGTTTCCATGACGATTGACCGGTCTTCATCATACGATGAGGCCGGGTCGCCGATCATGAGCCGGAGCACGTTCGGCTGTTCCTGGATGTCCCTGTTGCCGGCGCCGTATGCTGTCTGTGAAACGCGCATCTGCGGCATGGGGCCGAAGGATGAGGCCAGGGTGCTGATGATGACCGCTCCGGTCGGCGTGGTGAGCTCAAAAGGCACCGATGACCCGTAGGAGGGGATGCCCTTAAGCAGTTCTCCTGTTGCCGGCGCCGGGACCGGCAGAATGCCGTGCATGGTTTTGATCGACCCGGACCCGAGGTTAATGGCTGATCCGGCTATCGCCGTAATGCCGAGGAGCTCAATCCCGATGACCGAGCCGACAATGTCAACGATAGCATCGACCGCACCGACCTCGTGAAAATGGACCTTGTCCGGTGTCGTACCGTGGACCTTTGCCTCTGCTTCTGCCAGGCGTTCGAAGATCAGAATGCTTTTCTGTTTGATCGACGAGGAAAGTGTCGATGCTTCAATGATCGTGCGGATATCCGAAAAATGGCGGGTCGGCTGTTCTTTTTCATCGAGACAGACATGGACCTTCGTTGCCGATATGCCGGACCGCATCACCTTTAGCGCAGTGATCTCGTAGCCAGGGAGGTTCAGCTTTTCAAGCTCCGAGCGCAGGACCTCGATGCCCACGCCCGCGTCCACGAGCGCGCCGAGGGTCATGTCGCCGGATATGCCGGAAAAACAGTCGAAGTAGGCCAGGGTCATAAATCCATCCAACAATAAAGTTTGGCCGCAGATGAACGCAGATTACCGCAGATACAAGCCAGGCATCTTTTCAGGATCGTTCCCCCAGCAAGTTTATTCTATGCGCCATAACCCCGGCGCCGAAGCCGTTGTCGATGTTCATGACCGCAACGCCCGCGGCGCAGGAATTCAGCATGGTCAGCAGCGGGGCCAGGCCATGGAATCCCGCGCCGTAACCAACGCTCGTCGGCACGGCGATCACGGGCTTGTCAACCAGGCCGCCCACGACCGAGGGGAGAGCGCCGTCCATGCCCGCGACCACGACGATGACCCGGGCGGCGTCGAGGACTTCCCTCTTGCTCAGGATGCGGTGGATGCCGGCCACGCCTACGTCATAAACCGTCTGAACGCTGCTGCCGAGCATCCCTGCGGTGACCGCTGCTTCTTCGGCGACGGGAATGTCCGACGTGCCCGCGGTCAGCACAAGAATGATGCCGGTGGTCGATTTTTTCTTTGCAACCTGGACCACGATGGCGCGGGAGGCTTTGTGATAGACCGCGCGTTTGTCCAGTTTTTTGATCGCCGTGAACACCGCTTCCGATGCGCGTGTTGCCAGGATGTCGCTTCCGGCCTTGAGCATGCGCTTCGTGATCCCGACGGTCTGCTCCAGCGTCTTGCCTTCACAGTAGATCACCTCGGGCATGCCGTGGCGCAGCTGGCGGTGATGGTCGATGTGAGCGTAAGCAACGTCTTCGAACGGCAGATGTTTGAGCCGTGTAAGCGCGGTTTCAATATCGGTTTTGCCGGCGCGGACGCTTTCAAGCAGTTTAATGAGTTCCGTTTTATTCATTGTTATTTCCGGATTGTCGAGGAAAATTATTCATTCCGAATTTCGCATTCCGAATCCCGAATTGAGCTACTCCGCCTTCAGATCCCTGGCCATCAGGTCCTTGAGGGCCTGGCCCGGGTCCTTGCCTTCATAGAGGATGTGGTAGACCTGCTCGACGATCGGCATGTGCATGTGGTATTTCGCGGCAAGCTCGCGCGCGGCCTTGGTGGTCTTTACGCCTTCGGCAACGGTCTTGGCGTTCTTCATGATATCTTCCAGTTTTTCGCCCTTGCCGAGACGGGTGCCGAGGGTGCGGTTGCGCGACAAGCCGCCAGTACAGGTCAGAACAAGGTCTCCCATGCCGGCGAGTCCCGAGAAGGTCTGGACATTGCCGCCCATTGCTATTCCGAGCCGCGCCATTTCAGCGAGCCCGCGGGTGAGCAAGGCGGCCATGGTATTGTACCCGTAGCCCATTCCTTCGAGCACGCCTGCTGCGATTGCGATGACGTTCTTGATTGAGCCCCCAAGCTCCACACCGATGACGTCCGTGTTGGTATATACGCGGAAATAAGAGTTGCTGAAGATCGCCTGTGCCTCTTTTGCGACATCCGGATCGTAGGCTGCGAGCGCAACCGCGGTCGGCATCTTCTGCGCCACTTCTTTGGCAAAGCTCGGGCCGGAGAGGAAGCAGAGGTTCTTGTGATGCCGCGGATCCAGGATGTCCTTGAAGACTTCCGACAACGGCATAAGCGTCTCGATCTCGATGCCTTTGGAAGCGCTGATGATGATGGCGTGTTCGGCGAGAAAGGGCGCATACTGTTTAGTCACCGCGCGCACGGTATGCGAGGGGACAACGGACAGGATGACCGGTGTGCCCGTGACCGCTGATTCAAGCGATGAGGTTATCTTCAGGGAAGCCGGCAGGGGAAACCCCGGGAGATACACGCGGTTCTCGCGTGTTCTGCCCGTCTCCTCGGCAAGGTCCTTTTCGTACATCCAGAGCGTTACGTCGTGGCCTTTGTCAGCCAAAAGCATTGCCAGGGCAGTGCCCCATGCGCCTGCGCCGATCACAGCGATCTTAGTGTTCATAGCCTGGAATTATAAAGGGAATGTGGAGAAGAGTCAAAAGAATTGTAGGGAGGTCAAAAGCAAACCTTTTTACCACGGAGACACGGAGACACGGAGAAGGGCTGAAATCGTCAAACGACTATGTCTGCTGGTTCGGCTCGATAATAACTTTCATGCACCCATCGGGCCTGGCGCCGGTCATGAATGCTTCGCCGATCTTGTCGATGCCGAAGCAATGGGTCACCATGTCGGTCACCGTCACAGTATTGCGCCTGATAAGTTCGAGGGCCTGCAGATTGTCGAGGGGGGCGGCGCCGTAGCAGGTCTTGATCGTGATATCGTCGCGCCAGAAGGGGTTGAAGTCAACGTCCACGGTCTCGCCCGGTTTCGGTACAGCGAAGAAGAGAATGGCGCCGCCTTTTTCTGCGGACATGAGCGCGGTTTTGGCCGCCGGCAGGGCTCCTGCGCAGAGGATGACAACGTCGGCAAGTCTCCCGTCATTCACTTTTCTGACGAAGGCTGGCACATCTTCATTGGCGGTTATCGTATGGGTTGCGCCGAACTGGCGGGCCTTCTCAAGACGGTAGGCGCTGATATCCGTTGCGATGATGTTGCCTGCGCCCATGGCGCGCGCCAGTTTTATAAGAAGCATTCCCGCAACGCCGCTGCCGCAGACGAGAACAGTCTGGGCGGGCTTTAATGCCACAGTCCGGAGCGCCCGAACAGCGGTCGCCAGGGGTTCGATGAAGGTCGCCTGTTCGAAGGTCATGGAATCGGGAAGCACGAAGGCGCCGGTCTCAACGCTCTTGCCGGTCACGCGCAGGAGCTGCGAAAAACCGCCGGGCTCGAAATTATTGACGGTCTGGAAGGTGGTGCAGGCGGTCTCATGGCCCGTACGGCAATGGTAGCAGGCATTGCAGGGAACGTGGTGGGTGACGAAAACGCGGTCCCCAACTTTGACATTGGTCACGAGCTTTCCGGCCTCGACAACAGTCCCGGCAGGTTCATGGCCAAGCACCAGCGGTGCGCGCTTGATGCGATACCATTCCATGAGGTCGGAGCCGCAGAGGCCGCAGGCCATGACCTTGACGACGATGTCGCGGTCGCCGGCTTTGGGCTGTGGACGTTCTTCCACGCGGACATCGCTGTTCTTGTAGTAGACGCCGACTTTCAAATGAAAATACCTTTCATACGACAAAGAACCTTTGACACGGATACCAGAAGTAGGCGCTTCTAAGCGAAGGCGGATAACGGCTATGAAACGACTGGATACATCATAGACTTTGTCAGTGTAAATCAGTGTCAAAGGAGTTTAGCTGTTTATTTCTTCTTCATATCCAGATAATACTCGTACGCTTCCTTGACGCTTACGTTGTCGTGCACGACCTTGCGCACGGCGCCGATCATGGCGACCGGGGACCCGGACTGGAAGATGTTCCTGCCCATGTCCACGCCCGAAGCGCCCTGGTTTATGGCGTCGCGCGCCATCTGCAGGGCGTCCTTCTCGGGAAGCTTTTTGCCGCCCGCGATGACGATCGGCACCGGGCAGGCCGCGGCGACCTGTTCAAAGCCCGGCACGAAATAGGTTTTCACGATAGAGACGCCCAGCTCCGCCAGGATGCGCGTTGCCAGGCCGATATACCGGGCGTCGCGCACGAGTTCGGCGCCGACCGCGGTGACGCCGAGGACCGGCATGCCGTAGCGCATTCCCATGTCCACGAGCCGGGTCATGTTGTTGACCGTCTGGGTCTCATGAGCGCCGCCGATGAAGACCTGGACCGCCACGGCGCTTACGTTCATGCGCAGGGCGTCTTCCATGTCCACGGCAATGCGTTCGTCGGAGAGCTCTTTCAGGATGCTCGGGCCGCCGCTCGCGCGCATGACCACGGCGTTGGTATGCGAGGGATCAATGACGGAGCGCAGGATTCCGCGCGTCAGCATCAACGCGTCCGCGGAGGGGATGAGCGGTTTGATCGTGATGTCGATCCGCTCGAGCCCGGTCGTGGGTCCCTGGAAATACCCGTGGTCAAAGGCCAGCATCACGGTTTTCCCGGACCTTGGATTAAAGATGCGGGCCAGCCGGTTCTTCATGCCCCAGTCATAGGAGTTCGAGCCTTTCAGAAAGAAGGCCTCGCTCTTCTGGGGGATGTCCGTGTAATAATTTTTTTCTTTTTTCGAGAAATCCTGCTCTGCCATGAGAACCTCCTTGCGGCCGGTGCGTGAATAGGTTTATAATCTAATGGAAGCTTCATGATAAATCAAGGAGAAAATCCCGCGCTACCATGAGGCCGGACAGTCCCAGCGGGAACCGGTGAAAGGATAAGGATCGGACGTGTTATTTAAGAAGCGAAATGGAGCCGCTCCCGCGCCGGGGCAGTTAGCGGAGTGCGTCGCCTGTTTTAAAAAGGGGACAAACTGCACTCAGGCGGTCCTGTCCACCTATGGCCGGCAGCTCGGCCTGGAGAAGGAAACCGCGCTCAAACTTGCCGCCGGCTTCGGCTCAGGCATGGGCATGGGAGAGACCTGCGGGGCCGTGACCGGCGCGCTGATGGTTCTCGGGTTGAAGTATTCCAGGGTAAAGGGCCCAACTCTGCTGTCAAAAGACAGGACTGAGGAAAGGGCCCGTGAGTTCATGGAGCGGTTCAAGGCCCGGCATGGCGCTGTGCTTTGCAGGGAGCTGCTGGGCTGCAACGTGAGCACTGCGGAAGGGTTGAAAGCCGCAAAGCAGGAAAAGCATTTCAAACAACGCTGTCCCGAATTCGTAAAGGATGCGGCGGAGATACTGGAAGAGCTGTTGAAGGATTAGGGCGACCAGTCTTCAGCCTGAATACCTGTTTCATTTCGTTGTCAGCGACACAATCCCCTTCACGATCAAAAGCGCCCAGGGGGCGCCGTGCAGCACAAGATCGAACCAGTCGATGGGCCTCACGAGCTGGCCTTTTGACAGCATCTGGAGCTTCTCCCAGATATGGGGCGGCGCAAAGGGCGCAAGCCCCAGCGTCAGGCAGGCAAGGATGAGCAAGCCCCACGGCATTTTCGAAATAAATTCCATTTACGGGTACCTCCATTTCATAGAACACTATACCATAGTTTCAATCGTAAATTTTGAATGTTAAATCAAGGGGAATATCATGGGTTTTATCATCACCAAGACGCTGCTGTTCCTGCTCCTGCCCCCGGCGAGCATCCTTGCGCTCATGCTTCTGGGGTTTCTGCTCATCTGGTCCCATCGCGTTCTCGGGCGCCTGCTGATCACGGTTGCATTCCTTTTGCTGTACGGCCTGAGCATCAGCCCTGTGTCCGACGCGCTGATCGCGCCGCTGGAGGCCGACTACCGGCCCCTCGAGGTGAAAGGAGTCAAGGCCGATCTGATTGTGGCGCTGGGTTGCGGGGCCGTGGACCTTTCCGCGCTGGGCCTGGAGCAGAGGACGACCAATGATTCGCTTGAGCGCACGGTTGCCGCGGTGAAGCTCTATCGTTCATTGCATATTCCGATCGTGATAACCGGCGGCGCCGGAGACCCTGCCAGGCCGCTCCTTTCCGATGCCGACCCGATGGCGCGCATGGCGCAGGACCTCGGTGTGCCGAAGCAATTCATCCTTGTCGACAATGCCTCGTTCAATACGCTGGCCAGCGCCAGGAACATGAAAGCCGCTTATGGCGGGAAGCGCATGGTCTTAGTCACCTCAGCCTACCACCTGAAGCGGTCCACGGCCCTGTTTCGGAAGCAGGGTCTTGCAGTAATACCCCAGCCCTCCGGATTCCTGAGCGGGCAGCGGGGCCGCTCGTTTTATGCGTTCCTCCCGCGGCTGGAATTTCTGAACACCTCCTCAACAGCCTTGTCCGAACGCCTCAGCCTGGCCTGGTACCGCCTGAGAAAAGAGCTGTAGCCCTGGAAAAGCCCCCTTGACAAAAGACCGGAGCGCGGTATAATTAGTTTAACATTAAACAGTTAATTGGTGAACTAACATGGGAACTCATTTTAAAGGTTCGCTGGTCGTTCGGCAGGCCTTGGATGCTTATATCAAGCTCGTCCGGGCATCTGAATCCGTAACGTCGCGGGTTACTAAACATTTAGGCGATGACCGCCTGACCGTAAGCCAGTTCGGGGTGCTCGAAGCATTGTTCCATCTCGGTCCGCTGAGCCAGCGAGAACTGGCGCAAAAGATCTTTAAAAGCGGCGGTAATGTGACCATGGTGATCGACAACCTCGAAAAGCGGGGCTTGGTGAAGCGGGAACGGGTTGAAGCAGACCGGCGTTTATACCAGATTATGCTGACCCCGCCGGGAAGCAAACTGATTAAGAGCATCTTTCCCCGTCATGCCGGGATAATAGCTTCGCAAATGAATATTCTTAAGAAAGAGGAGCTGCGGGAGCTCGGGCAGTTGTGCCGAAAGCTGGGGCTGCAGCGGACAGAAGGTTGAACCTGAGTGCAAAAGGAGGTCTCTATGTTAAAGAAACTATTTCATACGGACGATGACACGGTAACCATGATTCTCAGGGTGTTGCTTGGCGTGGTGTTCTTCCCCCACGGGATGCAAAAGTTTCTGGGCTGGTTCGGCGGCTACGGTTTTGGAGGGACCATGGGGTTTTTCACGGGAACGCTCGGCATTCCGGCGGTCTTCGCTTTCCTTGCGATCATTGCGGAAGGGCTTGGGGCTCTCGGTCTGCTCACCGGTTTTTTGACCAGGCTCTCGGCTTTTGGCATTGCCGTGAACATGGCGGTTGCAGTATACCTGCTGCATTTTCAGAACGGGTTCTTTATGAACTGGTTCGGGAAACAGGCCGGAGAGGGGTATGAATATCATCTCCTCGTGATCGCCATCGCTATTGCCTTGATGATCAAGGGCGGCGGGAAATGGTCCGTTGACAGGATTGTTGAAGACAAACTGTAATGAGCAGGCAGAGACACGCGGTCAGGTGGAGTACAGCTGGGGCGTCGGGAGACGTCCCTTTTTTATGAATTTTCTCTTGATTTATTTTATCCGATAGATTACAGTATACCCCTCATTGGTCGTCCACGATGGGCGAGTAGCTCAGCTGGGAGAGCGCCGCGTTCGCAATGCGGAGGCCGAGGGTTCGATCCCCTTCTCGTCCACCAATTTTTTAACAGAAACAGGTAAGGTTTGTTTTGCATCCCGTCATTACCCCGGTACCGTTCTGGATTACGCCAATCTTGCCCGCGTCCGCGCCACCCCGCTGAAAACGCTTCGAAATACATGTCCGCATCGTGAACGCCGCTTCACCTTGACAAGAATCCTTTTCCTATTATACTCGGCACATGCGCATGATGGCCTCTCTCCGGACACCTTTACCGAATTCGATTGCCCGCGGAATAGCAGGGAGCTTGAAATTATCCACGGTCCTTTTCTTTTTGCTGGTTCTCATAATCAGCGACGCGGCAGCGGATGAAGGATATGACACCTGGCGCGGGACCCAGCGCATTTCCTACGAAACCGTGGCCTTGTCTTCGACTGAAAGGCTGGGGCTTGCGGGTTTTCACTATCTCCTCGACGTTTCTCCGCGGCTCTATGCGGGCCTCGGAATGTACGGTGCTGTGGCTGGAAAGCGCGGCGGTTTTTTTACAGGAGGGTTCGAGGCCGGTTTGAAACAGCCTCTTGTCGGTCCGCTCTCGGTTGACGCCGGACTCTTCCTCGGTGGCGGCGGAGGGGGAAGCGCCCCCCAGGGCGGAGGGCTGATGGTCCGGCCCCATCTCGGTCTCGTCTACGCTTTTGACGACGTTCGCCTTGGTTTCGAGTACTCGCTGGTTGACTTCCCGAACGGAGATATCCGGTCGCGTCATGCCGCCGTCTTTATAGACCTTCCTTTTGAGTCGCTGCGCGTTGCATCGGAACTGCCGGAAGAGCTTGCCGCTGTTCTGGATCGGGCATCGCGTGCCGCGAACCGCGAGGTCCGCTTTGAACGCGAGCATCTCACGGCGCGTTATCAGGCCTATTCTCCCGCCGGCGCGGTGATGAATGTCGATGGGGCATCGAAAACAGGCGCCATCCGGACGTCCGGGTTCGAGTATAGCAGGGAACTCAGCGGAATGAACTACCTGCTTGTCGAAACCGCTGGCGCCTCAGGCGGCAGTGCCGACGGCTATGCCGAAGTTCTTTTCGGCGGCGGAATCCGCTTGCCTCTGTTTGCAAACGAGTTTCTTCTCGACGCGCGGTCCTCTGTCGGATCCGGGGGTGGCGGCAGGGTGGACACGGGAGGAGGAGGACTTGCCAAGGCATCGCTTGGCCTGAAGTTCACGGCAGGGGACGGTTTCTCAATTGATACCCGGACAGGTTATGTTGTCTCCGGAGGCGAATTCCGGGCGCGGACCTTTGAGTTCGGGTTAAGCTATGCAATTGACGCGGCGGTCTTCGGCAACCATGGCGTGACCGGCGGCCCCGTTGCGGACAGCCTCCGGAGCTATTCCTGGCGCATCCGCTTTGCCGGTGCACAATACCCATCCCTGAACGCTTCAATGCGCAACGGACGTGAAGAGGGGGCTGTCTCGCTTCTCTGCGTGAAACTCGATGCGTTTCCGGGCGCCAGCGCCCTTTATCTGACCGGCCAGGCGCAGAGCGCATTCGCCGGAGGGGCGGGCGGCTATTCAGTCGGTCTCATGGGCATCGGGTATCTGTCCGAGCCTGTGGCCGGGACCAGCGTCCACGTGTTCGCCGAAGTCCTCGGCGGGGCAGCCGGGGGCGGCGGTATCGAGGTCCACGGGGGCGCCGTTGTCCAGCCCTCGGTCGGCGTACGCTATGATGTCAGCAGCACCACGGGCATCGAGGCCTCGGTCGGCAGGGTCAGGGCTCTCCACGGCGGGCTTGACAGCACCGTCGCCGGCATCGGCGTCGTGTTCCGGTTCTCTATTGCCGGCAAAAGGATTGTTCATCCTGACCCGGACAGGCCGGAATAAAATTTTCGACAGACGGGGTTGTCCGTTGTCAGAAATGGTCATTTCGAGCAGACAAAAAAAGGCCTTGCATGGTTGCAAGGCCTTTTGATTCATGAATGCACGGTGCGGCAAGGCTATGGATGCGGCAATCCCCTCGGGTGCGGGAGGTGACGTCCGGGGAGTCCGGGATGATGCGGAAAACATGCGGATGAGACAAACAGGACCGTTATCGCTATCAGTACTAATGCTTTCCATCGCTGTTTCATGTAAACCCCCTTCCTTGATTTCAGAGCACGACGCGCTGCCTCTTATGGATTTATCAAAAAATCGTTGGATTCGGTTACTGCGCCGATGACCGTGACCCTGCTCCCTTCGATCTTGAGTTTTCCCTCTGCATATAATTGAATTGCCCGCGAATAGATCTTATGCTCCTGCTGAAGAATGCGGTCTGACAGGCTGTCCTCGGTATCCTTGTCCAGGACCGGAACCACGGCCTGGATGATGATGGGGCCGGTGTCCATGCCTTCATCAACGAAATGCACGGTGCAGCCGGAGAACCTGGCGCCGCCTGCGATGGCTGCTTTCTGCACGTGCAGGCCGGGGAAGGCCGGCAGCAGGGCGGGGTGGATGTTGAGGACACGGTTCGGGAATGCTCGAAGCAGGGTCGGCGTGATGATGCGCATGAAGCCCGCGAGACAGACCAGGTCCACGCTTTGTTTCTGAAGCTCCTGCACGAGGAGGGCGTCGTACGCATCACGCTTTTCCTTATAGCCTTTGGCGCTTATGTGGATTGCCGGTATGTTGTGTTTGCGCGCTCGCTCGAGGGAGTAAGCGCCGGGCTGGTCGCTGATAACGACCGCGATCTCGGCTGCGAGCTGACCGAGTTCGATATTGTCGATGATGGCCTGGAGGTTCGATCCCCGGCCCGAGACGAGGACCCCGATGCGGACCTTTTTCATAGGAATTCCTTATAACAGGGTTCGGGGTCCAGGGCCAGGGTTCAGGTAAAAAAAGAGTGGACCCCGGCTGCCGGACCCTGGCTGCTATCATTCTTTGTACTTCACGACCTGCTTCCCTTTTGCGATCTCACCGATCAGGTAGGCCCGCTCGCCGAGCTTCTTTGCGCGTTTCATGATCGCATCGGCCTGTTTTGCCGGTACTGCCAGTATCATGCCGACGCCCATGTTGAAGTCCCGGTACATCTCATGATCGTCCACACCCGCTTTTTCCTGGATCAATGAAAATATTGGATGGATGTCCCAGGTCCCCTTGACGATCACTGCCTGGACGCCTTTCGGCAGCATGCGCGGCGTATTCTCGGTGATGCCTCCGCCGGTAATGTGCGCCATGCCGCGCAGATCGAATTCCCGCATCAGCGCAAGGATGGTTTTCGCGTAGATCCGCGTCGGAGCGAGCAGGACCTCTCCCAGCGGCCGGTCGAGCCCGGGAATCATCTTTTTGAGCGAGTAGCCGGTTTCTTCGAGCAGGACCTTGCGCGCCAGCGAGTAGCCGTTGCTGTGGAGGCCTGATGATGCAAGTCCGATGAGCTGGTCACCGGGTCTGATCCGGGAGCCGTCGATGATCTTCTTCTTTTCCACCACGCCTACGGCAAAACCCGCCAGGTCGTACTCATCGTTCCCGTAGAATGACGGCATTTCCGCGGTCTCTCCGCCGATCAAGGCGCAGCCGGACTGCCGGCAGCCTTCGGCGATCCCTTTAATGATGCTGGCGTGCTCCCTGGGCTTCAGCTTGCCTGTGGCAAAATAGTCGAGGAAGAAGAGCGGCTCCGCGCCCTGAACGATAATGTCGTTCACGCACATGGCCACGAGGTCGATGCCCACGGTGTCGTGTTTTTTTGTAAGAAAGGCGATCTTGAGCTTGGTGCCCACGCCGTCCGTGCCGGAAACGAGGACCGGTTGTTTGTATTTTTTGAGGGCAAAGAGTCCGCCGAAGCCGCCGATGTCGGTGAGCACTTCCGGACGGAACGTCGACTTGACGTAGGGTTTGATCTTTGAGACAAAGAGGTCTCCGGCATCGATGTCAACGCCGGCATCCTTATAGGTAATGGCCATGGAGGTGTCCCTTCGTTAAAATTTTGTCGATAGTACCTGTTACCGGCGCCGCTGTCAACAAGTTTCAGACGCATTCGCTATCTGACTTTTTGCTCGCTGTCCCGAACGGTGGAATTGTGATGAACGCTCATTCCCACTGATACGTGATCGAACCTTTTTTAACGCCGGGGTTGGCGATGACCCGAAGCTCGCCGAGGTTAAACTCTTTTTTTAGCGCGATGATATTTGAACGGTTTTGAGCAATGGCAGCGGCAAGCTCGGAGGGATGACTGAGCAAAAACGCGGCTCCCGATCCCTGCACATGCTGTTGCAAGGCGGCGCGCATCCGGTCCAGGAGGATCGACGAATCCACGAGCTGCCTGAAGGCCGGATGATAGGGGCCAGCCAGAATGGCGCCGGGTCTTTGAAGTTCCTCGGATGGCTGGAGCCCCATGCGAATCACTGAGATGCCGGCGGGCTTGAATTGCAGAAACGCATCTTTGCACCACTGTACCGCTTCGTCCAGAGACAACGGGGTATAGTGTCCCGACCGGTAGAGCGCTTCGAGCGGTGTTTCTTTGATCACGAGCGCAGGATAGATCCTGACGAAGTCAGGCTTCATTCCGATCACGCTGCGAACAGTCGCCATGAAGGCCCCGGCGGAATCTCCGGGCAAGCCGGGCATCAGCTGCAGCCCGACGGTGAATCCCTGTTCCTGAAGCAGGGTGACGGCATGGATGGCGTCGGCCGCGGTGTGGCCTCGTGCGGAACGCATGAGCACCGTGTCATCCATCGATTGGACGCCCAGTTCGATGGTCTCGACCCGATGGTTTCTGAGAAAGGAAAGGAGTTCCTTGGTGATGCAATCCGGACGCGTTGAAAGGCGGATCCCCCTGATAGCTCCCGAGGAGATGAAGGCTTGGCATGGTTCAAGGTAGCTTTTCTGGACATCGATCGGCAGGGCGGTAAAGCTGCCGCCGTAGAATGCCACCTGGGCGGGTTCCCGTTGTTCGACCAGGGCCAGATACGTGGTGATGGTCTGCGCGATAGTGGATGGATCAACGGCTGCACACTGTCCGGTGATATTCTTTTGGTTGCAGAACACGCACTGGTGTCGGCATCCGGCATGGGGAATGAAGAAGGGGATGATCATGGAAATACAGAAGTCAGGAGACAGGTGTCAGAAGTCAGGAAAAATGAAACTGCTATTCCCTTACCCTTCTGTATTCTGTCTCCTGTTTTCTGGCTCCTGGCTTCTTAGTTTTTCAAGCGCTTCCTTTGCCGCTTTTTGCTCAGCTTCCTTCTTGCTTTTGCCTGTTCCACGGCCAGAGACCCGCCCCTTGACCAGCAGTTCCACGTTGAACTGCTTCTGGTGGTCCGGACCGGTCTCTGAGGCGACGCGGTATTCAGGCAACTGCTTCAGGCGCTCCTGGCAGAGTTCCTGGAGCGCTGTTTTGTAGTCGAGACTGGCGCGTGAAGCGCAGCTTCTTTTTATCACGTCCTCAAAAAAGCGAAGGATGAAAGCTTCAGCGGCCTCCTTGCCTGCATCGAGGTACAGTGAGGCAATGAGCGCTTCCAGCGCATCCGCCAGCAGCGAGTCCTTGTCGCGTCCGCCGGTCTGTTCTTCGCCCTTGCCAAGCAGCAGGTAGGAACCGAGTGCCAGGGCGCGGCCGATCGCGGCAAGCGCGGGTTCGCTCACGATCGCTGCCCGGAGTCTCGAAAGATCTCCTTCGGTCGAGTCCGGGCAGGTCCTCATGAGATGCTCGCTGACGACGAGCGAGAGGACGGCGTCGCCGAGGAACTCCATCCGTTCATTGTGGTAGGGGGTCTTGTTCTCGTTGGCAAAGGACTTGTGCGTCAAAGCGCGTTCAAGGAGCCGGGGGTCCTTGAACGGGTGGAAAATGCTTTGCTCAAGCTCTGCGAGTGTGCGCATCTTAGTCCCGGAAGCGCTTGAACACGAGGCACGCATTCGTGCCGCCAAAACCGAAGGAATTGGACATGACGACATCAACCTGCGCTTTTCGGGCGGTGTGCGGGATATAGTCCAGGTCGCATTCCGGATCGGGATTTTCAAGATTGATGGTCGGCGGAAGCACCCCGCGGTCCATCGCAAGAATGGAGATAACGGCCTCCACGCCGCCGGCGGCCCCGAGCAGATGGCCGGTCATGGATTTCGTGGAGCTTACCGGGATCTTGTAGGCATGCTCGCCGAAGACGCTCTTGATGGCAATGGTCTCGAGCTCGTCGCCGTACTTGGTGGAGGTCCCGTGAGCATTGATGTAGCCCATCTCCGACGGCGCCACGCCCGCGTCCTTGATCGCCATGTTCATGCAGCGCGCGGCGCCTTCGCCGTTCGGGGCGGGTGAGGTGATATGGTAGGCGTCTCCCGAGGCGCCATAGCCGACTATCTCGGCATA
Source organism: Nitrospirota bacterium (assembly GCA_043731355.1). GTDB lineage: Bacteria > Nitrospirota > UBA9217 > UBA9217 > UBA9217 > GWC2-56-14. The sequence continues at coordinate 18,437 of JAYTJE010000028.1, forward strand.
GATGCGGGCCCCGCGCGCGCGCGCGGTTTCTAGCTCTTCAAGGACCACCACGCCGGAGCCTTCTCCCATGATGAACCCGTCGCGGCCGGCGTCAAAGGGGCGGCTTGCGCGCCGCGGCTCGTCGTTCCGGGTCGAGAGGGCCTTCATGGCGTTGAAACCGCCCACGGCGGTCACGCAGAGGCACGATTCGGCGCCGCCCGCGATCATGGCGTCGGCATCGCCGCGCTGGATCCATTTAAAGGCATCGCCGATTGAGTGGGTCCCTGTCGCGCAGGCGGTAACGATGCTGATATTGGGGCCTTTAGCGCCGAAGCGCATGGAAATATTACCCGCTGCCTCGTTGATGATGATCATGGGGATAAAAAAAGGGGTCACTTTGCGAATGCCGCGCTCGAGATATATTTTGTAATACTTCTCGATGGCCGGGAGCCCGCCCATGCCCGCGCTGACGATGACGCCGACGCGCTCGGCATTTTCCGGCGTGATTTTGAGGCCGGACATATCCATGGCCATCTGGCTGGCCGCGATCGCGAGATGGATAAAACGGTCCATCTTCTTGACCTCTTTGGGCTCGATGTACTTTTCCGGCTTGAAGCCGTGGATCTCCCCCGCGATTTGCGTCGGAATCGTTTTGTCATCGAACTGGGTAATGGGGCCGATGCCGGATTTTCCGCTGATCAGGCCTTCCCAGCTTGCTTCCGTATCGAGCCCGACGGGCGTTACCATGCCGACGCCGGTTACAACAACTCTTCTCTTCAACAGAGGATACCTCCCGCATAATAAATCCGAAAAGCCAAAAAACCTGTTCTCACGGCTGTGGGAGAGGTCTTCTGGCTTTTTGGATTTTTTGGGACTGATTGGCTCTCGATCTTTCCTGTGCGTTACTTCTTTGCCTTGACATAGTCGATCGCGTTCTGTACGGTCGCTATCTTTTCCGCATCTTCATCCGGGATCTCAACGCCGAATTCCTCCTCGAGCGCCATCACGAGTTCCACGGTATCGAGCGAATCTGCGCCGAGGTCGTTGACGAAGGATGCTTCAGGTTTCACATCCGCTTCCGGTACGCCGAGCTGCTCAGAAATGATCTTTTTTACCTTTGCTTCAATCTCTGCCATTGTCTTCCTCCTGTGATTAGGTCCTTGATAGTATATCTGTCTCTACAATGCGGTGTATTTCCCGGAGCACACGGAACTACATGTACATGCCGCCGTTTACATGAATGACCTGACCGGAGATGTACGAGGCCCAGGGTGATGCAAGGAACCTGACCGCATTTGCGACGTCCGCGGGAGTGCCGAGCTTGCCCAGGGGAATCTGCTTCGCGAGCTCTGTCCTGACCGTCTCGGACAGGGCCTGCGTCATGGCAGTTTCAATGAAGCCGGGGGCGACAGCATTGGCGGTAATGCCGCGGTTCGCATATTCACGGGCGATGGTCTTGGTCAGCCCGATAAGCCCTGCCTTGGACGCCACATAGTTCGCCTGGCCGGCGTTGCCCATGGCGCCCACGATCGAGGCGATATTGATGATCGTGCCGCCGCGCTGCTTGGTCATGTACTTGAGCGCTGACTTCGTGCACAGGAATGCGCCTTTTAAATTGATGCTGAGCACCAGGTCCCAGTCCTCATCCTTCATCCTGAGGATAAGCCCGTCGCGGGTGATGCCGGCATTGTTTACCAAAATGTCTATTCTGCCGAATTTTTCGACGACCTGGTCGACCATGGCAATCACGTCGGCGGAAGCAGCCACGTTCGCTTTGAGGGCCAGTGATTTTTTCCCCAGCGCTTCGATGTCCGCTGCTGTCTTCTGTGCCGCTTCGAGGTTCACGTCGCAGATGGCGACGTCAGCGCCGTCCGTTGCGAGCGCCAGTGCAATGTCCCTGCCGATGCCCTGTGCGGCGCCGGTGACTAATGCTATTTTTCCGTTCAAGCTCATGCATTCGCTCCTGCGGGTTGTGGGGTGGCGCCCGGCCCGTGTTATTTTTTCGAGCAGCTGCCGTCGATGCCGATCCCGTTCAGGGTGAACATATTGTATTTGACGTATTCACCCTTGCAGGAGACCCGGTCTCCTTTGTGCATTGCGGCCGCGTCCTTGCCATGAACGTCGACGACAAAGTTTTTGGAGCGCCCGGGAACATCCACCGACACCACGATCTTGACGCCCGTTTTTCCGGTCAGGACATCATGAACTTTTCCTTCGGCGGAGACCTGCTGCCCCTTCAGCGCTTTAAGGTATTGCTTGATGTCCGCCGAGGAATATTTCGATTTGTCCATGTGGTTCGCTACGACTGCGGCGGCAACCGGTCCCGCGTGGGCCGCAACCGGGGACAAAACGGCCATACCCGCTGCAATGAGCATTGAAAACACGATTGTAAAAACAACCTTCATAATCATGACGATCCTCCTTGGTTGGATGTCTGTCGGACTGCTACGAAACGCCGAGGGCGTTTAGTGTTTCGTTCAGGCTCTTCTGATCTTCAACGTTCTGGATCTTCGCTTCTTTGGCGATCCGCTTTACCAACCCGGAAAGTACTTTGCCGGGCCCCACTTCGATAAACGTATCGACGCCGTCGGCGGCCATTCGTTTAATCGAATCTTCCCAGAAGAGAGGAGCGCTTATCTGTTTGATGAGCGAAGGCCTCAATTCAGACGCTTTCCGCACATACCTGGCTTCGGCGTTATTGACGATCGGCATCGTGAGATCTCTGATGCTGACGGACTCCAGCTCTTTTGCCAGCCGGTCGCCAGCCGCCTGCATCATGGCGCAATGTGAAGGCACACTTACCGCAAGCGGCACTACTTTTTTTGCCCCGCGGGATTTGGCGAGTTCCATGGCCGCTTCCACGGCTTTTTTCTCGCCTGCTATCACGATCTGGCCCGGGGTGTTATAATTTGCAGGGGCAACTATACCATTTTTAGAAGCGTCAAGGCAAGTTTTTTCTACGTCCCGCCGCTCCATGCCGAGAATGGCCGCCATGAGTCCGGCGCCTTCAGGAACGGCCTCCTGCATGTACCGTCCGCGCTTTCGCACCAGCGCCACGGCATCGGTGAGGGACAGTCCCCCGGCCGCGGTGATCGCGGTATACTCGCCGAGGCTATGGCCTGCGGCAACGACGGCAGTGACCCCCCGCTTCGTGAGCGGCTTCAACATGGCAATACTCGACGCAAGGATGGCTGGCTGGGTATTTTCAGTGAGATTCAGCTTCTCAACAGGGCCCTGTATGCACAGGTGCGCCAGGTCGAAGCCAAGCACCGTGCTCGCTGCTTCGAAAACCTCGCGGGATTCCGCGAAGGTCTCATGAAATTCTTTGGCCATGCCCACGTATTGCGAGCCCTGGCCGGGAAAGAGAAATGCTATTTTCATAGGTATGCCAGTCTCACTTGTATCCCCGGAGTTCCTTGAACTGCCTGATCATGACCGGCAGGACCTCCAGAACATCGCCCACAATGCCGTAGGTGGCGACGCTGAAGATGGGAGCGTCGGGGTCCTTGTTGATCGCCACGATGACGTCGGACGACTGCATGCCGGCCACGTGCTGGATGGCGCCGGATATGCCGCACGCGATATAGAGTTTGGGACAAACGGTCTTGCCGGTCTGGCCCACCTGGTGCGAGTAGGGTATCCAGCCTTCGTCCACTGCGCCGCGCGTTGCGGCAACTGCGCCGCCCAGGACCCTGGCAAGCTCCTCGAGCAGATGCAGGTTCTTGACGCCCCCCATGCCGCGGCCTCCGGCCACAATAATGTTCGCCTCGCAGATGTTCACGGTCTCGCCCAGCTCTTCCACGGTTTTAATGACCCTGGTGCGGACATCGCCTGCCTGCGTGAACTTCACGTTGACGATCTCTCCGGTTCTGTCATCGTTGCGGGGCGCCGGCTTCATCACCTTGTGTCTGACCGTCGCCATCTGCGGCCGATGATTGGGAGAAACGATGGTGGCCATGATGTTGCCGCCGAAGGCCGGCCGGGTCTGGTGAAGGTTGCCGGTCTCGGGATCGATATCGAGCATGGTGCAGTCCGCGGTAAGCCCCGTATACAGCTTGGCCGCGACCTTGGGAATGAACGAACGGCCGATCGCTGTTGCGCCAGCCAGGATGATCTCGGGTTTGTGGAGCGTTGCAAGGGTGGTGAGCACGGCGCTGTAGGAGTCGTCGTTAAAATCCTTCAGGGCCGGATCGTCGGCCAGGTAGACAATATCCGCCCCGTGAGCGATGAGGTCCTTTGCCTTGTCCTTGATGCCGTGGCCGATGAATACGGCGGAAAGTTTTGCCTGGCGCTTGTCCGCAAGCTTTCGTCCTTCGCCGAGGAGCTCAAGCGCAACGCTGGATATGCCGCCCTTGTGCTGTTCCGCAAAGACCCAAACGCCCTTAAATGCGGAAAGGTCCTTTGCCGCCGCAACGGCTTCTTCTCCGGTACGTTCGATGGATTTGAATTCGCATGCCTCGAGGCACGCGCCGCACAGGGTGCAGCTTTCCGTGATGAAGGCCTTTCCGCCCCGCATCTCGATGGCGCCAAAGGGGCAGGCGGATACACAGGTCTCGCAGCCGGTGCAGGTGGTGGAAATGACTTGAACGCTCACTATGAACTCCTTTTGAATCAGAGCAGGTAAGAGGGTAAGAGGGAAAAAAGGTACGAAAAAAATGCCTACCTTCTTACCTTCATACCATCCTACCTTCCCGGTTTACACCAACGATTGTTCTTTCAACTTTTTCACGACCTGCTCCACCTGCTGTTCGATCGTGCCGGACAGGATTTCCCGCTGGCCGCGAGGGACAGGCGGAAATATTCTGACGACCTTCGTGGGAGAACCTTTGAGCCCGAGCAAGTTCTCGTCAGCGTTGATATCTTCGGCCGTCATGGTCGTGACCTTGAGGTTTTTGGCTTTCATCTTGCCCTTCAGCGAGGGCAGCCGCGGCTGATTGATCTCTTTGACCACGGTTATCAGCGCCGGGAGGGAGGACTCCACCACATCGTACCCATCGTCCATCATGCGCTCCACCGTCATTTTACCGCCGCCGATGGCGGTAATTTTCTTGATGTAGGCTATGAAGGGAATGCCGAGCATGTCAGCGGTCTCGGGGCCTACCTGGGCGGTGTCGCCGTCGATCGCCTGCTTTCCCGCGATCACGAGGTCGTAGGAACCGAGTTTTTTAATGCCCTGAGAAAGGGCGTAGGACGTGGCCCAGGTGTCGGCGCCGGCGAACGCCCGGTCGGAAAACAGCACGACTTCATCAACGCCCATGGCCACAGCTTCTTTGAGCGCGTCAGCGGCCTGCGGCGGGCCCATGGTCACGGCGGTCACCTTGCCGCCATGCCGCTCGCGCAAACGGAGCGCTTCTTCAAGGGCGAACATATCAAAGGGGTTGATGATGCTCGGGACGCCGTCACGGATGAGCGTGTTTGTTTCCCGGTTGATCTTCACTTCCGATGTGTCAGGCACCTGTTTGACCAGAACAATGATATTCATGGACGGTCTCCGCTTATTTCTGTCTCGTGGCTTCCTTGATCATGTCGAGGGCGATGACATTGCGCTGGATCTGGTTCGTTCCCTCATAGATCTGGAGGATCTTTGCGTCGCGCATCATCTTCTCGACGGGGTATTCTTTCATATAGCCGGAACCGCCCATGATCTGGACCGCGTCCGTGGTGACCCGCATGCCCGTGTCGGTGGCGAAGAGCTTTGCCATGGCGGAAGCGCGGGAGAAATCCCTGGCCCCGCTGTCCATCATGCGGGCGACAGAATAAACAAGGGCGCGGGCCGCCTCTGTCTGGGTCTGCATGTCCGCAAGCATGTGCTGAATGGCCTGGAAGGAGGTGATGGGCTGGCCGAACTGGACCCTGCCTTTGGCGAACTTCATGCACTCGTCGATGGCGCCCTGGGCCACGCCCACGCCCTGGGCGCCCACGCCCGCGCGGGAGCAGTCGAGGGTCTTCATGGCAACGATAAAGCCCAAACCTTCCTTGGCGATCAGGTTTTCCCTGGGAATGCGACAGTTGTTAAAGATGAGCTCGGTCGTTGATGATGCGCGGATGCCCATCTTGTTCTCTTTTTTACCGAAGGTAAATCCGGGAGTGCCTTTTTCCACGATAAAGCACGAGGCCCCGCGGGCGCCCTTGGACTTGTCCGTGATGGCAATGACGGTGTATACATGGGCCTCGCCGCCGTTCGTGATCCATTGTTTCGTGCCGTTCAGGACGTATTCATTTCCTTCGAGCTTAGCCGTGGTCTGCACACCGCCGGCATCGCTGCCCGCGTTCGCTTCGGTCAGGCCGAAGGCCGCGAGGTTCTTTCCTGATGCGATGTCCGGAAGATATTTCTTTTTCTGGGCGTCGGAACCGTTGAGCAGAATGGGGTACGTGCCGAGAGCGTTGGCTGCGTAGCTGGTGGAGACGCCGAGGCAGGCCTTCGATATTTCCTCGATGGCGATGTAGAGCTCGAAGCTTTTTTTGCCGAGACCGCCGTATTCTTCAGGAATATAGATACCGAAGAGGTCCGCCTGGGCCATTGCCTTCATAATGTCCGTCGGGAACTTGTTCTGCTCGTCCAGTTCCGCCCGCACCGGCACGATCTTCTCGACCGCGATCTGGCGTGCGAGATCGCGTATCATGATCTGGTCCTCTGTCAACAAATAATCCATTACATCCTCCGGAAAGCATTAAATTTTTATAAAATAAATGAACCCAGATGAATTCTATAGTTGTGATACAATCTTTACCACCGGACGAGCGCCGAGGCCCAGGTCAGGCCGCCGCCGAAAGCCTCGAACAGGAGGAGGTGGTCCTCCTTGATCCTTCCGTCGCGGACCGCCTCGTCCAGCGCCATGGGGATCGAGGCCGCCGAGGTATTCCCATAGTGAGGAAGGGTGAGCACGACCTTTTCCATGGGCATGTTCAGACGCTGCGCCATGGCCTGGATGATCCGCAGGTTCGCCTGGTGCGGAATAAGAAAATCGATCTCTTCCGGTTTCACCTTGTTGTGCTCCAGCGCTTCCTGAACGACGCCTTCGAGCGCCCGCACCGCGGTTTTGAAGGTTTCATTGCCTTTCATGCGGATGAAGTGCATTTTTTCGCGGACGGTATCGTGGGACGCCGGGTGTGAGGCGCCGCCCGCCGGGACATGGAGCAGGTCTCCGAACGCACCGTCGGAATGAAGATGCGTTGAAAGGATCCCGCGCTTGCCCGCGTGCCGCTGGATCACGACCGCTCCGGCCCCGTCGCCGAAAAGGATGCAGGTGGCGCGGTCCTCCCAGTCGGTGAACCGTGACAGGACCTCGGCGCCCACGAGCAGGATGTTTTTGTAGGCGCCGGACTTGATGAACGCATCGGCAACGGACATCCCGAAGAGGAACCCTGAACAGGCAGCTGCAATATCGAAGGCCGCGGCATTTTTCGCCCCGAGCTTGTTCTGCAGCACACAGCCCATGCTCGGCAGGATGGTGTCCGGCGTCATCGTCGCCACCAGAATGAGATCCAGGTCCCGGGCTTCGAGTCCCGCGGCGTTCAGCGCTTTTTTGCCGGCTTCACAGGCAAGATCGGACGTGGTCTGGCCCTTTTCCACGACCCGGCGTTCCTTGATGCCCGTACGCTCGGTGATCCAGGCATCGCTCGTATCGACGAGCTTTTCCAGGTCATGGTTGGTGATTATCTTTTTCGGGGCGAACGAACCCGTTCCTGTTATCCGCGCGTGGATCATTTTACTTTTGTATACTCCATATTCTTTTCAATGCCCTCGCTGAGGCGTTTGTTGATCTCGCTTTTCGCAAGTTCCGCGGCAACACGGACCGCATTTTTGATCGCCCGGTCGGAGGAGCGTCCGTGGCTGATGATGCTGATGCCGTTGATGCCGATGAGGGGCGCGCCGCCGTATTCAGCGTAGTCAATGCGGCGTTTGAGCGATCGAAAAACCGGCCGCATCATGACATAGCCGAGTTTCCGGATCAGGTTGTCGCCGATATTCTCGCGGATCATGAGCCCGATGGTCTCGGCAACGGCTTCGGAGATCTTGAGCACTACATTGCCGATAAATCCGTCGCAGACCACGACATCGGCGTTGCCGCTCATAACGTCGCGGCCTTCCACATTGCCGACGAAGTTGAGCGACGTTTCGCTCAGGAGTTTGAACGCTTCTTTCGTCAGTTCATTCCCCTTGGTCGCTTCTTCACCGATGGAAAGCAGGCCCACCCGGGGGTTCTGGTTCTTCAGGAGGTATTTCGAGTAGACCTCGCCCATGATCGCGAACTGCAGGAGATGGTTCGGTTTGCAGTCCACATTCGCGCCGACATCCAGAATGATGCACGTGCCTTTCATGGTCGGCATGATCGTGGCGATCGCCGGCCGCTCGATCCCCTCCAGCTTGCCCAGGACGAAGAGCGAGGTGGCCATGGCCGCGCCGGTATGTCCGGCGCTGATAACCGCGACCGCTTCACCGCTCTTGACCAGTTCGTTGGCAATACGGATCGAGGAGTCTTTTTTTCTGCGGAAGACCGTGGCGGGCGAATCGAGCATGTCCACCACTTCGGTGGCATTCCGAATTTCCAGAGGAAGCGCTTTTGCGTTGTGGCGCTTGTCAAGCTCTTCCCGGATTACCTGTTCGATGCCCACCAGGATGATGCCGACGCCGAATTCCTTCGCCGCCTGAACGGCGCCGGCAATAACGGCCTGGGGCGCATTGTCCCCGCCCATGGCATCAACAGCGATCTTCATAGAAACTCCCTACAAAATAAAAGGCAAAGAGGTATACCATGAATACAGTATCATCTCTTTGCCTTTGAGCGCACGAGCGTTATATCTGCTGGACGGTGATGACTTCGCGGCCATTGTAGGTGCCGCAGGAAATGCAGGCATGGTGAGGTTTTTTGACCTCCTGGCACTGCGGGCAGATCGTGAGGCTTGGGGCGTCGAGGTGTTTATGCGTGCGCCTCTTGTCTCTGCGTGACTTGGATGTTTTGTGTTTTGGATTCGCCATGGTTCTTTCGTGCTCCTTCTATTTTTTGAATAGGTCCTTTAGTGCGGAAAAGGCCCCGAATGTTCCTTGAGCAGCTCGATTGCAGTCACACCCTGCTTTATTGAGGTCCTTGCCGCAGACGGGGCAGAGCCCTTTGCAATTTGCATCATGAAGCGGGACCATGGGAACGGCGATGAGCAGCTGCTCCTTGATAATGGCGGCAGGCTCGAGCTCTTCGCCATGATAAAATTCCGTATCAAGCTCCGACTGGTTGAGCTCGTGTTCTGTCGAAGACTCCACGGCACTGGCCGGGGCCAGCTCAACGCTCACCTCGGCGTCGATCGTATAAGGAAAAGAACTCAGGCAACGGCTGCACTCGAGCAACGGTTCAGCCTGTATCCTTCCGGTGACATGAAACAGCCCGGCGCCCGACGGTTTGAAGTTCAGCACAGCCGTAAATGCCGTTGATGCCGCGCCTTTGTCGAACAGATCAAGCGTATGGGCAAGTTCCAGGGTAAGCCCCTCTGGAGGTATGTCATTGATCTTGATAGTCATTTTAGCTGCTCCGGGGGCTGTAAGTCTCGAATTATATAGAGAACACCCCGTCTTGTCAAGAAAAAAGACTTTTGCCGGAAGAAGCTCACGCGTTCGGTATCACGGCTGTATTGGGACCGCCGCCCTTGACCCTGCCGAGCAGAACCAGGCCGATGACAAAAAAAGCCGCAATGGACAGGATGGCCGGACGCTGGCTCTTGAAGGTTGACGAGATCACTCCAAATACCAGCGGTCCGGCGATGGCAGAGGTTTTTCCGACAAGGGCATAGACCCCGAAGTATTCCGCTTCCCTGCCGTTGGGAATGAACTGGGTGAAGAACGCCCGCGTGCCGGCCTGCACACTGCCGAGGCCAAGGCCGGCGGTGCAGGCGACCAGCCAGAACTGGGACTTGGTCCGGACGAGGAAGGCAGCAACGGCAACCGCGGTCCAGAGGAGCAGGGAAAGAGTGACCACTTTTTTCGGCCCCCAGGTATCGGTGGGCCGGGAAAGGGAAAATGCGCCTACCAGGGCCGTGACCTGGACCGCAAGATAGAGCCCGATCAGTTCGCCCTGGTTGAACCCAAAGGTCGTGGCGGCAAGGCTGCTTGAAAAGATGATGACCGTATTGACCCCATCCTCATAAATAAGGTAGGCCAGCAGGAATTTTCGCGCTTCACGAAGATGCAGCAGTTCCTTCAGCGTGTCCACCGCGCTCTGAAAACCTCTGCGGCCCGCCTGAAAGGGGGAGACCGCGACCGGAGTATCGCGGGGCAGGAACAGGAATGCAGGCAGCGAGAAGACCGTAAAGAAAAGGGCGACCATGGGCCAGATAAGGGAAAGTCGGCCGCTCTGTGCCAGCGGCAGGGCAAGAAGAAGGGCAAGGATGGAGCCTGCATACCCGACGCCGAAGCCCCACCCGGAGACCCTGCCCTGATACTCTTTTGGAGCGATCCGGGGAAGGAAGGAATTGTAGAATACGAGCCCGCCTTCCATTCCGATGTTGGCCAGGGCGATGAGAAAAAAACCGAGCACAACCTCGCCGGGCGTGATCAGCGAGAAACCCGCCACGGCAAGGATGCACGTGAAGGTGTACACGGCGAGGAGCCGCTTCCCGCGGCCGGCATAGTCGGCAATGCCGCCGAGAAAGGGCGAGGTGAGGGAGACGATCAGCATACTGAGGGAAATCGCCCGTCCCCACCAGAGGTCGCCCTGCCCGGCAGCGTTTCCGACAATGCCGTTGATATAGTAAATCTGAAAGATGACCGCAACGATGACGGCGGAGTAGCTTGAGTTGGCAAAGTCGAAGAGACACCAGCTGATAATCTGTTTTTTGTTCATGGTGGGGGGTATGGTATACTAATCAAACGAAGAGCGCAAGGGCCGGAGCCTGGAGCGCGAGAATGCCGCGAATCCTCCTTGACAAAGCCCCCCATGGTTTACTACAATGCCGCACCGAAGAACAAAAATCACTGTATGTATATGGGGTATCCTGCCATGTGGACAACTCAATAATGGGCCGGTGCTTACGGAACGATAAGGCGCTCCTTATTCTCGCGCTGACAAGCGCGTTGTTTACGTTCGCCGTGTATGCGCCGGGCCTGCGCAACGGTTATGTGTATTACGATGACAACCTCTATATAACGATGAATCAGTCCATCACGCATTTGGATTTTCCATTCGTGCGGTGGGCGTTCACCACGTTCCAGGTCCATAACTGGCAGCCGCTCACGTGGATATCCTACGCCTTTGATTACGCGCTCTGGGGCATGGACCCGTTCGGGTATCATCTGACCAATGTTCTTCTTCATGCGGGCAATACCGCTCTTGTCGTGCTGCTGGTGGCACGGCTCTTCTCCACCGCGCGCCTCCGGGGGAGCATTGGAGCGTACCCGACTGAGCGAATGCTGATCACCGCGGGAATGACCGGCATTCTTTTCGGCATCCATCCGCTACATGTTGAATCGGTGGCCTGGCTGGGCGAGCGGAAGGATGTGCTCTATGCGTTTTTCTACCTGCTCGCGCTTCTTTCCTATATATCCTATGCGGTCGCACCGTCTCGCGGCCAGCGTTTTCGCCTCTACAGTGCCAGTCTCGTGTTTTTTGCCTGTTCCGCGATGAGCAAGGCCATGGCCGTAACGTTGCCCGTTCTGCTCCTTCTGCTCGATCTTTTTCCGCTGCGCAGGATAGCCGGCAGCAGAACTGAACTGCTGCGGGTCCTGGTGCTGGAAAAGGCGCCGTTTTTCCTGATCAGCGCACTTGTCTCGCTGCTTGCTTTTATTGCGCAGCGGACAGGCGGGGCCGTGCAGACCCTTGACGTGATCACCCTGGGGGAACGGGTCCTTGCAGCGGCCCGGGCCGCCTTTTTCTATCTTGAAAAAATGTTTGTCCCCAAGGGGCTCGCTCCTTTTTATCCGACCTTCCTCCCGATAACAATCGAGGCACATGATCTTCTGGTCCTTGCCGCATACCTGACCATCGTGTTGTCCTGTCTCTGGTCCGCGCGGCGAAGCTTCATAGTCACCGTGTGGTCATCGTATTTTGTCATGTTGCTCCCCGTGCTTGGGCTCGTCAAGGTCGGCGCCCAGGCTGCGGCTGACCGCTACGCCTATATGACGATCCTGGGGCCGCTCCTGCTGATCGGGCTCGGGACCGCTTTTGCCGCTGAGCGCATCAGTAATGGCTTCAGCCGGACCAGGGGGATCCTGTTTGTTCTCTGTCTTGGCACACTGCTGTCGGTCATTTTAACTTTGCTTACCATCAGGCAAATACCTGTGTGGAAGGACGATATTAGCTTGTGGACGAGAGAGATCGAGGTCTTTCCCTATTCGGCGCCGCTCGGCTATATCTGCAGGGCTGACGCTTATTCCCGCCGGGGGATGACCGAGCAGGCAATAGCGGATTATTCATTTGCGGTGCAGGTTGATTCGGAGAACAGCGAGGCTTACTATAAACGCGGCAAATTATTTTATATCACGGGACGAATGCGCTTGGCGGCTGACGATTTTGCAAAGGCGCTCTTGTTCAAGCCTGATTTTGGCGAGGCGCGCTACTATAAACAGGTGGCGGAGGAGGGGATGCGCTAGCGCTATCCCTCCTCCGCAATTCAAAATTCAACAAGAAATATTCAATACGTTGAATCTTGAATCTTGAATCTTGAATCCGTGTCGTGCCAGGCCGTGGTTTTCTTTATGGCGGCGTACACGAGCTCCACCATGCGCTTCAGGTCTTTCTTCGACATGGTGAGCGGCGGCATGAGTACGATGACGTTGCCGAGCGGCCGGATGATGAGCCCCTGTTTCCTGCATTCCTGGACAACCCGGATCCCGGCCTTATCTTCGAGTGCGTAGGGCCGCTTCGTTTTTTTATCCATGACGAGTTCAATGCCGACCATAAAGCCTTTTTGCCGGACATCCCCCACATGCCGCAGTTCCCCTACCATCAGAAGTTGTTTTGAAAGGAAAGAGATCTTCGACTGGAGTTTTGCCAGGGTGCTTTCCGTCCTGAAAAGGTCTATGTTCGCGATCGCGGCCGCGCAGGCCAGCGGGTTTCCCGTGTAGGTGTGGCCGTGAAAGAAGGTCCTGAGGTCCCGGTATTCCCCCAGAAATCCCTCGTATATCTTGTTCGTCGTGAGCGTGGCCGCCAGCGGCAGGTACCCGCCCGTAATGCCTTTGGCAGTGCAAAGGATATCGGGCGCTACACCCTCCTGTTCGCAGGCGAACATCGTTCCGGTCCTGCCGAACCCGGTCGCGACCTCATCGGCGATCATCAGGATATTGTGTTGGGTGCAGAGCTGTCTGATTTTTTTCAGATACCCGGGAGGCTGCATGAGCATGCCTGCCGCGCCCTGGACCAGTGGCTCGATGATGAGGGCCGCTGTTTCATGGCGGTATTTCCGGACCACCCGGCCCGCCTGTTCCGCGCAGAACAGGCCGCAGTCAGGGTAGGTCTTGCCGAACGTGCAGCGGTAACAGTGCGGGGTCGGGAGCTTGCGGGTCTTGAACAGCAGTGGCCGGTAGAGCTTATGGAAAAGGTCTATGCCGCCGACGCTTACGGAGCCGATGGTGTCGCCGTGATACGATTCGGCAAGGGAGATAAAGCCGGTCTTCCGGTGATAGGCGGGCTTCTGCTGCTGCCAGAACTGGAATGCGATCTTAAGCGCGATCTCGACGGACGTGGACCCGCTGTCGGAATAGAATACTTTTGCCAATCCCCGGGGGGCGAGGGCCACCAGTTTTTCGCCCAGCAGAATAGCAGGCACGTTTGACAGGCCGAGCAGGGTGGAGTGGGCGACCTTCTTCAGCTGGCGCGCGACGGCCGCATCGATTTCTTTCTTCCGATGGCCGTGGACCGTGACCCAGAGCGACGATACTCCATCAAGGTATTTTTTGCCGCGGATGTCGGTGAGCACACAGCCTTTGCCGCTTTCGACGACGAGCTGCGGACTTTTTTCCCAGTCCCGCATCTGGGTGAAGGGATGCCAGAGATACTGTTTGTCCAGCTTTTCGAGGTGATGGGCGAAGCGTTTTTTTCCGGCAGGTCTGTTGATCACTGACTGTTCTCCTTAAGGCGCTTATTATATTTCAACAGCCCTGTTTGTCAATCATAAAAAGTGCTTGAAAAGCCTGGCTTATTTCTGGTACAATACGTTTTACTGTTGTGGCCCCTTGAGCCCACCAGGAGGATGCGCATCATTATGGTAGCTAAAAAGAGATGGTATGTTGCGGCTTCTTTGCTGCTTCTTATCGGTATTTTCGTCGGTCTCCTCCTTGCATCGCGATTGAACCTCATGTCCCCGCTCACCGCCAAGAGTCAGGTGTCGTCCAAATCTGTTGACACCCTGACACAGTTGAGCGAGGCGCTGTCGGAAGTGGCTGCGGTATCGACCCCCTCGGTCGTGAATATCTCAACAACACGGGTCATCAAGTCATCGGATGAAGCGCCCTTCGATTTCTTCGACGATCCCTTTTTCAGGCGGTTCTTCGGCGACCAGTTGCCGCGCCAGGATGCGCCGAAAGAACACAAAGAACAGAGCCTCGGTTCCGGGGTCATCGTTTCAGCGGACGGGTACATTGTCACGAACAACCATGTGATAGAAAAGGCGCAGGAGATCAAGGTCCTGCTGGGCGATAAGCGGGATTTCAAGGCAAGGCTTATCGGCGCCGATCCGAAGACCGACATTGCGGTCATCAAGATCGAGGCGAAGGGTCTGCCCGCGCTTGCCTGGGGGGACGCGAGCAAGCTGAAGGTCGGCGAGCTCGTGTTCGCCATCGGGAACCCGTTCGGGCTGAACCAGACGGTGACCATGGGTGTCATCAGCGCCGTGGGACGGGCCAATGTCGGGATTGCCGACTATGAGGATTTTATCCAGACCGATGCGGCGATAAACCCCGGCAATTCCGGGGGGGCGCTGCTTAATGCCCGGGGCGAACTGGTCGGCATCAATACCGCGATCGTTTCACGGACGGGCGGCTACCAGGGGATCGGTTTTGCGGTGCCGAGCAGCATGGCCCGTCAGGTGATGGACAGCCTGGTCAAATACAAAAAAGTGGTCCGGGGCTGGCTCGGGGTGAGCATTCAGGAAGTGACGTCCGAGCTTGCCGAGGAATTCGGCGTTAAAAATCTTAAAGGAGCGCTGGTCAGCCGTGTCATGAAAGGCAGTCCCGCGGACAATGCGGGCATCAGGCAGGGTGACGTTATTCTCCAGGTTAACGGAAAAGACGTGGAGGACACGGGACACCTGCGGAACATGGTTTCCCAAGCTCCTATCGCCTCGAAAGTGAGGATCAGGCTGCTCCGGCAGAAAAAGGAGCTCGAGGTTGAGGTCGTGGTGTCTGAACTTCCCCGAAAGTTGGCGGAGGCAGCGCCCTCGCGGGACGAAGAATCGGGGAATCATGAGGCAAGCGGCGCCCTTGCGGGTCTCGTCGTGCGGGAGTTGACTCCCGAGCTTGCCGGGCATTTTGGCCTCGACGAGAGCGAGACGGGTGTCGTGATCGTCAAGACCGACCCGGACAGCAAGGCCTATGAGGCCGGGATCAGGCCCGGCGATATGGTCCTTCAGATAAACCAGAAGAACATCCCGGGCCTGGAAGCATACAAAAAAGTCGCGAAGACGCTCCGGTCCAAGGACAGGGTCCTGCTGCTGGTCCGGCGGAACGGCGAGGACCTGTTTGTTACGCTGAGACCTGAATAACGCATTCCGTTGGGTGAATTTCATAATTTGTTCGATCTTACTTAAGGAGGAGGTGAAATAATCATGGGACTTATTCTTATTCGAATGCTATTTGTATGCGTCGGCACGTTGCTCGGCTATTATCTTCCGACGACGCAAATAGAAGGACAAGTCGGTAAATTTGAAGGCATGGCGATAGGCTTCGGAATTGCCGTACTCATCGTTCTTACGGAATTTTTATTCAGACGGGTTTCCTTAAAGGTCATTGTCGGAGGAATTCTTGGTTTTGTCCTTGGCCTGACCTCGGCGGCGATCATTGCCTCTCCCCTGAAGGGGCTTTTTGAACGCCAATATTTTCAATTCATCCTGTTGCTGATGAACGGTTTTTTCGGGTATCTGGGCATCACCATCGGTGTTAGGGAGGGTGAACGGTTCAACCCCTCGAACATCAAGAAGCTGTTTAAGGGCGGGGCCGACGAAAATATCAAGATCATGGACACCAGCGTGATCATCGACGGTCGCATCGCCGACGTCTGCGAGACGGAGTTTCTCGACGGCGCCATCATCATTCCCCAGTTTATTCTGCATGAACTCCAGCATATTGCCGATTCCTCGGACTCATTGAAGCGGGCGCGCGGCCGTCGCGGTCTCGATATCCTTCACCGGATCCAGAAAATGAGCCACATGGAGGTCCGGATCGTGGAAGATGATTTCCCGAAGATCCGGGAGGTGGACAGCAAGCTCATTGCGCTGGCCAAAAAATTCAGCGCAAAGGTGATCACCAACGATTTCAACCTGAACAAGGTGGCGGAGCTTCAGGGGGTCAAAGTGCTCAATATCAACGACCTGTCCAATGCCGTCAAGCCCGTGGCGCTTCCGGGAGAGAGTATGCGCGTTTTTGTGCTGAAAGAAGGCAAGGAGCCGGGCCAGGGAGTTGCCTACCTGGATGACGGCACGATGATCGTGGTGGAGAATGGCCGGAAGTACATCAACAAAAATATGGAAGTGTCTGTCACGAGCGTGCTCCAGACCGCGGCTGGCAGGATGATCTTTACCAAGCTCAGGGAAGATGGGGAGCATGAATAGCAGAAGTCGGACAGTAGACAGGAGACGGGAGACGGGAGACGGGAGACGGGAGACAGGAGACAGGAGACGGGAGACAGGGAGACGGGAGACGGGGAGACAGGAGACAACGGCTTTTGACTCAGTCTGTTAGTCTGCCAGTCTGTTAGTCTGCCGGTCTGTTAGTCTATCGGTCTATCAGTTTATTTACAGGAGGTTTCATGTCAGGTCATTCAAAGTGGGCGACAACGAAGCATAAAAAAGCTGCTACTGACGCAAAACGAGGAAAGATCTTCACGAAGATCGGCAAAGAGCTCACCGTTGCCGCCAGGCTGGGCGGCGGTGACCCTGACGGCAACCCGCGTCTCAGGACCGCGGTCGCCAAGGCAAAATCGGTCAGCCTGCCCGCCGAGAACATCAAACGGGCGATCCAGAAGGGCACGGGCGAACTGCCGGGTGTATCCTACGAGGAAATAGTCTACGAAGGATACGGGCCGGGCGGTGTTGCGGTCATTATCGAGTCCCTGACGGACAACCGGAACAGGACTGTTTCCGAGATCCGGAATATTTTCAGCAAGGCAGGCAGCAATATGGGTGAGGCGGGCTGCGTTTCCTGGATGTTCCATAAAAAAGGGTACCTGGTGGTAAACGGCGCCAAGGCCAACGAAGACCAGCTGATGGCGCTGGCGTTGGATGCCGGCGCCGAGGACATGCAGGTCGAGGACGGGAATTTCGTCATCACCACTGCTCTGAGCGACTTCGAAAAGGTGAAAAAAGCGCTCGAAGACGCGGCGGTGCCCCTGGAGCTCGCCGAGCTCACCATGATCCCGCAGACCTACGTAAAGCTCGACGGCAAGGAGGCGCAGCAGATGCTGCGGCTTGTTGATACGCTCGAGGATAATGATGACGTCCAGAACGTGTATGCGAACTTCGATATCCCTGACGAGATTC
The DNA here is from genome assembly GCA_043731355.1 of Nitrospirota bacterium. Taxonomy (GTDB): domain Bacteria; phylum Nitrospirota; class UBA9217; order UBA9217; family UBA9217; genus GWC2-56-14. The sequence goes on from JAYTJE010000028.1 coordinate 36,092, forward strand.
TGAATGCGGAATAAGTGACGGAGAATGTATGAGAGTTATGGGGATCGATCCGGGGACCTTGACGAGCGGCTATGGAATCGTTGCGGAAGAGGACCATCGGCTGTTCCATGTAGTGTCGGGAGGAATCAGTCCCTCGGCAAAGCAGCCGCTCCCGAAACGGCTTAAAAAAATATATGAAGAGCTCGAGAAAATCATCGAAAAATACCGGCCGAACTGCGTTGTGGTGGAGGACCTTTTTGTTTCCAAAAATATGCAGTCGGCGCTCAAGCTCGGCCATGCCCGTGGCGTGGCCATCCTTGCGGCAATGAACGCCGGACTGCCGGTATTCGAGTATGCTCCGACGGAGGTAAAGCAGGCGGTTGTGGGCACCGGGAAAGCGGAAAAAAAACAGGTGCAGCTGATGGTGAAAACACTGCTCTGTCTGCCGAAGGTCCCGCATCCGGTCGATGCCGCCGATGCCCTGGCCGCCGCTATCTGTCATATCCATTCTTCGCGTCTCAGGGAAATACTCAATAATCCTTCATCCCTCCGGCAAACCGGCAGGGGTGTTAGTCCGCGGGGCGCGATCGTTCGCAAGCCCCAGGACGACTGAGATGATCGCGTCGCTCACCGGCAGGCTCACGCGCAAGGCCCCCGATTATCTCATCCTTGATGTCTCCGGTGTCGGGTACCAGGTCTTTGTGCCGCTTTCCACCTTTTACCGCATGCCGGACGAGGGTGCTGAGGCGAGCCTCCATATTCATACCCATTTGCGTGAGGACATACTTGCACTCTACGGGTTCTCGGAGCCGGCGGAAAAGGACCTTTTCCTTATCCTGCTCGGCGTGTCCGGCATCGGCCCCAAGCTCGCCCTTACGGTCCTTTCCAGTCTGACAACGGACGAGATCGCGGCCGCTATCCAGTCGTCGGATGACCAAAAGCTCTATGCCATACCGGGCATCGGCAAGAAGACGGCTGCCCGAATGATCCTGGAACTGAAGGACAAGGTCAAGCATCTGGTCACTGCTTCAGCACCGGCCGGACGTCCGCGGCAGGCAGACGTCGATGTGGACGATGCCGTGTCGGCGCTGATGAACCTGGGCTATAAACGAAACCTTGCTGAGGATGCGGTGCAGATGGTCTTGCGCACTCATCCGGAGCTTTCCGTGGAGGACCTCATTCGCCAGGGGCTGCAGGCGTTACGGAAGAGATAAGACAGACGGATAGACGGGAGACGGGGAGACTTGAGACGGGAGACAGGAGACAGGAGACGGGAGACAGGAGACAGGAGACAGGAGACAACGGCTTTTGATTCAGTCTATCGGTCTGTCAGTCTATTAGTCTGTAGTCTGTTATTCAGTCTATCAGTCTGTTCGTGAAAAAACCATGGCTAAGCATAATTTCAGAAGGCTGAAAATTTATCAACGCGCATTAGCATTCGTCGTTGAGATTTATAAAATAAGCAAACAATTTCCTAAAGAGGAAATGTATGGCTTAACAAGCCAGATAAGGCGTGCCGCGACATCGGTGGCACTTAATATCGCCGAGGGGAGCGGTAATTTTTCCGAAAAGGAATTTAAACGGTATTTGGAAATTGCTCTTCGCTCTGATTATGAAGTCATTGCATGCATTGAGCTCGCCGAGCGATTGAACTATTGCAGCAGTGATGATTGTGATAGGTTGATTTCTGAAGCCGATGAAATTGCAGCTATGATATCTGTCTTTTCAAAAAGTCTGTAGTTTTTAGTCTGCAATCTATCTGTCTGTAGTCTGTCAGTCTGACTTCTCTCCATCCGAGGTAACCAGTGACGACGCGAATTGTAGAGCCAGCGAAGGATGAAGGTGATGTTCAGCTCGACCGGAGCCTGCGGCCCGCGCGTTTCAGCGATTTTGTCGGGCAGGACCGGATCAAGGAAAACCTGAAAGTTTTCATTGACGCGGCCAAGGCCAGGGGCGAAGCGCTGGACCATGTGCTGTTCTGCGGCCCGCCGGGGCTCGGAAAGACCACCCTGGCGAACATCATTGCCCGGGAGCTCGGGGTCAACCTCAAATCCACCTCCGGCCCCGTGCTGGAACGCGCCGGCGATCTGGCGGCCATCCTGACCAACCTGCAGCAAGGCGATGTGCTTTTTATCGATGAGATCCACCGTCTCAACCGGGTTGTTGAGGAAGTGCTGTATCCGGCCATGGAGGACTTTCAACTCGACCTTATCATCGGCCAGGGGCCCGGCGCCCGTTCCATAAAGCTCGATCTCCCGTATTTTACGCTCGTGGGCGCGACCACCCGCACCGGGCTGCTCACCTCTCCGCTTCGCGACCGGTTCGGCGTGATCGATCGGCTGAGCTTCTATACGCTCGATGAACTGCGGACCGTCGTGGAGCGCTCGGCGGCGCTGCTGCACGTTGCGATCGAGCAGGAGGCCGCCGCGATCATCGCCGACCGCTCGCGCGGGACCCCGCGCATAGCGAACCGGCTGCTGCGGAGGGTCCGGGACTTCGCGCAGGTGCAGGGCGACGGCGTCGTGACCATAGCGGTGGTGAAGAATGCCATGCAGCGGCTTGAGGTCGACGAACGGGGTTTTGACGAAATGGACCGCCGACTGCTGCTGACGATCATCGATAAATTCGATGGCGGCCCGGTCGGGCTTGAGACGCTGGCAGCGGCGTTGAATGAAGAACGGGACACGCTGGAAGATGTCTATGAACCGTTCCTGATCCAGGAGGGGTTTCTCGACCGGACCCCGCGCGGCAGACAGGCGACGAGGCTGGCATACGAGTATTTCGGCAAAAAACGGCCCCCGGCGCAGGAGCGGCTGCTGTAACGGTTAGCCGCGATTCAAAATTCAAAAGAAATATTCAATATCTTGAATTTTGAATCTTAAATCCGGACGATGCACATGGAGTAATTAATGATTGGCCAGGGAGTCAGAACAGCCGTGCTTGCGCTTGTTGTTATTCTGCTTACCGGCGTGGCCTATGAGCGGAACACTGCGTGGCACACGCTTTTGACCCTTTGGCTGGATGTGGCAGCCAAATCCCCCGGAAAGTCCCGGGTCTTTAACAACCTGGGGAATTGCTACATTCTTGAAGGCAAGTATTTTAAGGGAATCGAAGCATACCAGCGGGCAGTGGCTTTGGACCGCAATAACATCGAGGCGTACTACAACCTCGGCGTCAATTACGAAAATGTGGGCATCACCAATCGGGCTGTATATTATTATGATCTGTTCTGCAAGACCGCGCCGGCTTCATACCGGGAGCAGACGGAGCAGGCCTGTAAGCGCGTTGCCGACCTGACCCGCGGCGTGCGGTAAGCACGGTCACACGAATCTTAAAATTGGTTGCGGCCTTAAGGCCGTTCCAGGAGTCCGCCATGAAGATTTTTTTTCATATATGCTGCGCTCCCTGCGCTCTGTACCCCTATTACCGCATGAAGGAGGAGGGCATCGAACCGGCCGGTTTTTTTTATAATCCTAATATCCATCCCTATCTGGAATACAAAAAACGGCTCGATACGGTGAAGGAATTCTCCGGCAGGGTCGGCCTTGAGGTAGTCTACCGGGATGATTATGACCTTGATGAGTTTCTCGTCCGGGCTTCCGGCAAGGGGCCGGGGCGCTGCGAGCAGTGCTACCGCATGAGGCTCGAGGCCGCCGCAGCCGCGGCCCGGGAGCGAGGGTTTTCGGCGATGACCACGTCGCTTCTCTACAGTAAATTTCAGAAACATGATCTGATCACGGGCATTGGAAGAGAAATGGCGGCGGAGCACGGGATCGAGTTCTATTACGAAGACTTTCGGCGCGGTTGGCGGGAGGGCATCGTGGAATCAAAGGCCATGGGGCTTTACCGGCAGCAGTATTGCGGCTGCATTTACAGCGAACGGGACCGCTATAGAAAAACAGACGCGAACGAGTAAAGGCGGTTTTAGACCCGCCCCTGCCAACGTGCCTTGAAAATAAACGTATATCCGTGCATAACGAACGAGGCATGCTTAAAAACTATTTATTCCTCTCCATCATCACCGCCTCAGTCCTGTCTCTGATTCCGGCGCGGGCGCTCTGTTCGGAAACCATCCGCGTGGCCATTGCCGACAACCAGAGGAGTATTGTGCTCACGTCCCCCTCCGGGTTCGTGGTGGAGGGGCGCGCCTCTTTGGAGCGGGAGCGGACGATGACGATTGGTGCGTCGTCAATCGGGCCCCGGCCGCTCCGGGTGCGGTCGGTGGGCGCTTTCATCCGCGTGAACAAAAAAAACTTCCGGGGCTGGGTGGAACTGCGAAAAAAAAAGAATGGCCTTCTTCTGGTTGTCAATGAACTGGATATTGAGCTCTATCTGCTGGGGGTGGTTGCCTCCGAGATTCCCCAGGACTGGCATCGTGAGGCGCTGAAAGCCCAGGCCGTGGCCGCGCGGACCTATGCGTTGTATCAAAAGCGGATGGCGGAGGGCAGGTCCTACCATGTGCTTGCCACGGTGGACAGTCAAATGTATAACGGCAGGAGCGGTGAACGGCCCGCCACCTCACAGGCGGTGCAAGAGACGGCGGGGCAGGTCATTGTGTACAACGGGGAGCTGGTCCCCGCTTTTTATCATTCGAGCTGCGGCGGACATACGGAAGACGCATCAAAACTGTGGGACGTCAGGGAACCTTACCTTCAGGGTGTAGACTGCGATTGTCAGAATATATCAAAATACGGCCAGTGGGAGCGGCGGTTCAGTGTTGACACGGTCGCCCATGCGCTTCGCAAGCGCGGCTACCCTGTCAGGCATATCACCGCCGTGACCCTAGGCGCCATCACACCCGCCGGCAGGGTGAAGGACGTGGCCCTCCGATATGGCGGAGGCATCTCGGTGGTCCCCGCCGAAGCGCTCCGCGCTGCTGTCGGGAATGCGCTGCTCCCCAGTGTGTTCTTCGAACTGGAGCTGTCGCCGACGGGCGGAGAACTGGTGTTCTCCGGCAGGGGGATGGGGCATGGTGTTGGGTTGTGCCAGTGGGGCGCTGAAGAAATGGCGCGGCGGAAATTCGGTTACCAGGCGATCCTCGGTCACTACTACCCAGGAACAGGTCTCGCTGCCATGGAAGAGCTGTGACCGCTGCCTGGCGCGTCACGGTCTTGACCTCATCTCACTCAGCGGTGCAAACAATTTCTCATGATGAAAACCGCATTCAAGAATAGTCTCGTGGCGTTGACGGCCTGCTCGGTCATCATTGGTTACGCGGTGGTTTCGTACCGGCGAAACAGCCTCTACCAGACGCCGGTCAGGCTTTGGGTGGCAACGGCGGCGGCCTCACCGCATAAACAGCGGCCCCACCTGAACCTCGGTCAGGCGCTCGAGGTAGCCGGGTTTCATGAACAGGCCATGCAGGAGTTCCGAACGGTCCTCTCGATCCCCAGTGATAACAGCATTGAAATGCAGAACGTATACAGGGAGATGGGCAATATTTATTTGGCGGCAGGACGCTATGGCGAGGCGTCTGCGGCGTATCGGATCGGTTTGCGCTACTCGCCGTCCAGCCCGACAATCCTGCATAACCTTGCAATCGTCCTGCTGAAACAGAAACGATTGGATGAAGCGGCTACACAGGCCGAAGCGGCACTTGCTGCCGACCCTTCGATGCCGGACGCCCTGAATACACTGGGCCAGATTTATGTATCTCAAGGCGCAATTGACAAGGGGATTGCCTGTTTGAAAGCAGCTATCGAGCAAGCGCCGGAATATGCCTCGCCCTATATGAACCTGGCACTTGCGTTTGAACGGAAAGGTGACTACGAAATAGCCTACCGGCATGCGAGGGCCTACGCAATGGCTGTTACGAGCCCTGACGGCCGCAAGAGGGCTGAAGTGCTCCTTGATCGGTTGCAAAACAAAATGCAGAAATAAACTTTCTGGTGGAGTTGTCTGATTTGTTAGGCCGATCATATGCGTTCCTCACGTTTTCCGCGTTACTTGTCCTGACCCTTACGGTTTCGACTGTGACGCGGAACCGCGTCTTCCGCGACAATGTCAGCCTCTGGGCGGATACTGCGGGAAAATCACCGGGGAAACAACGAACGCACCACAACTATGGCTGCGCCTTGTCCGGAGCGGACCAGTATGAGGCCGCGTTAGGTGAGTTCAGAAAAACGCTGGCCATGAAGCCTGACGGGAGCGTGCTGTTAGGATATCTCCTGACCGAGATGGGAATTTCTTATTACAAACTTGAACAGTTTGATAAGGCCATAAGCGCCTGGCAGGAGGCGCTGCGCCGGGAACCCAACAACGCTGAACTGCTTAACGATCTGGCCATGGGGTTCCTCAAGAAAAAAAACTATGGCGAGGCCCGTCATTATGTAGAACGGGCGCTGACAAACGGTCCCTCGATGGCGGAAGCGTTTAATACGCTGGGGCAGGTCCAGCTTGCCCTGGGTGACACAGAGGCGGCAATCCGGTCCTTTCTCATTGCTCTGGAAAAAGAGCCCGAGGCGGCATCACGATACCGGGACGTTATTGAGGTATTTGAAAAAACAGGCCGCCATGCATTGGCTGCTGAGTATGCAGGCAGGGCAGCAAAGCTGGAGCAGGATGTCCGGTAGAAGCAGATAGAGGGAATGACATAAAATTTGACGGGTTATTTGTATCTGTGCAAATATGAGCAAACGATGCGCGTTATCGCTCATTGTAAATGCTCTTTATAAACAGTAGATACGTAATTATTATTGTTTATCAATTGTTTGTGGTAGTGGCACGGCTATTGCTTATAAGATGAATGAAATATTGATGAATCAGGAAGGGAGGCAGCGCTGCCTGTGGCAGCAAAAATATCGTACGACCTGTTAATTCTGCATGGAGGTCGTAGCGATCTGCTTATTGTTATTTTTTAATAACGTCAGGCAGTAATAAGGTCGGGGGGATTAAAATTTTTGTAGAGTTGTTAAATTAAAAAACGTTGTAAACTAAACCAAGGAGGAAGCAAAATGAAGAGAATCATCGTAGTAACAGTAGCATTGGCATTTGTGCTCCTGAGCGCGGGCGCGGCACTTGCCGGCATCGCGAACAGCAAGCACGACATGAGGACCTACCTGATCGGACAGACGCTCGGATACGACGAAGTCTGCGTCTATTGCCACACGCCGCACAGCTCATCGATGCAAGCTCAGCTCTGGAACCACTCAGTTTTGACCACGCCTACTTACACAGTCTACGGATCTGCGACCATGAATGCCACGACAGGCCAGCCGGGAGCTGGATCGTTGATCTGCTTGGGCTGCCATGACGGCACCGTTGCTGTTGATGTCATGGTCAATACTCCGAACTACGGCGTCGCAGGAACGGATAATGGCGTTCTTACTGCTACTCTCAAAATCGATCCCACAAGAGGCGCATATTTGGGCCTCGACCTCGGGAACGATCACCCGGTCGGCTTTACCTATGATGCCACACTTGTAACCAATGACGGCTCGCTTGTTGATGCGGTGACCGTGGGCGGCAGCACCTATGTACGCATTATCGGTGGCGTCGGTGGTAAGGTGGAGTGCGCAAGCTGCCACGATGCTCACAATACTGTCACGATGCCTTTCCTGAGAAGCGCCAACGCGGGCTCGGCTCTCTGCCTGCGGTGCCATATCAAGTAAGCTGAGGATACGAACATAGCAGGTTCAAGAGGGGAGGAGACTCCCCTCTTTTTTTTTAAGTCTTGTCGGGTGTTTGGGTTGTTGCCGAACCAAAAAGGTTTGACTTTATAATGATGGCGTGATAACTTACCAAAACCTGCGTTGTAATAGTTATTAAATAATCACAAACCAGAGGGGCCGCTGAGATGCCGGTTGATGCGTTCGCAAAAAGTCATAATCCACCAGACGCGGAGACACTGAGAAATGCTTTTTAAATTACGAAGTTTTTCACCGCGTTCTCAGTGGTTCGATTCGACTTGTTACGAATCCATCAGATTTAAAGGGGAGTGGAAATGCATAAACATAAACACGGTTTACTGATAATTCTGATACTGAGCTTGCTTTTTGGGTGCGCGACAAAAGCGCCGCAAAAACCGCTGCTCGCGTGGCCCTCATTGCCGGCTCCGCCGCGGATAGCCTATGTGGAGAGCTACCGCGGTTCGATAGATTTTTTCGTGCCCAGTTTCCTTGATGTTATCTTAGGCGCCAGCCAGTCAGTAAAAAACGACATTAACAAGCCTTTTGCCGCAGCCGCTTACGGCGACAAAATATATGTTTCCGACACAGGTTTTGGATACGTGGTCGTGATCGACACAAAAGCGCGGAAGGTGTCTTTCCTTGGGGCAAGCGGAAGGGCTGTTTTGAAAAAGCCCCTTGGTGTCGCCGCCGCCGCTGACGGAACGATCTATGTCTCCGACGGAAGCCTGAACAGTATTTACGCCTTTGACCGGAACGGCGAGCTTATGCTGGCATTTGGAAAGCCCGGTGAGTTTGCAAGGCCTGCGGGGCTTGCCGTCAACAGCGAGCTGGGACGGCTCTATGTGTGCGATGTCGCGGTAAATGCGGTTTTTGCCTACTCTCTCAAGGGGGAACGTCTCTTTGAGTTCAAAAAAGGAGCAGAGCCTGGAGAAGGCTACTTCAATTCTCCGACCCATATTGCCATTGACAGGAGAAATGGAAATGTCATCGTTGCTGATACGAATAATTTCAGGGTGCAGGTTTTTGACAAGGATGGCGCATACCTGAGAAAATTCGGGCAATTGGGCGACAATCCCGGGGATTTCAGCAGGCCCAAAGGCATCGCTGTCGACTCCGAAGGCCATGTCTACGTGGCCGACGCCGCTTTTAATAATTTTCAGATATTCGACGACACGGGAAAACTGCTGCTGTCTATAGGAAGCATGGGACAGGGCGCCGGACAATTTATGCTGCCCGGCGGCATGTATATTGATGAACAAGACCGGATCTATGTCGCTGATGCCCTCAACAGAAGGATCGAGGTTTTCCAGTATCTGAGCGAGGCTTGGAAGCAGTCTCATCCCGAGGAGTATAAAAAATACCTTCTACCGGAGGCGGCGGTTATTAAATGATATCCCTTAGTCCTTGTTTGTGTCTGGTCTCAAATGGGGGGCGTATGATTAAATTATTGCTGTCACTCGTTATCTTTTTTTATGCACTCCCGCTGCCTGCCGCTGAGCATGTGGTTGCCAGGGTCAACGGGGTCGTCATTTCCGCATCAGAGCTTGACGCGGCCGTAAGCCGACAGATCGCTACAGCCACCTATCACGGGTCTGTTCCTGAGGAAAGGCGCCCTGAATTTCAGGAACAAGCCCTTCAGAAACTTATTCTCCGCGAACTGCAATATCAGGATGCCGTGTCCCAGGGAATAAAACCGGACAAAAAACTGACGAAAACGAGGATGGAGTCCATAAAAAACAAATTTAACTCTGGAAAAGAATATAAAAAAGCATTGTCCGATGCGGGGCTTACTGAAGACGATATACGCGCGGGTGTGGAAAAGAACCTTGTTGTGGAAGAGGTGATCAATAAAACCGGTGTGGAACCGGCGCGCTGGAAGGACGCCGAACTGAAGACGTACTATGACTCGAATAGAGATAAATTCAAGCAACCGGAAAGTGTTAAACTGAGGATCATCTCGGTCGCGGCTGAAAAAAAAGCAACGGAGGCGCTGGCCCTGATAAAAGCGGGCGAGACGTTCGGAGCAATAGCGGGGAAAATGTCCGAAGACAATTACCGGACCACGGGAGGCGACCTCGGATATATTCACCGGGGCAGGATTTATCCTGAGCTGGAGCGCGAAGCTTTTGCGATGAGACCCGGAGAAGTGAGCAATCCGGTACGCGCTGAGGGCATGTGGTTCATCATTAAAGTAGAAGAGAAAAAACCAGAGCAGCTGATCACCTTTGAGGAAACAAAGGACAAGCTCAGAAAAGAGTTAGAGGCAAAGCGCTCCGCTGAGTTGCTCGAAAAATGGAACCAGGAGCTCAGGGTAAAGGCAAAAATAGAAATTTTACTTGATGGTAACGAAAAGAATCCGCAAGTGTCACCCTGACAAAACTCTGGCAGTTACCACGGAAAAGGCCACGGAGTATCACGGATACAAGTAAGAGATGAGTTCGTAAAAAGTCTTAAAAGCCGTCTTTGCGAGCGAAGCGAAGCAATCTCGTAGTTCGTATCTGCCTGATAAATCGAGATTGCCGCGTCGCTCCGCTCCTCGCAATGACGGCCTAAAAGACTTCTTACGAGACCATCATCAATAATAATGGACACACATCAGTACTCCCCTGCGGAAGTTTTCCCACCTTGATACCCCCCCGACTCAATGCTTCGTGCAGTAATACTCAATAGTGAGCGATTACGCGCATTGAGCGACATTTCTTCAATAAAAACAATAATAACTGTTTGAAATAATTGATTAATTAAGTTGTGGTTATGGGCACGAAAATTGCTTACATATTAATTGCAGAAATACTATGCCTGATGTGTGAAAGCTATTCACTTGCGCAAAATTTTATATAAAATATTTTACTTATCAATACTTACCGTGCTTATATCCTGCCCAGGGCGCGCTGAGGCTTATCGCGTTTCAGGCGTGGTTGCATTTACCTACAATGCCGATGAGCATCGTTCGGGGAATGTGCGCTCTTCTTCGCATTCATTCTCCCAGCAGTATAGCGCCAATTTGCAAAGCTTTTTCTGGGACCCGCGGTTTCTCCGGTATAATGCTGGTGTTACCTATAACATTACCTCAGTCTCATCGTCCTCATCGTCGGAAAACATTGGATTAAATTATGATCTTAATATGCGGTTTTTTCCCGGCATGATGGTATCCTGGGACCTTTACGACAGGCAGTCCACCAGCAAGATTTCGTCCGATAACAATATCGCAGGTTATGATTTAAACACGAATTCATACGGTGGTTCTTTGCAGCTTAATCTCAGCCGCCGGGATGGTGGACGTAGAGGGAACAACAATAATGTCAACAACAACAATAGCAACAATAACAACAACAGTTATAACTATAATAATAATAATAACAAAAGCGGAAGTCTGATCAATTTCCGCCTTCCTGATATTGGACTTTCCTACGGGCATGTTGAGTCTGATTCAGCGGGTGCGCTCAATCCGATCAATGAATCGCGCGACAACGTCGGCCTGACGCTGGCATACCGCATTAATGCGAGGGCTGACCTGAATATGGGCCAGACCGATGAAACCTACAAAAACTTCATCACCGGCGGAAACTATGAAACGAAGTCCACGACGGTTGCATCGAAAATCCTTGTGTCCCCTGAGGCCGACCTGAATCTGAGCGGCAGCCTGACAGACCGGACAACCTCTGGCTTTGCCGGATTCGGCCGTAATGATACCGCATGGTATTCCACCGCGGCGCTTAATTTTAAAGAACGTGACGGAATACGGCACAGCTACACCTATAGCTACAACAAATCGCAGTCGGACTTTGCGGAAATGACGGGCCACAATGCCGCCGCCAATGTATCGTACCAGCTTAATCGCGACCTCTCCTTGCGTGGGGGCCTCCATTATACTCTTGCGGAGTATATTATCACGTCGCCAACGGCAACCGTTCCGCAGGAAAAACAGAGCATGGAGTCAGGCGGCGCGCAGACCGGGGTGGCTTACCGAAAGCTGTATACCCCCGAATTCCTCGGGCTCTTCGCAATGAATACGGATTATAACTTCAATACGGGCTTCGTGGATATTTCGTCAACCCAGATAGATAAGGCCGCGGGGAGCGGTTGGTATTATGAGAATGCCGCGGCCCTCGGGTTGACGAGCATAGGATGGAAAAAAGACAGCGTGGCGACGAGTTATAATGTTTCCAGCAGGAGAGACCACTCGCCTCTTACGAACAACGTCCGGTCTCAGGGGCTCAGACTCGATGCTTCCACGGTCCGTATTCCTCAGACGACCTTTAGAGCGAATGCTTCCTATACCGTTACCGAGAGCAGCGCGAGCAATTATAGCGTCTTCTTGAATAACGCTCAGAATAATTCGAGCATCGGCAATCGGGCGCTTTTCTACGGTGTATCAGCAGTGTATACGGCCACGCCTTCCCTTACCTTTGATGCAGGCGCTTCGCAAGGACGTTCCTCGAATTCAACGCCGTCACTCTCCACTTTGCAGCCGAATGTGCAAGCGCCAATCGAGCAGGCGATGTATTTCGGGGCCCACTATGGAAAGGCCCTTACCCGGAACGTGATGTTCCGGGCCAATGCCCGTGATGAATACCGCAAATCCTTCCGTGCGAAAACGGAAACACGCGATATAGATGCGGGTCTTGACTATCGCATCAGGCAGGTCCTGATGAATTTTACCTACCGCTGGAACGAGAGATTGCCTGAAGCGGGCCTGAATACGTACCAGCAGAGTTATATGGTGAAGCTGTCGAGGCCGTTTTAATAAAAGTTTATCATTTCTCCGTCAGCCTTCCGCATAAGGTCCCCCTGAGCAGTCAAGGTGTCCTCCGGTCAACGCACAGAAGCCGCAGAAAAGAGCATGAATGCGCTCACCAATCTCAACATGCAAGAAAATTTACCACGAAGAACACGAAGCGCGCGAAGTTAAAATAAATACTTTGATTTTGTCTTTTTCAATTTTTTCGTGATCTTCGTGGTGAAAAGGCTTTTTGGTCCCGGCTTGTCCGGGTTAGGATAAACAGATGATTCTCGGGAAAAGACTCATTGTGGTAATGCCCGCGTATAATGCGGAAAAAACGCTCCGGCAGACCTATGCGGAGCTCCCTCATGAGTATGTTGATGAGGTCATCCTGGTGGATGACGCGTCCCGGGACCATACGGCCTCCGTTGCGCAGGAGCTCGGCATCACCACGATCGTGCATGCCGAGAACAGAGGCTACGGCGCAAACCAGAAGACCTGTTACCGGGAGGCGCTGAGGCTCGGCGCCGACATTGTGGTGATGGTCCACCCCGATTATCAGTATTCTCCGCGGCTCGTAACGGCCATGGCTTCCATGATCACGTCGGGGCATTATGACGTTGTGCTGGGGTCGAGGATTCTTTGCGGAGGGACCTGGCGGGGGGGGATGCCCTTCTATAAATACATTGCCAATCGCTTTCTCACGTTGATAGAGAACCAGATGCTTGGAGTAAAATTATCCGAGTTCCATACCGGCTACCGGGCATTCAACCGGGAGGCGCTTCTTGCGCTGCCTTTGGAGGAGAATTCAAACGATTTTGTTTTTGACAACGAGATGCTTGCACAGGCGGTATACCAGGGCTTCCGCATCGGCGAGATAAGCTGTCCCACAAAATATTTTGACGATGCCTCCTCGATCTCGTTCATGCGCAGCGTCCGCTATGGTTTCGGTGTTCTGGCGACGTCGCTGAAATTTGTTCTTCAGAAACTCGGCCTCGCACACTTTGCCCTGTTCAGCGGCCGCCGTAGGGGAGGGTGGTAAACCCGCCTCTCCATTGTTATCTCCGTGATATTCAGTGGCTTTTTCCGTGGTAAATAACGTAAGTTCAGCTGAAAGTAACGCAATTTCTGCCGTTTTCTTTCGAGCGATAGAGGGCTTCATCCGCTTTTTTGATGAGAGCCTCGGGTGTGATAACGTCTTTGCCGCTGATGCAGGCGACGCCCAGGCTTACCGTTACCTTGATATCGGAGGACCGGCTTCTGATGCTGAACGGATGGCGCTCAACTGCGTCGCGGATGCGCTCGGCCGTCGCCGCGGCATTGAGCTGTGTCAGACCCGGCATAATGATCGTGAATTCCTCTCCGCCGTAGCGGCAGCAGATATCCGTGGCCACGCGGCGGCATTGCAGCGTAAGAAGCTGAGACAGCTCTTTCAGGACCGTGTCTCCGGCCTGGTGACCGAAGTTGTCATTGAATTGCTTAAAGTGGTCTATATCGAGCATAATGAGGGTGAGTGGTTCGGGAGTGCGGTCGCGACGCGCCAGTTCCTGCCTGAGCCGCTCTTGAAAAACCCGGTGGTTGTAAAGGCCCGTGAGTCCGTCATGCTGGGAAAGATGTTCGATCGTTTCGAAGAGGTGGGCTTTTTCTATGCCTGCTGCGATCTGGTGGGACAAAATTGCCATGAAGTCCATGTCATCCACAGTGAGACCGTATTTTTTCGGGTGGTCGATGCCGATCACGCCGATGGTCGTATCGCGGACTTTCAGCGCCGTGCCGATATAGGATCCGGCCCTTTTTTCTTCGCCCGGAACATGGATAAAATCATCCATGGTCTCGTAAAAAAGCCCCAGATCGTGGATTTGTATGTGCTCGCCGCTCTCAACGATTTTTCCCGGTGTGCCCTGCCCCGGTTGCAGGGAGAGCGGGCCTTCGACGCTTAGTCCGCGGGAGTAGGACAGCTCCAGGTTTTCTCGCGGGTCATCGAGCAGATAGACCGAGACGCGGTCAAAAAGAATTGCCCCTTTGATGCTGTCAAAGATGCCGCGGAGCATCTCGCGCTTGTCCACCTGGGAGGAAATGGCGAGGGAAACATGGTACTGGACATACATCTCGTTCAGCTTCTTTTCGAGCAGGAGACCCAGGGCGTCGGTCTGCGCTTTCGCCTGCGCAAGCTCTTCTTCGAGCCTGGTGACCTTTTCCGGCAATTGCTCTACTCTTTGTTCATCAGGCATGTTGTATCACGGTGTGCGCTCGCGAAGAATCCGCCTATGGCCGACTGAAGCTAATTTGTTTTAGGCGCCAGTGGTTTGGCCGGCAGAGGCTGAGGCGCGGCGGTCCCGCTCGGGGCCGAGGCTGGTTTGAGCTGCTGGACCGCAACCGGTTTCTGGCCTGGTATGTTGATCGCCGCCGGGGCCTGGATAATGATGACTGTTTTCCGGTCTTTGATGGTGAACCCGCGATCGGGCATGGCCGCGGGGAAAGCTGCCGCAATGAGCGATTCCTGGCTGATGCCGCCTTTTTCAACCAGATATTTTACCAGGGCAGTTGACCGTTCCGAGGCGAGGGTACGCGCATCCTTTGCCGGGACCTTTTTTTTGCCCTTGCCGCGGGCTTCGACCGAAAGGGTCATATTGCCGACAAGGATTTCCCGGTCCTTCAGCGTGGGGTTTCTGAGCAGGTTGCCGATCTTCTGGAGCATGGGGACGCTGTCCTTGGGAAAAGTGATTGAACCGGGCAGATAGAGCAGTTGTTCGGAGATGTTCACGATGACGCGGGTATCGACAGCCTGCACCTCCGCTTTGCCAGCGTTCAGTTCAACGGCGAACTCCCGCTTTGCGGTTTCCATGACAGGCGCAACCCAGGCTGTCGCTTTTTGCTCCGCTTCTTTGCACTTTTTCAGGTCGGTTTTTGCTTTATCAAGTTCCTGCACACCGGTTTTCAGCTTCTGATTTTCCACGGTCATGGGTTGTGCGGTGGTAAAATAATAAAACGCCGCGGCGCCGAGAACGGCTGCGAGCAATGCTCCCAGAATGTAGGTTACGAGCTTCATGACTGCCTCCTTCGTGAGTGGGATGATGTGCGGTTACCGGAGCTTTCTCCCGGGCGCTTACTGCAAACGGCCAAACGCTTTTTCGATCCGGTCAAGCCCCTTCTGGATATTTTCCATTGATGTTGCGTACGACAGTCTGATATAAGCCTCAGCGCCGAAAGCATCTCCCGACACCAGCGCCACTTGCGCGTCTTCAAGTAAATACGTGGCGAGGCCGGCGGAACCTTTGATGGTCTTCCCGTTCACACTCTTCCCGAACAGCTGCGAAACATCGGGGAATGCATAGAATGCGCCGACCGGCATGAGACAGGAGACTCCCTTCATGGTGTTCAAGCGCTCCACCATGGAGCGCCGTCGTTTGTCGAATTCGACGTTCATGGTCGCAATGAAATCCTGGGGTCCCCTGAGCGCCTCGACAGCTGCTTTTTGCGATATGGAGCACGGGTTCGAGGTGCTCTGGCTCTGAATGTTCGCCATGGCGGACAGGACATCTTTCGGACCGGCCGCATAACCGATGCGCCAGCCGGTCATGGCATGGGACTTGGAAACGCCGTTCACCACGATGGTGAGGTCCTTTATCTCTTTGCCCAGCGAAGCAATGCTAACGTGTTTAAACCCGTCGTAGAGGAGCTTTTCGTAAATTTCATCGGAGATCACATAGAAGTGATGCCGAACGGCAACTGCCGCGATCTCTTCGAGCGTTTTTCTGTCGTATGCCAGGCCGGTCGGGTTCGAAGGGCTGTTGAGCACCAGCGCTTTGGTCTTTTTGGTCACCGCAGCTTCGAGTTTTTTTGCCGTAAGCGTGAAGCCTTCCCCGGCGGTTGTCTCCACGATGACCGGCACGGCATCGTTCAACAGCACCTGGTCTGGATAGGAAACCCAGTAGGGGGCGGGGATGATGACCTCGTCGCCCGGATCGAACAGCGCTTCCGCAATATTGTACAGGCTGTGTTTTGCGCCGCAGGAAATGAGGACCTGAGATCGCTCGTAGGCCAGATTGTTGTCAGTTTTAAACTTGTCGATGACCGCGTCTTTTAGTTCGTCGGTGCCGCCTGCCGGCGTATATTTGGTAAAGCCAGACTGGATCGCCTTTATCCCGGCTTGTTTCACGTTCTCAGGCGTGTCGAAATCCGGTTCGCCCACGCCGAAATCAACCACATCGATCCCCTGTGCTTTCATGGCCTTGGCCTTGGCCGCTGTTGCCAGGGTGGGGGACGGCTTAATTGCCGTAGCTCGCTTTGCAATGCCCATGCGTATGATGCCCTTTCTATCCAAAACAATAAAGAAAAAAATAGTATGAGAAGCTGTCTAAGTGCTTGAATTTTTATCATACGGCACCGCCAAAGTCAAATGGTTTCTTGGAAACTACCGGATCTGATTCATGATGCGAACGGGGTTGACTAATACCTCGCACTTCAGTACTATGTGGCCTCATCATACCAAATTAAAGGAGAGTTTTTATGGCAGAAGAAAAGAAAGAAGCTTGGCTTAGTTATCTTGCGCTCACGACAGTGATCTTTGCCGTCTGCGCCACGCTCTCGACGCTCAAGGGGGGCGGTTTTTCCACCCGGTCGGTCATATCCCAGTCGCAGGCATCGGACCAGTGGGCTTATTTTCAGTCGAAGAGCATCAAGGGATACCTCTATGATCTGCAGCGCGAGAAGCTGGAGCTGGAATTGAAAACCTTAAAAGGCGGCGCGTCCCGCCCGGTCGTTGCCGAGTATCAGGCGAAGATCGACGCGTACAAGGAAAAGACAAAAAAGTATGACGAGGAAAAGGAAGAGGTAAAGAAAAAAGCGGAGGAGCTTGAAAAACAGCGCGATGATGCAAAGGGCCATGCCGGAGCGTTCGGCCTGGCGGCCATGTTCCTGCAGATCGCGATCCTGCTCTCATCCATCGCTGCGTTGATGAAAAAGAAGCTCTTCTGGGTCCTTGGTGTGGCAGGAGGGAGTCTTGGAATGGTGTATTTTTTTAACGGGTTTTTTCTCTTTATGAAGTAGGGTTCTCTCGATACGTGTCTTTTTCCTGAACAAGCCGGGGCAGAAAATGCGCGGCCTTTTCCTTGGTCGCGCTCTGCCGGGCGCACCAAAAAAAATCCCCGCTCTGTCCGGAGACGAAGCGGGGATTGACCTGCGGATATGGGAAGCCGATACGTTATTTGATGAGCTCGACCCGGTCGCCTTTGACGATGGCTTCAGTGCTGTTCTTCACCAGGGCGGTAGCCGTGGTGTCCTTGACCAGGACCACCAGGGCATCACCAACGATCTTTCTCGGGTAGCCTTTTTTGAGCGCGTCAAGGAAGACGATGAACCGGTCGCCCGGCTTTACTCCGTCATTGCCGCCTTTGTCTATGTAGAGTATGTCGAAACTTCCATTGAGCGAGCGGCTGTCCACGACATCAATGATGAGCCCATCGATCGCCCGGCCGTCGTTTTTGGGGACGGAGTAGATGAGCGTCGGTTCCTGATAGGGCGCTAACAGGCTGCCTTTGGCGATGCTGTCAAAGGAAAGGGATATCCGTGCGGTGAGGTAGGCGGCGCCAGGAATTTTTTCGCCCACCTGGAGGATGCCGAGGACCTTGATAAGGCTGCCCAGTTTTTTGCCGGTTTGGGGGTGCTTCACTTTTTTTACCGGAGCAAAGACAAGGTATTTGTCCCCGGGCTTCACGGTCTCCGGGTTGGCGACCTTAATAAAGACGATATCGTCAAAACCGAACATGGCTTTCGGTTCCAAGGCCCCCGTAATTGATTCCGCCGAGGTGTCCGTGCCCACATAGCCCGCGCTCACCATGGTGTACTTGTCAATGAGCGGACGCGCGAGCTGCTGGTCCTGGATGATTTCATGTTTTACCGGCGCCTCTTCCTGAACGGGCGCCGCGGTCGTTTGAGGTTTCTGAACGGTTTCTGCCGGTTCGGCAATTGTTTCATCCGTCGGCGCCGCCTGGGCCGGCACGGTCGGCGTAACCGCTGTATCAACTTTTTCTACCCGTTCCTCAGCGGCCGGCGCGGTCACCGCAGGCGCTTGCATGGCGCGCTCGATCGGGGCAAGACTCGGGATGATAAGTTTGTTCCCGGGATAGATCAAGTCGGGGTTCGTGATGGAGGGATTTTCCTTCCAGATGAGCGGCCACAGGAACGGGTCCTTGAGCGCGCTGTTCGCGATGTCCCAGAGCGTATCGCCCTGAGTTACGGTATAGGCGCTGTTTTCCGGCGCCACTGATGCGGCCGGTGCTGTTTGTTCCTGGGGCCGGGCGGTGGAAGGGAAAAGTATGAGCGTGGTTGCTAGCGCCAGACTGAAAACGAGGGTATGCGACCTTTTGGTCATTCCTGCCTCCTGAGCTTCCTTGTCTTTTTGCCGGCCCGTTTTTTCACCGGTTTCTTTTTTATGGCGGGTTTGTCCTGTTCGTTGGGGGTTGCCACTCTGTTCTGCCGGTTTTCCAGTGCATTCACCGTAATCGAAAGCGTATTAATAGTTGTGGTTGCTTCGGCTAATTTAGTTTTGGTTTCCAACTGGAGTTTCTGAAGTTCAAGGAGCTGTTTTTGCAGGATGATGACCTCGTCCTTGAGAGGATCCGGTTGCGGCAGCTGAGCTGGTGTGCATGCTGTCAGGAACAGGCTGGTAAGCAGCGCCTTAACCGGCAGGGCTGACCCTTGGTGTCCTTTCATGAACCGAGCATTCCCCCTGTCCGTGTCACCAAAGAGGCGATCAAATTCCCCTCAAGCCGTCTGCGCAAATCAAAAAACACTGGCTGTAAGATAGCCGAGAAACCTCTTGTTTGTCAAGAGAATTAATCATAGCCGGAACTTGCTTTTGCTGCGTCTTTTTGGTATTCTGCCGTACGATGAACAGCGGACAAAACCATCAGCAGACCGGGTTCAAGGGCGTGCTTTACCTTCTGGCGTTCATGCTCCTGACCGCAGGCGCCATCGCTTTACAACTCAAATACCGTGGGTTTGAAGGCCCCCTCTCGGACAGCCTTCTCATTATCGTTCTGATCAATGCCAATTTCCTGCTCCTGGCGGCGGTCATCGTCATGATCGCCCGCAGTCTCTGGAAACTGTCCATCGAGAGGAAACAGCGGGTGTTGGGGGCGCGGTTCAGGACCAAACTGGTGACCGCTTTTGTCAGCCTGTCCTTCATTCCGCCTGTTTTGCTGTTCATCATCGGAAGCGGCATGTTTACCAGCAGCATTGAGCGTCTTTTTAACCTCCGGGTAGAGAACTCGCTCAAAGCCTCCCGTTCCGTGGCCCAGGCATATTACGAGCTCCTCGGAAACAAGGCGCTTGTCTTCGGCAGGGAGCTCAGCAGGCAGATGACCGAGGAGCAGCTGTTGAACCGCTTTGAACAGCCGGTGCTCAAGGAGTATCTGGCCCGAAAAGCGGTCGAGTATGACCTTGACGGCTTAGAACTTATTACCGTCCCCCGTGAACGTGCGGTTACGATCGTTACGGCGCACTTTCCGGATAAAACCTTCAGGGCTACCTCATCCGAGTTTGCTGAACGGGCAGTATCCGGCGGGGTGGTGTCCGGCATTATTGAACTGGGGAAACGGGGACAGATCGTACGCGCCGTGGTCCCGCTCCATGCTTCCGCCGCGGACCGGAAGGTGACAGCGCTGATCAGCATCAGCTACTATGTCCCCCAGAACCTGGCGTCAAAAGCGGCCGAGATCAACACCGGGTATGCGCAATACCGGGCTTCGCAGGCAGAAAAGGAACCGATCAAGCTGGCCTACCGGCTTGGGTTTCTCGCGGTAACCCTGTCGCTGCTGCTCGCCGCCATCTGGGTGGCGCTCCGCGTGGCAGCGGGTATTACCGTGCCTATCCAGAAGCTTGCCGAAGGGACGGCTGCTGTAGCAGCCGGCAGGTTCGATTATCGCATTGACGAAGCGCCGGGTGACGAGATCGGGGTGCTGATCGCTTCTTTCAATAACATGACGAACGATCTGAAGCATTCTCGTGAGCGTCTGGAACAGGAGGTCGCTTACAAGGAAACGATCCTTTCAAACATTGATACGGGTGTTGTTTCCCTGGACCGTGCCGGCAGGATCACCACCATCAATCGGGCGGCCACGGACATTCTGAGCGTTCGAGCCCAGGACGTGCTTTTCAAACGCTACGATGAGGCGTTCGTCTTTATTGAACTCGGCCCGGTACGCACGTTGTTCCGCAAACTTGAGGAAGGGACGGGCCAGGCGGAGGAAGAACTGTCGCTGACCGTGCGCGGCAGGGTCCTGACGCTCCGGATGCGGGTCACGACGCTGCGGGACAGCGGAGGGGCGCTGTCCGGATCGGTCATCACGTTTGACGATCTGACGGAGCTGCTCAAGGCGAAAAAAGCGGAGACCTGGCAGGATGTGGCGCGCAGGATCGCCCACGAATTCAAGAATCCGCTTACTCCCATCAAACTCTCGGCCGAACGTCTGAGAAAAAAACACGCTGAGGGCGCCGCGGATTTTGATGCGGTCTTCGATGAATGCAGCCGCACCATCGTGCAGGAAGCGGACGGCCTGCGAAAGCTGGTCGATGAGTTCGCGAACTTTGCCCGGATGCCGAGTTCAAATCCCGTACCGCAGCCGCTCCACCTGGTCCTGGAGAGCGTCATACCTCTTTATGCGGGAGCGCATAAGGACATTTTGTTCGTGCGTCAGTATCAGGCCGGCCTGCCCGAGGTGCTGCTGGACCGGGAGCAGGTGAAGCGGGTGTTCATCAACCTGTTCGAGAATGCTGTTGAGGCCATGGGCGGCAAGGGCACGATCTGGGTCACCACGGCCATGAACGCAGCCGGCAGGGTGCGCGTGGAGGTGGCGGACAGCGGGCCCGGCATAGCGCCCGGCGATGTCCCGCGTGTGTTCGAACCGGATTTCTCCCGCAAGAAAAAAAACGGGGGCCTGGGGCTGGCCATCGTGCACAAGATCATCGCCGACCACGGCGGCTCGATCCGCTTTGAGAAAAACGCGCCAACGGGTGCGCGCTTTATTATAGAGTTCGCGGCGGTGGCCGGGAACACGGAAGTTCAGAGTTCATAGTTTGGTGTTCGGAGCAAACCCAGAGCGCCGATTGCGCATTTCAACTCCGAACCCCGAACGCCGAACATATTTAAAGGGGGGTCACTTGGATACAGCATCAACAATATTAGTAAGCATCATCGTCCTCTATGCGCTCGTGAAACTGATCGGGCGCCTCAGCCGTCTCGGCATCAGGCAGATAAGCCCCCGGGAGCTTGATCAGAAAAAAGGCATCATGCTCATCGATGTCCGCACGGACAGAGAGTTCAGCCAGGGGCACATCCCCGGCGCGGCCCATGTGCCTCTCTCCGACGTCGGGACCCGGGTCAAAAAAGTGAAAAAGGACAAGGAAATCGTGGTGTACTGCCGGAGCGGCAACCAGAGCATCTGGGCGATCAAGCGCTTGATGGGAATGGGCTACACGCATCTCTCCAACCTGAAGGGCGGCTATAGTGCCTGGAAGCGAATTCATTGAAGAGCTGAAGCGCGACTATCGTGCCAGGCGGCCGCGGATCGTTAAAAGGCTTGCGGAGTTCAAGCAGGTGTACCGCAAGGGCGATGCCGTAATCTTCGAGGAGCTCTGCTACTGTATTCTGACCGCGGGCAGCAGCGCCAGGATGGGGATGCGCACGGTCGATGCTCTTCGTGACCTTCTGCCGCGAGGGACCTTGCAGGAGCTGCAACAGCGCGCCCGGACAAGCCACGCCCGGTTCTGGCGGGTACGGCCGTCCTACATCGTGCATACGCGGGAACGTCTCAGGGAGCGTTGCGGTCTCAGGATGCGGTCCTTTATCGGTTCTTTTGAAAGCCCCGAAGCCCGGCGGGATTTTTTTGCATCGGACAAGGGGATCAAGGGGCTGGGATATAAGGAAGCGAGCCACTTTCTCAGGAACATCGGATTCGGCGGCTACGCGATCATAGACAAGCATATCCTGAACAGCCTGCGCGAGCTGGGGGTCATTGGAAAGCGCACACGGTCGCCAACGACGCGCGCACAATATCTTGCAATAGAAAAAAAACTGGCCCATTTCTCCCGCGAGCTCGGAATCGATATGGACCATTTGGACCTGCTGCTGTGGTCGCGGAAGACCGGGGAGATTTTGAAATGAGGAGGCAGGCAGGAGACAGGAGACGGTAGACAGGAGAACAGTAGACAGGAGAACAGTAGACAGTAGAACAGTAGACAGTAGACAGTAGACAGGTGACAGAAAAGAGGCGGGAATTGTGAAAAGCGCAGAAAAATTCCAAGACTTGGTAGTATGGCAGAAAGCTCACCAATTAGTGTTGTCGATCTATAGTGTCACCAAGGATTTTCCCGCAGATGAACGGTTTGGACTTATCTCGCAAATGCGGCGGGCGGGGGTTTCGATAGCAGCGAATATAGCCGAGGGTTTCAAAAAGCGGGGACTAAGGGATAAATGCAATTTTTACAATATTGCCCAAGGGTCGCTTGAAGAATCAAGGTATTATTTGATCTTAGCAAAAGACCTCGGCTACCTGGCTGCCAATGATGGACTGCTGAAGGAGTTTGATGAGGTGGGGAAGATGCTGCATGGACTGATAACTTCAGTAGGCAGTAGACAGTAGAACAGTAGGTAGTAGGCAGTAGGTAGTAGACAGTAGACAGTAGGCAGTAGGCAGTAGGTAGTAGGCAGTAGACAGTAGGTAGTAGACAGTAGGTAGTAGGCAGTAGACAGTAGGTAGTAGACAGTAGGTGAGGCGCTCTCCTGTCTCTCCTGTTTGCTGTATCCTGTCTACTGTATCCTGTCTACTGTTTACTGTCTCCTGTCTCCTGTCTCCTGTTTACTGTATCCTGTCTACTGTTTACTGTCTCCTGTCTCCTGTCTCCTGTCTCCTGTTTACTGTATCCTGTCTACTGTTTACTGTATCCTGCTGTCTTTAAAGAAAGGGTCCACATGCCGGATAGCGGTCTTAAAAAAGCGGTCATCATCGGAGCGGTGCTTGGCGCTGCGGCGACCTTGGGGGCCGCATTCGCCATGGATTATGTCCTGTCGGACTCGCTCCAGGGGACCTGGCGGGACGCCGCGGCCAAGGACGTGACCAAAATCTTCGGGACCTCCTGCGGGCAAAACTATTGGGCTGTTTCGCTGGCGCTGGTGTTCGTCATGTCGTTCCTGGCCGCTTTCGGCGCGGTGCTGGGTGTTGTGGCCGGGGTGATCATGAACCGATTCTTTAAATTAGTGCTCAAGTAAGGCGCTTAACCTGAATATTTGGTTATTTATTAAAATAAATGCTCAATAGACAGAAAACCAACAGCGTTTTGAGCATAATCACTCATAAAATCAGGCGTTATCAGGTGTTTATATGTTGTATTTGTCGGCAACTTAAATAACTTATTGATATAAAAGGCTAATGAATTCATGGTATGCGTATTGCATTATACGCTGCGATAGATATGCTATAAGAAATAGTTGTTAGTTGGGTAATGCTGATTAACTAATTGAATTCATTGAGGATATGCTAAATGCTAAAGAAGCGAGCGTGGATAGTTCTGATGACGGCCTGCATGATCCTGGGCGTTTATGGAATGGCTGTCGGCCTTCCTATTATGGGCAGCAAGCATGACTTTTCGATTTCCGGTGGGGGTAATTTTGGCGGGGCCAATTTTCAGCTGGCGAATGGTGCTCCCGTTGAGGAAATATGTGTGTTCTGCCACACTCCGCATAATGCCGCTGCGCCGGGGGCGTTTCTCTGGAACCGGACCGGCACAGTCGCGACCGGTTACACCATGTATTCAAGCTCCACACTCACCTCGGCGATAAATATGGGCACGGCTCCTACCGGCTTGACGCTCCTGTGTATGAGCTGTCACGACGGTATAACCTCCATAGCGGTTGGAACGCTTATCAATGCTCCCTATTATGTAAATGGCCGCCAGCAGGTTGTGCTTTCCGACCCAGTCAACGGATACAGTAAAATAGGCGATCTTTATAATGGTACCATTATAGGCTGGGGCGCAAATATCGGCAACAAAGTTCCAGGTGTGGGCGACACCATAGCAGATCTTTCAAATGACCACCCGGTATCCTTTACGTGGGTTTCCGGCATCACCGGCATTAAAGAGCCAACCAGCACTTCGACAGGAGCCTGGGCAACAGGGCCGGAGCTTAAGCTCTTCGGCGGCAGGATGGAATGCTCTACCTGCCACAACGTGCATGATTCAGCGACCCAGCCTTTTTTAAGGATGTCTAATGTCAGCAGTAATATGTGCTTGGCATGTCACAATAAGTAATTAATGATATAATTGATTTTTATGGCTATCTCGGAGGTGAGTATGAATAGGAAATTATACCTGATGGGCGCGGTTATTCTGGCAACACTGCTGCTTCTGTTGCCTGGCGCCGGCTATGCGGCCCCTTCGCTGATCGGCGCTGTTACGGATGCCGTGGATAGACCTGCCTCTGTTGCTCTGGACTCGCAAGGAAATATCTATGTCTCCGAGACGGCAAACGACCTGCTGAAGGTATACAGCCGAAAAGGCAAGCTGCTGAAACAGCTAAGTATTCAACGCCCGCTTGGTGTGGCGGTTGATGCCTCGGGTTCTCTCTATGTAGGTTCCGGAGGGAGGCGCGCTGTAGATGTGTACGCTCCCGATTATACCTATGTCCGCAGTCTTGGCGCAGGGAAGGGTGAAGTCTCCCGGCCGGGATCAATAGCAGTGGATGGGGCTGGAAGGGTGTATGTGCTTGACGCTGCGACGAGTATGGTCCGCGTGTATGATGCTTCAACCGCGCTGATGCTCTTCGCGTTCGGCGGCAGCGGCGCCACAGACGGTCTTTTCAACAGACCGATGGCGCTCGCCGTAAGCGACACTCTTGGCGAGATATATGTTGCCGAGCTCCGGAAGACGGTAATCTCCAGCGGCGCTACCATAGATGGGGCAAAAATTCAGGTGTTCGACAAAGCGGGCGCCTTTAAGAGGTCGTTCGGTGACTATGGCCTCGAAGCGGGGAAAATCGGCAAACCGGTCGGTATGGCTTTAGACGGCTCCGGTAATATTTTTATCCTTGATCTCATTCAGGGCGCTGCGCTTTCTTTTGATGCAACGGCGGGGACCTTCAACAATACCGCGCTGTATAAGACGGTAAGCTCGATGCCTCTCGGAATCGCGATTGGTAAAAACAAGATCGCTTATGTATCGCAGGCAAACGCCCGGATCATAGATATCTATGGACTTGACGGCTACACGACCATGGATGAGACGCCAACTGCCCTGACCTTCGAAAGTAAACAGCTGAGCGCAAACGCTCAGGCGCAAACTGTTACGATCACTAACGCTGGAAATGGTTCTTTAGGATGGACAGCAGCGGCTGATAGTGACTGGATAACCCTGGGTGCAATGAGCGGGATCGCGGGTCCGAGCAGTTCAAGCAGCCTTGTTGTTGGTACGAACAATGCGAACCTGAAAGCGGGCACGTATCAGGGTGTGGTAACGGTAACTGCTGATTTCGGCCAAATAGATAAGATTCCCGTAACCCTTACGGTGACTCCCGCGGCGACGATTGGCTTCAGCAATGGATCGATTGCTGTTGTAGCCAAAACTGGCAAAACGCCGGCTGCGCAGCCGATAACGATCAATGTGCAGAATGCCGCCTCGCTTCCCTGGACGGCTTCTTCTGATGCTTCCTGGCTTGGCCTTTCCACGGCCAGCGGCACCGCGACCACGGTATCGGCCCTCTTTATTAATATGACGAATATCGCGCCCGGAACGTATACCGGGCATATCACGCTTTCTGCGCCGGGCGCAATCGGAAACGGGGGCAAGCTGACCGTCAGTCTCACGGTGACGCAGGGTACCAGGATCAGCGTGACCTCGAATATCCCGGATGCCCGGTTTACGGTTGCTGGTGCTACCACCTCCTATACGGGTTCCGGCACGACATGGAGCGTCGAGGGGGCCCCTCTGGGTGATTACACCATTACCTTTGATGCGGTAAACGGATATCGCAGACCTCTTTCTCAGACGATAAGCCTGAACGATGCGGAGGTTACCGCCACGGGAAACTATCGTTCTTTGGCTGATATCGCTGACCGCACGAATATCATTGCAGGCAGGGAAGATCATGAGAATAACAGCTCGAAAATAAAAATTTACAAGAACGACGGGACCCCGGTTGCCGCTCAGGTGTCTTTTGGCGCGGATGGCAAATCCGGCGCGCTCGCGGCGTCGGCGGATGTTGATGGAGACGGCACGGCGGAGCTTATCGTGGTAAGCCGCGTTGGCGCGAACAAACCCTCCGTTGTGCGGGTGCTTAAATCCGATGGGACCATGCTGGCTGAGTTTGCGCCCTATGCGATGCCCGGCGGTATTAACGTGGCAGCGGGCGATCTGAACGGCGATGGCAGAGCGGAGCTTGTGGTCGCCCCCGCGGGGAACGAGAGAAGCGCCCCGGTCAAAGTATATGCCTACCAGGCGGATGCAAAAGCACTGGTGGCGACAGGAATTGAACTTACCACGTTTGGATACGATCAGGCCGTTGTAGTCGCTGTTGCGGATACGACGGGCAATGCGGCGCCGAAGCTTATTGCCGCGTCGCAGCAGGTTATGAGCGTCTGGACGATTGATTCAACAAAGGGCGCGGGAAACTGGACAGCCTCGCTGCTGAACGACTTCAAGTTCATTGCCAGGGGAGAGGCTTCACTCTCGGCCGGAGATGTTGACGGCGACGGCACGGATGAAATCATTGTCGGTGAAGGCCCGGGCGTCGTCAAAGCCTCCTCGTATAATTCCGCATCAAGAGTTATGCTATTTAAAACCGACGGTACTTCGGTCGGTGGGTTTGCCCCCTTCGCAAACTTTCCTTACGGCGTGAGCGTGGCGGCGGCCGATCTGACCGGCGACGGCATTGCTGAAGTGGTTGTCGGGTCCGGCGAGGCTCAACGCTCGTCAAAAAACAATAAAACGTCAAAAGTCAGCATCTTTAACGCGGCGGGAAAACTGTTGAAAACCATAACGCCCTACGCAAATTCGCACAGCGGTGTTAATGTCACGGTTGGAGAGATGGGATTATGATGCGCATAATGCACGAAGGAGCGGCGACTATGAAGAAATCGAATTACATACTGATTTCACTCTTACTACTCATTGGCATATTCTGTGCCGCGAGCGTGTCTTATGCGCTTGATGCGCCGCATACTCCTGTCGGCGTCGCCGGTTACGACGTCAACTGTGCCTATTGTCACTACCCATTGACTGCCGCCACTCCAGCGTGGGCCACGGCTGCTCCTCCCGCGGGGAGCACTAAGCTGAACCAGCTTTGTCTGACTTGTCATAATCCCAGTAATGGCATACCGGTCGCGAAGTTTGCGGATGTACAAACCCATTCCAGCTACGTGACCAATCCCACGGATACTTTACGCATCGGCGTCTATCTCATGGAATGCCGCACCTGTCACAACCCGCACCTTCAGAATCAGATGAGGGCGCTTCCCGCGGACGGCAATTTGGATTTCGGCACGACGACTAATGTAACCGCTACCTTGCTGTCAGACAGCACCAAGAGCTGGGGTGTTGACCAGTTTAAGGATGCTTTGCTGATACCGAATACCGCTTACATCGCGTATACATACCGGATTCTCAGCAATACCAAGGACACCCTGACCATTCTTGGCGCGATGAAAACCATGTCACCCTATACCGGCGTGGGCAAGCCCTATCGTATCAAATACGGCAAGTTGATCAAGACGTCAATTCCAACTCCGAACAGCGGCGCAAAGCCCGTCACCTTCCTGACCAATTCCGGAGGTTTGACTTCTTTCGCATCAACCACCGCCACGGTCAAAGGTGTTTGTCAGGTCTGCCATACCAAGACCAAATATTTCCTTGGCAGCGGAGCCGTGCTCGACGGCGGCCATCCAGCGACCTATGACGCGAACTGCACCGTTTTCTGCCATCAGCACAAATATGGATTCAAGGCGGGCTGCAACGGTTGTCACGGTCAGAGCGGCGCGACCGGGGCCCCGCTTATCGGCACGGACCTTGTCAGCCCCGCGACCGGTCATACTGTCGGCGCGCATCAGAAGCATGCTGTAACGCTTACCATCGGCTGCGATGTGTGCCATAGCGGAAACGGCATGCCGACTACGGATAATATAATAACGGTAGCCTTTAGCGGCATAGGTACCGGTGGGGCCTATCAAGGCAAAACATTGTCTGTTCCCTATGTTTACAGCGCGGGTGTCCCGACCGGCGCAACCGAGAGCTGCTCCACCGTATATTGTCACAGCTCGGGCCAGAGTGCTGACGGCGCATCGGCAACTCCTGTCTATACAACACCGGACTGGGAAGCCCCGGCCAGCGGCGCTTGCGGCACCTGCCATGCGACAACGGCGCCGGATATTTCAACAGGCAGTCATACGACGCACCTGACGACCGATACCAACTGCGGTAACTGCCATACCGGCGCAAGCGCATCAGCATATGTTTCCGCGAGTCATGTTAACAAGTCCATCGACGTAGCGAACGCTTATACAGCGGGTGGCGCTCCCGGCAATGGATACGGCACCTGCTCGACAGCTTCCTGCCATGCCAACGTATATGCCGTAGGCACGTCGCCGACCCCGACCTGGGGCACGACTGGCAACGGCTGCTCGGCCTGCCATACTGCTCCGAATACGATTGCGGCAAGCGGACCGCCGACCGGGAGTCACTCGAAACACTACACTAATAATAATGTGTCCGTGGTGTGTACGGCTTGCCACAACGCAGGCACAACGATGTCAACGAAGCCGACCACGAGTCATACCGATGGTGATATTGACATCGTCAACGTCGGATATCCCGCTAACAAAACAAAAGGCAGCGCCTTCTCCACGTGTGCCACTGCTTGTCACGGAGCTACCACCCGAACGTGGGGGCAGACATCAACCGGATGCAACTACTGCCATCCGTACACGGCAAATGACTGGGCGACCAGCAATCCGACCGGTACGGCGCTCGCGGTGGAAGGGTTCGGCGCGCATGCCAAACACATCGCCCATCTGGTGTCGCTTGGGGGCGTCCTCACTCCCGCGACAGACTCATTCGGCAGCGGTGCCTCATGGACCAACGTATGCGGCGTATGTCACAACGGGGCCTCGCACACGCTGGATGGAACCGTTGGAAGCAGGCAGATATCGGTCCAAGCAGGCTACCAGTTCGGAGCGAGCGCTCCGCTGTACACCGGAATTATCGGCAACAGTTCAAGCGTCAACCCGAAGAGCTGCTCGAACGTAAGCTGTCATTTCCAGACCACGCCGGTTTGGTCGACCTACTAAGGAGGATGACAATGACCAGGCTTGGTGATATAATGGCGAAGATTAAAAATTCAAATGGTGAGGTCAGTATGACAATTAAAACGATGAAGACTCCAAAATCCTCTGGATGGCTGGCAAAGGTCAGTCGGGTACTGATCTTCACCATGGTGAGTGTTCTCTCATATCAGGTCTACTATGCTTATGCATCCATAGGCAGCGGGCAGATGGTTTATAACAACAACACAACTACCCCGCAGGCGAGAACTTATACTGTTTCATCAAATACATTTGCAGCAGGTATTGCAACTGCAGCCGGGGGAACGCCCTCATGGATTAAGGTTGTTGCAGGAACAGTAAGGTACGAATCTGTTGTTGCTTATGTTGACACTGGAAACACCCTTCGAATCCTCTACTGGAACGGCTCAGCATGGTCAGCTGCTGCGCCCCATAACTGGACCGCGGCGCTTGGGGCCTCAGGCGCAAGCGGAAGGGGATTTGATATTGCTGTGGAGAAGCTCTCAGGTGATATCATTGTCGCATACACAACAAATGCTGCCGGCACGGAGATAAACTCCTACCGCTGGGATGGCAGCACATGGACAGGCCCAACAGCGTATGATTCTGCCAGACTTACCGGAACTGTCCGCTTCATCAAGATGGAATCAAAACCTAACTCAGATGATATCGGCCTCATAATGGCTGATACAAACAATGACCTGAGCGCAGCGATCTGGACCGGAACAACAAATACATTCGGCAATCCTCCTTCTGCTGCCTTAAGCACTTCAGCGTCATTTATCGTTGCCGGTGCAGTTGACGCAGAAAGTTTCGATCTTGCGTATGAGAGTCAGACCGGAGATCTTCTGGTCGTTTGGGCCAATGATGCTATTGCTACCGGAGTATATTACAATACATTTTCTGGCGGTGCATGGGGAACAACAGCACAGAATACCAATATTACGGAGGCGATCGAGCATCTTGACTGTGCAGCTGATCCATTGACCAATAATATCCTCTGTGCTTTTGTTGGAACGGCAACACAGGATATGCGGGTTGGCGTATGGTCCGGTACAGCATGGCAGGGAACTACCACAGACGTGGATACTACAGCAGCGCCCGGAACATTTGTTGCCGGCAGAAGATACCTTGCAACAGGATGGTTGAATGCCGGCTCCGCGAAACAGGGCATAGTCGTATATAACGACAATAATGCAAATGCAATAAACTGGGTTACAGTTGCTGCAGATGGCACCTTTGCCGTGCAGACGGATAACACAGCGGCAACACCGATGCCTGTAGGCGGAGTTGCATACCATGACATAATCATGGATCCATATAACCCTGACATATTGCTCTATATATTTCAGGATACGACCAACTTTGATATCTTTGCAAAGAGACTTATAATGGATTCTGCCGGTGCATTTACATGGAGTGACGCCAACGCAGGCGTTGTAATTGACGCTGCTCCTACTACTGCAGCAAGCGAGGCATTTCATTTTGCCTATGACCTGTATTTGCTCGCAATAGACAACGGCACAAACCCGTCAGACCTCTCCGTAGGGGAGAGCTCGACAGATAACGCATTGGACAGTTTTACCATGCAGATGAAGTCAGGGAGCGGCACTGTAACAAGCCTGGTGGTGACCGGCAGTACGAATTTTACATCTACGAACATCCCGACTAACGGCGTGAAGGTATGGCGCGACCTCGGAACACTCGGGGTCTATGACCCTGGAGTTGATGTTCAGATATCGTCAGCTTCCACTGCGATCGCGAGCAACGCAACAACGGTCACCATAAGCAGTGAGGCTGTTACGACAACACTTCAGAACTATCTTGTTACCGTAGACATTACAGCCGCACCAACATATGGTCAGACGTTTACCGGAACTGTCACGACCGCAACGGCAAGCGGCATCCCCGTGTACAACGACACGTCTTCAGCGACCCTGACTGTAACTGAAAGGAACCTGACCGTCAGCAACGGCACAAACCCGGTCAATAAGAACGCTCAGCCAAGCTCGGTCAACAATGCGCTGGACGGTTTCAGCATGGTTATGCCGCTGGTGACAGGCCCAACAACCACAGTGACGAGCCTGACTGTTACAGGCAGCGCCAACTTTACATCTACGAACATCCCGACCAACGGTGTGAAGGTATGGCGTGACACCGGAACAACTGTTGGCTGGTGGGATGCTGGCGATGTGCTGGTATCGAGCGCATCCACTGCGATCGCGAGCAACGCAACAACGGTCACCATAAACAGTGAGGCGGTCACAACAACTGCCCAGAACTATCTTGTGACAGTTGACATCACTGCCGGTGCAACTCTTGCTCAGACTTTCACAGGCACAGTGACTGCGGCAGCGGGAACCGGCCTCGGCACGCCGGTCTACGCGGATTCATCGTCAGCGACCCTGACGGTCAACAAACTGCTTTCGGCAAATGCTTCCTGCGGAAGCTGCCACGCCTATCCGCCCTATGACGGAACAACGCGGGATGGTGTGAGCGGCGCGTTCGTGGGCGATCATCAGAAGCATAACGTCGTGTGCTTGACCTGCCATGTGGCGCCTGCCACCGAGACGAGCGCAGACTTTAAACATCGCGACGGGAACATCACCATGCAGGCGGCCATTAAGGGCGGCTCGTACAGCAAAGCGAGCCCTTTTGCCCAAGTGAATAATCCGGTGACCGGCACGTGCTCGAATATATCCTGCCATGGCGGCAATAATCCAACACCCCAGTGGGGCGTCGGAACGGCAACCTGTATCAGCTGCCATAGCGGAATAGTTACCGCGGCGAACGCGTCAATTGCTTCCGGCGGCACGGTGACGCAGCGCGACGCGGTGAAGAATGAATTTGGTTTGGCGTGGGGGCATAAGAATTTAAATCGTTTAGCGGTTACCGATGCTGACTGCATTGTCTGTCACCTGGAAGGCAATTGGACGACGCAAAAAACATCAGCCGTGCATGCCGACGGATATATAAACTTGCGTGCCCCGGATGGAGCCGGTGAAGTAGCTATTACGGATATGAGCGCGGCGACATATAGCTTCGTACAATTTTCAACTACCTATGCCGCCGGTTCAAGAACTCAGACCGGCAACACATCAAACAATGTAGACAATGTCCTGACTCAGAAGTTCTGTCTCGCCTGCCATGACAGCAACGGGGCTACCAATACGACGGCGCGCTCTAACAATGGGGGCACAGGCACCGCGACAATGCCTTTCGGCGGTGTGGCGTTAGGGCTTACTTACACCGCGGTCAATGACGCAATCGGCACTCAAGGTTTAATCGACGTTAAGTCTCAGGTTGCAACATCGAATTCATCGTTCCACCCGGTTGTGGGACCGCTGAACAGGGATTTCCCGGCACAGTCAATGCTGAATGTGCCCTACAATAATAACGGCTCGAGACCTGGGACGTCGGGAACGAAAACATTCAGCGTAGTTTTGAACTGCTTTGACTGTCATAATC
This sequence comes from Nitrospirota bacterium, assembly GCA_043731355.1. GTDB lineage: Bacteria > Nitrospirota > UBA9217 > UBA9217 > UBA9217 > GWC2-56-14. The sequence continues at coordinate 69,217 of JAYTJE010000028.1, forward strand.
AGCCTTCCGGCAGCGAACTTACTAAAAGAACCGTCATATCGCACGGCTCTACAGCCCCGAACCACTTACGCGGCAATATATATAGTTCAACTACTCCGATCTGTACCGTATGCCATTCGGCCACGTACGCAACCGGCACCAGCTCGCATCCGGCAGGATCGGCTTGGGGTGTTGCGACCTCTCGCGACCATTCGTCATACTTTCCCTTGTGCAATAACTGCCATTTGAGCACAACCTCAACGACGGCGCCGACCCGACCGATCCCGGCGCAGGACATACACGGGTTTAACAGGCTGTCAAACGCTGGCAGCACGGATTTACTCTGGCCGGTCGGCGCCACTGAATCCTGGAGGCCTTATGGGTTCTTGAGGAATACCGTGCAGTACACCAGTACCGTAGCCGGGCCGAGGCCGTACAGAGGCACGGAGGCCGCGCTTACGACGGGTACTTCCAACTGCGGTAATGATGCGGTATCTTGCGACGCCACCCTCATGACCGATTACGCGCCTGGCGGCTCGTATTAAACGATACCCGCATCACACCTGTTGAGTTAGCCCCGCCCTTTCGGGCGGGGTTTTTGTTTGGCATTGTAAACAAGGAGTGAAATGAGCATGAAAAGATTTTCTACCGTATTCGTTCTGGCAATCCTCTGTCTTATGCCCCTTGTATTTTCCGCGGGGTGCAAAAAGAAGCAGGTAAAGACCCCGGCGATGCCCGCAGCCCCCGCCAGGCACGAGGTTGTAGCGAAGACAACGCTTCTGGCAACGATCCCGGAACTGGATAAACCAATCCAGTCAGAGGGGTTGCCGCCTCGTCACGCCGGCATCCCCTCCGGTTCGGGAGGCCCGCCGCCCGGCCATGCCAATATCCCTTCAGGACAAAGCCCTGAGCTCCTGGTTTATTTCAGTAAACTGGGTGGGGGAGCGGCCTATATTTCGGAAAGGGCCGGCAAAAAGCATGTGGTGTACAACGGCAAACCGGGCAAACCGTACGATGAGATCGACACTCTTACCGTGCTCTTAAGTGAGGACGGTCGGCGAATCGCCTATGGCGCCAGGACCGGGGCCAAGTGGATGATGGTGATAGACGGCGCGGAAGAAGGTCCGTACGACAGTGTTGGGTCCGCGGCCTTCAGCCCCGACGGCTTGCATGTCGCCTACCAGGCGCGGCAGGGCGGCAAATGGCACGTTGTATCCGGCACCAAGATGAGTGCGGGATGCGATACGTATCAGAATCAACCGATGTTCAGCGGCGATTCGACAAGAATATACACGATAGAAAAGACAAAAGTTGAAGGCATGCAGCGGCTGATTGTCAGCGACCTTGCATTCGAGAAGCAGCGTGTCAAGGTGCTGCGCGGGAAGTATTTATTTACGAACGAAAACAAAACCCGGATAGGCGCGATCGAGGAGGTCAATGGCAGGGAGCGGGTGATCGAATTGGATTTCAACACGCTTGACGTCGTCAAACAGGGTGACTTCTATGATTCCATCAGATTTCCCACATTCGGGCCTGACGGCGTTACGGTTTCGTATGCCGCGGCGCAGCGCCAAAGACCCGGCGTTGTTTTTCGTTTTCTTATATTGGGCGACAGAAAGGAACGTCTTCCGGATGACGCTCCGATGGCGCTTCCCGTGGTCCGCCCGGACAAGAAAGGCGTCGGCATGATTATGTCGACTAAGACCAGTTACTACCTGCACCAGGCCTTTTATAACGACGGCACGAAGAAGCGGTATTATGATGAGGCCGGTGACCTGGCCTATAACAAGGACGGAAGTCTTCATGCGTTCGCGGCAAGAAAAGGCAATAAAGTCTTTATCGCGGTGAACGAAAAGGCCGGGCCCGCATTCGATCATGTGACTATGCCGGTATTCAGTCCCGACGGCAGGAAGGTCGTCTACCGGGCGAGAGAGAAAGAAAAACGGTTCCTTGTTGTTGCCGACGCCAACGGCAGGGTTTTGCGCAAGCATCCGGCCTATGAGAGGATTTTTGATCCCGTGTTTACCCCTGACGGGAAGTCGGTTGCCTATGGGGTCAAGGACGGGGACAAGCTTGTCTGGAAGGTGGAGAAGCTGTAGAATGCCGAAGGTTTCATCCGCACAATGATCAGCGCCGTTATCCCCGCCTATAACGAGGAGGACACACTGGAAGCCGCCGCGCGCGCGCTCGCCGGGGTCCTGTCGCGGCTTTCCCCGCTTGAGTGGGAAATCATTATCGTAAACGATGGAAGCCTGGACCGCTCCGCCGAGATAGCCGACAGGCTGGCAGATGATGCTCACATTCGCATCGTCCGGCACGAGCGAAACCGGGGCAAGGGCGCGGCCGTGCGGACCGGGGTGCTTCTTACCCGAGGGGATGTGGTGCTGATTTGCGACGCGGACATGTCCACCCCTCCGGACACGCTGGGGCCGTTTCTCGCGGAACTTTCCCGCGGGGCCGATCTCGTGACAGGCGACCGCAGGAGCCGTCATTCCCGCATCGAGCGTCCACAATCACTCCTTCGGCGGTTTATGGGCGGCGTATACGCGGCCCTTGCCCGATGGATTACCGGAATATCCCTGCGTGATTTCAACTGCGGATTCAAGCTGATCCGAGGTGACGCGGCCCGCTCTCTGCTGCAAAGATGCCGGTCCGACGGATGGACCTGGGATGTGGAAGTCATCGCCCTGGCCGCGCGCTCCGGGTTGACCGTACGAGCTCTTCCGGTAACGTGGCGACAGGGGGACCGCACGTCGGTCCGCCCCTTTTGCGGCGCGGTAAAAAGCCTTGTTGATTTAACAGCTCTCTGGTTTCGTCTGCGCGGGGCAAAAAACCTTTAATTGCCCCTCGGAATAAGCTCCCTGGCTATTTCGCTCTCCCTTGCCGCCTCGCTCAACCGGTTCTGCTTCAAATAAACATCGCTCAGCTGTTTATGGGCATCCGGCTCATCAGGACGCAGTGCTATTGACGCACGGTATTCAACAATTGCCTGGTCCATAGAACCCAGGGAAGCATACGCATTGCCAAGGTTGTAATGGGCATCGGGTTCATCGGAATCCAGCGCAATTACCGCGCGGTATTCGGCAATCGCCTGGTTCAATAAACCGATGGCGGCATACACATTCCCGAGATTGAAATGCGCCTCAAGGAAATCCGCTCGAAATGCCAGTGCGGCTTTAAATTCATTAACCGCTTCGGGGTAACGCTGCCGGAGCATGTATGCGCTGCCAAGATCGTTGCGCGCGGCGGCATCGGCGCGTTCCAGCTGTGAAGCGGAGGTATATTCGCCTGTCGCAACTCCATTAAGATCCCGCTGAGCATGGGCCATCCTCAAGCCATTAAATATTTTACTATTATCCGGTTCGATCGCCAGCGCGGTTTTAAATTCGGTAATCGCATCGTCGTAGCTCCCCTGTCTCATAAACTCAGCGCCGATATTATAATAGGCATCGGCATAGCCCGCATCGATTTGCAGAGCAGCCTTAAATTCGTTTATTGCTTCGTCGTAACGATGCTGCTCCGCATACGCAACTCCAAGATTATTATGGGCCAGGGGAAGTCTGCCGGGAAACTCGTCAATAACATAGGTCCAGAAAGTGACACTGTCTTTCCATATGCCGATCTGGCGTATTGTGGCATAGGAGAGGAATGCGATAATGGTTACCGCAATGACATAGCTTGACAGCCGCACGGCCCCGCCCCATTGGTTTACCGACGAGATCTTTTCATGGACTTTTACCGCCGATAAACCCGCAATAAGAAAAAAACCAAGACCCGGCAAATAGGTATACCGGTCCGCCATCGCTGCGTCACCGACCTTGACAATACCCAGAACGGGCGCCAGTGTTATGACATAATACGCCCACACTGCCATCCATAATTTTTGTCTTCGCATTGCGACTATGCACGCCGCCGTGATCAGGACGACAAGGAGAAGCGCTGAAAGGTACTGGAATGAAAAAATAGATACCTCCTGGGGAATAGGGTACAGCGGGACCAAGTGTGCGGGCGCCACTGTTTTTATCAGGTAAAATGCCAAAGCTCCGGCAGCCAGCGTAAATCTTGATGCCAAGGGCACTTGCTCTAAAGAGCTGACGGTGTTAACGGACGCTTGGGCGAAGAGGGTCAGGAGCGCTACACTAAAACTCAGGATTATAAAAGGCATTTTTTCAAGGAATACCGTCCGGAAGGTTTCGAGAGACCGTATTCTTTTATAAAGATACCAGTCCAGGATCAACAGAACCAAGGGAAGTGAAACCGCCATTGGCTTGCTCATTAACGCAAGTATAAATAGAGCTATTGTCAGGAAATACTTCCGGGAAAATATGCGTGCTGATACGCGCGTGGAAGTATTTGCGCTCATGTCGCCCACATACCGCGTATATGCCGCGATCGTGAGCAGGTAAAAGAATGAACAAAGAAGGTCCTTTCTTTCAGAAACCCAGGCGACCGATTCGACACGGAGAGGGTGAATGCCGAACAACAATCCCGCGGTTACGCCGGCTAGTATCACGGCAGTATCATTCAATACCGGCTGCGACCCCGCGTTGTTTTTCCCGGTCTGCCGGTAAACCTCCAGGAGCCTCATGATAAGCAATGCGAGGATGAACGTGTTGAGCGCATGGATAAGGTTATTTGTGAGATGAGGCCCCAGGGGATTCAGACCCCACAGGGCATAGTCGAAGGCATGCGAGAGCCAGGTGACGGGATGCCAATTACCCAGATGAAACTCCATAAAAGCCGATTTCAACAACCGCATATCGAAAGAACGGATAAAGGAATTATCGTAAAAATAACCACCGTCATCCCATAAGATAAAATCGTTTTGCAGCGTTGGCAAGAAAACGATAAAGGTTATAACCGCGCATGCAATTGCAAGGCTGATTTTTGTTTTTGAAGTAGTATTCATTGTTTGGTCAAATTATTTCGATCAATGCTTGCAGCCGATCGAAAGTCATCATTCGCGCGAGACAGCATCCCTTGCTCCTTATACAACTGACCTCTTTCCCGATAATACACCGAACGCTTCGGAGAGGAATCAGACTGCAGGGCTTTGGTATAGTCAGCTATTGCGCTGTTATACTTCCCCAAGCGCGCAAGAAGGCGCGCCCGTTCTGAATACAGATCGTCCATCGGGAAACGCTTTTTCCGTTCGGCAATAGCGATCGCTTCATCCATGTCGGCCAACGCCTTTTCATATTCCCCCTTCAGCACATAGCTTGTCGCGCGCATAAAGTAGGTCCTGCCTGAGAAGTGGGGGTTGACGTCGATCGCTCTGCTCCAGAGCGCCACATCATTTTTCCAAAAAGACAGTTGTCGTACCGTAAGGTAAGCGCTTGCAAGCAACAGGAACGCAGTCCCTGAAAGGATGGCGGCAACTTTCACGCGTGAACCGGACGGTCCCGCGGCGAGGCGGGTTATGGAAAGCGCGGCCAGTATCGATATCGGCAGACTCGGGATATAGGTGAAGCGGTCCGACATAATGGTGTTGGAAACCTGAGCAAATCCGAGAAGAGGCATGAGGGTAATCAGATAAATCAACCATACGGTTAGAAGAACGGGTTTGCGTTTAACGAGCAGCGCCGAATAAAGCGTCACAATCAGGGAAAAAAGGACCGGAACCGTATATTCGAGGCTGAAGAAATTGATGCTCCCCGGATGCAGATAGAACGGGCTGAGATGGAACGGCCAGATCATGAACCAAAGATAATGCATTACGGATTTGAATGCAATGAGCAGACGGGACAGGATATCCGATTCGGCAAGCGGCATGGAGACTGATTGGTGGGTGGAAAGAATGATCGCCGCTACCGCACCCGCAACAAGCAGGAATACGGTCTTTTCAAGAAGAAGGACTATCAGGGAGGTCCTCCGCACTCTGCCGAGCGGAAACCAGTCAAGGACCAGCAGCACCAGCGGCAAGGTAACCAGAGTAGATTTGCTGAGCAGAGAAAAGCAAAACAGAGCGGCCGCGAACCAATAATGCCGGGAGAATGCAAAAGACAGCGCGCCTGGATGTTTTTCATCGGATTCGGTATATTGGAGATAGGCCATAACAGCAGGGATGCCGAAAAACAGGCTGAGCACATCTTTTCGCTCGGTCGCCCAGGCAACGGATTCCACTCTGAGGGGGTGAATGGCAAAAAAAAGCGCCGCCAGCAAGGAACAATAGAACGCCTGATTGAATCCGTAGGGGAAGGTCCTCTTGTCTTCAGTTGTGGTAACGGCCGCATATCGCTGAAGCAATTGCAGTACAAGAAGAAAGAACAGCCCCGCATTGAGCGCATGAAAAATGTTGTTGGTGAGATGATAGCCCAGAGGATTCAGGCCCCAAAAAGCATGGTCCAGCGCCAGTGAAAGCCATGTCAGCGGGGCCCAGTAATTGGCATACACCCCGAAAAATGCCCAGGAGAGCGTCTCAAGGGAGAGCCTTTTAATGTGGTCGTTATCTACAATATATCCGGCGTCATCCCAGGTATAAACGAAGTCATTGCGGAGATCCGGGGCAAAACATGCAAAGACAACAAGGACAATAAGAATAAAGGCAGCGAGCTTTACGGTCCTTATAGTGCCGTCGTTTTCAGTTTTACCGCGCGTCGAGTTCGACATTTTTACCTTCGCAAAAGATTATAAAAAATGATGCAGCGGATGGCGGAAAGGCCGTCCCTCCAGGTGATCTTCTTGCCTTCGGCATAGGTCCTGCCGGTATAAGAAATACCGACCTCGAATATACGGGCCCGCATCCGCGCCACCCGTGCGGTAAATTCGGGCTCGAACCCGAAGCGATTTTCTCTGAGCACCAGCCGCGTTGCAATGTCTTTGGTAAAGGCCTTGAGCCCGGACTCCATATCGGTAAGAGTGAGGTTCGTCAATAGGTTCGAAAGCAGCGTCAGGAATTTGTTTCCCAGCAGGTGCCAGAAGAAAAGGACCCGGTGAGCGCCCTCTCCGCCGAAGCGGGCGCCGTAGACAACGTCCGCCTTCCCTTCAGCGATCGGAGCGAGCAGCTTCGGATAATCACGAGGGTCATATTCAAGGTCCGCGTCCTGAATAATAATAACGTCCCCGGACACGTGAGCAAGCGCCGTGCGTACGGCGGCGCCTTTGCCCCTGTTCCGCTCGTGTTCGATAAGCTTTATGCCCTCGATCCCGCGCAGTATCACCCGTGTATCATCAGTGGACCCGTCATCCACCACAACGAGCTCACAGGGCAGCCCGGTCTGTTTTATGCGCTTCAGCGTCGCGGCAATAAAACTCTGTTCGTTGTAAACCGGCACGATTACCGACAAAGTTTTCCCGGACAAGAGCGGCAAGACTTCGTTGAGAGCAATATCGGTGCGCATATCAGTAAGAGTGTAAAGACCTATTCAAATTTTGATAAAAGCCTCCGATGAAGGCCCCGTCGGGAGCCGTAATTTCAATAAGCGGCATAAATTGCCCCAGAGCCCCGCGATCATCCCGTGATAAAAACCGGTTGTAAACCAATATATACTTATAATCCTCATTGGCCTCCACACTATGCAGCTTTGTCGGTGAGAGTCCGTACGCCTGATTGGTTTCGAACGAGTATTTAAACGGATACGAATAAACAGCAGCCTCTTCATTCCCGACGAGCTCGGCAACACGACGGAAAAAGTCCTTATTGAACGCGTCATACCAGTAGGAAACGGTAAAACCTTTGTCTTGAGCGCCCCTGGCGCCTCCGATAAATTGATTGTAATAACTTAATTCATAGGGATGATTTGCGTACAGTTGAAAGACGGTCAGCGCCAGGCTGAGAATGCCTATGGTCATCCCGATCCTGTATTTCCGCAGTACTAATTCCTGGAGCCAGTAGCATCCTGAAATGCTCAGCAGGACGATGAATGGCCAGGCGCTGCTGAACAGCCTGATGCCGTCGTGCTTCGGCGTTGACGGCAGCATATATACAGCCATGCATACAAGAAATGGCGCCAGAGCTACATACGAGAATTTGTCCCTGTTCCTTATGAACCGGACGATTCCGCCGACAATCCCCACGATCGCGGTGACGACCATGATCGGGGGAAGGGTAATCCCCAGCATGACCCAGGGCTGATGAAATGGAGGCCCGTTATAGGCGTCTCCGAAATAGAGCGTGGTAATCGGGATGCGCTGCGCTCTGTTGAAAAAAGATGAAAAGTAGAAAGTAAGTTCACGCTGTGGATTAAACAAGACGGGGAAGTTGAATACCAGAAAGAAAAAACAGGCCAGCAAAACCATGAAGCAATACTCTTTTGTAAATTGTTTCCGGTTTTCCGCTATGACGATCATAGGCACAACCAGCATCAGGGCAAGAATGCCGGTAAATTTTGTGGCAAGCGCGGCCCCAAACAACATTCCCCCCAGGAGGACGCGCACCCAGGGACGGGACGCGAACATGAATACCGCAAATCCAGCAAACCCCAGGGATGAAATGATCGTATCTGTTGCAAATAGATGAGCATGTGCGAAGAACCGGGGGACCGTAATATAGGAAAGGCCGCCGAGAACCGCCCACGCGGCACTCCCGGTCAACCTCCTGACAACAAGAAAGAGCGTTACGACCAGGATGGAAGCCCAGAAGGCTGTAGACACCCGGTATTGGAAAACGATATTATCGAAGAACAATCCGCCGGGAAAATGGCGGAAAACGATCGCGGATAGCTTGTAAAACGGAGGATGAACGTTTCCAGAAAGCGTGTCCTCCGACAAAGCACTTTTCCAGGAAGCGGTCACGGCATCGTCGGTGAAATAGGCAGTTGAATGTGCCGCATGTTCAAACCAGTTTTCTATAGACCGAGAACTTTTAATATAGAAGCCCTCGTCCAGGGTAATGCCGTAATCGTCAATCGTTGCCGTAATAGCAAGGAATGTTCCGAGAAATAAGGTGAGCGGAATAAAGAACCGCGTAATTGCGCTTTTGCTAAGGTTCATATGCCCTTCCCCGGCCCAATGCAGGCTGGGGCGACGAGTGATAGTCCAATACAGTTTATATGTAAGCGAGCGTTTGATATGTTAAGCGAATTTTGGGAGACTGTCAAGGTTCGAGTGGGCTTCCTCCACGGTCAGTTGCCAAAAAAAATCTTGTCGGCCGCTTTTGAGGGGTGTATAATTCAACGCACCGCATACCGCCACACGAGGCACTTGGGATTGATAAAAAGTGGCGATGGGATTCTTCGCTTTGCTCAGAATGACGAATTGGGTGTTTTTCGACTTATTGCGACTTCATCAACCAAGGACCCGCGGAAAGAAGCTTCTTGCATGAAAGTGAAATGGCTGAATTGAACTCTTTGTTTGCGCCGGATAAAAATGGTTCGCCGGATACGCCGGGGAGTCCTCGCTCCGGCGTCTTTCGAGGAATATATTCTTTTATAGCTTCGGCGAAGCTCGCCATTGGGCTGCTCATCGCTATCCTCGTTTGCTGTGCCGTGGGGGTCACCTTCCTTCGCGGACCTCGGGCGGATGTATTGATATTCAAGGCGATCTGGTTCAACGGCCTGTTGGTA